>JAZBOA010000191.1:0-6019 GCA_036350935.1 Anderseniella sp. | reverse complement strand
GGCGTGTATTGCACCGGTAGTGCTGCCTGCGCCTGCGTGTGCGCCGGGAAACGGCCGTGACCCTGTCATCGCCTGGGATTCTGGCGGATTGATCATGGTCGCTTGGGAAACTGATGAGGAGCAACTGGGCTATGCCGCTTGGAACAGCGGCGAGCAGCCTGAGAATGCAGACGTAGGCTGCGTGGGGAAGGGTCAAAATCCGCGGCTCACTGCATCCGGCAATAACACTTTCCAACTGGCTGCCGACACGAGCGATATGCAGATTCTCCAGGCACAGTTTGACGGCCTCTGGCAGATGCTGCAGCCAGTAGGTATTGGCCACAGCCCGGAGATTAACGCAGATGCTCAAGGCCAGGTGCACATGGCCTGGTGTGCCGTAGATGCGCGCGTGATTTACCAGAACCCGCAGATGCAGCAGACGGCCGTCGATTTTCCACCGTGTGCAGACCGCCCAGGCATTGGGCAGGATGGGTCCGGCCAGCTCCATCTTGTCTGGAGTGCAGGCGTGGCCGAAAAGAATACAGGTGTTACCAGCTCTGATCAGGCATTTCTTTACGAAAGCGTTTTGACGGATAGCGGCTGGTCAGATCCGGCAATCATATCAACCACAAGCGCCCTTGATGCCGTGTCGTTAACAGCCGCTGCCGATGGCATTTTACATCTGGCGTGGAATAATGGCTCGCTGGCTTATGCGTCCCAAACACCTTATTCCTGCGGCTCGATCGAACCACAAACCGAGGCCGGGCAGCGGGTATTAGAGGCATTGAGCCAGCCTAAGTTTCATCCTCCCGACCAGCCGGTACCCTACTGCCAGAACCGCTATGATACGCTGCTTTACACGCCGAATCCCGATCCGGCCTTCAGCAGCCAGCCACCACGCACCAATTCGGCCTTTGAATACATGCGCGACCTGATGGAAACGGCCGAATACGAGGCTTTGTTTGCAACAATGCAGTGGGTTCCGGATGAGAATGGCGACAGCCCTGGTTTCGTCATTGCCCAAGGGGTTGCATCGCTGTATGAGAAGCTAAAAGCTGACCCTTCACAGTATCCGCGTGGCCTGACAGTGCGTCTCTTGGTGGGGAATATGCCTGCTTTTGACGTTTTTCAGACAAATAACCAGGTTTGGAATATCCTGGCTGATTTGCGTGAGGCCGGTGTTCCTGAGATGGTCAACGAGGACATCGGATGGCGCGTACAAGTAGCCAATTTCAGCGGTTTATGGCCGCACAGCCACGCCAAGCTGATCGTGATTGATGGTGAGACGGTCGTTGCTAAAGGTATCAATGCTAGCTATCTCCATTACCCCATCGATAATCCCTCTGGCCAGGGGTTGGGAATGGTGGACTACGCCATCATGGCCACCGGGCCGGTGGCGCAGCACGCCGTAGCCACCTTTGACGACTTGTGGAACGGCTCGCATGAGGTGGTTTGTGACAACATGAATCCCCTATTGGATAAGCTGTGGCTTGTGACCTGTGATCGGGTAACAGCCGTTCCCGAACACACCCCTGAAGCTTTGAAATTCACCATTCCTGCAGAAGCGGACGACATCGTTTTTTCCCAATATCGTTCGCACGTGCACTTCGCCTCCGATGAAGCTGTCCTGGCTGCGTTATCAACCGCCGACAAGTCACTTGATATCTTTGAAGTGAACTTCACTCTGGATTTGATTTGCGATGCAGGCATCGTTTTTAACGGAGTTTGTAACTTTGAAGATCACGCGCTGCCCTTCATGCGCCAGTTGATGGACCAGATTGATACCAATCACATTCCTGTGCGTATTTTGGTCGAAGAAGAAGCAATGGATGGCATGGAAAACAAAGTCGCCATCCAGGCTTTTGTTGCCGAGTTGGGAAAACGCGGCTTGACGGAGTACGTCGATATTCATTTTTATAATGGTAAGATGCACGCCAAAGGTTTCATTGTAGACGACGAGTTCTTAGTCGTTGGCAGCCAGAACTTCCAATACAGTTCCTGGGGCGATGAAGCGCTGAATGAATACAATTTGAGTACAGAAAACGAAGAGGCAATTCAGACATTTAAGCATGCCTTTGAGTTTTACTGGGCTGACAGCACCCCGGCAGAAGAGGTGATGACGCCAAGACCGTTTACGGAGAAGAACCGAAAACATTTCCTCAGCCTCAGCAGTCTGCATAGCGAACACTTCAAGAACGGAAGGAAATCATTACTTAGTGTAGATTAAGGACGACATCTATTACAATGCCATCGAGTAGTTGGGTACAATCACTTCTCATAATCAAGAGAGTGTAGGTAACACACATAAAGGGTACAAATGAAAATGAATGCCGAAGAAAAGCGTTTGGATGAAACCAAGGCAGCAGGAGTCCCGTGGAAGAGATGGGGGCCATATCTGAGCGAAAGACAGTGGGGTACGGTGCGTGAAGACTACAGTAGTGATGGGGATGCCTGGTCCTACTTCAACCACGATCAGGCTCGCTCGCGCGCTTATCGCTGGGGAGAAGACGGCCTGGCCGGCATCTCAGACGACCAGCAGCAGCTTTGTTTTGCCCTGGCTTTGTGGAATGGCGCCGATCCGATTCTCAAAGAGCGCCTCTTCGGCCTGACCAACAGCGAGGGCAACCACGGGGAAGATGTCAAGGAATACTATTTCTACCTCGACAGCACGCCGACCCATTCCTACATGAAGTATCTGTATAAGTATCCGCATGCGGCGTATCCCTATGATGACCTGGTGCAGACCAACGGACAGCGCAGCGCTGAGGATTTTGAGTATGAGCTACTCGATACCAGCGTTTTCGACGAGGACCGCTACTTTGACGTCTTCGTCGAGTATGCCAAAGAGTCGCCGGAAGATCTTCTGATCCAGATTTCGATTCACAATCGGGGGCCGGAGACAGCGATACTGCATTTGCTGCCTACGCTCTGGTTCCGCAACACCTGGTCTTCTGATGGGACCAGGCCAAGCCTCGCAACGGGTGAGAATGGCCAGGGATTCAGCACGATTGTGGCACAACATGAGACACTGGGCGAGCGCTTTCTCTACCTGTCCGGAGATGCGCCGCTGCTTTTCACCGAGAATGAGACCAATAATGAACGCCTCATTGGCAGCGCCAACACCAGCCCTTACGTCAAAGACGGCATCAACGACGCGGTGGTCCACGGCAACGCTTCAACTGTCAATCCCGACCGCACAGGAACAAAAGCAGCCCCTCATTTCCAGATCACCCTCGAATCGGGTCAGAGTGATGTCGTCCGCTTACGACTGACCACAACAGCGCCAGAATTGCTGAAGTCTACCTACCCGGCCGAGGGGACTCCCTTCGGCGCTCATTTCGAGAACGTCTTGCGCACCCGGCAAGAGGAGGCAGATGAGTTCTACGCTTCGCTCACACCAGACCGCCTGTCTGAGGATGCCGGCAATGTTATGCGCCAGGCCTTAGCCGGCATGCTATGGACCAAACAGTATTATAATTATGACGTAACGCGTTGGCTGGAGGAACATGGTCTGACGTCACGCGTGGATCTGGAGCATACCTCAATCCGCAATAAGCAGTGGTTCCACATGGTCAACGCCGACATCATCTCCATGCCGGACAAGTGGGAGTATCCCTGGTATGCAGCTTGGGATTTGGCATTCCATACTGTAGCCTTGGCGATTGTCGATCTTGATTTTGCTAAGGAGCAGTTGGCACTCATGCTCGATGAACGCTACCTGCACCCAAATGGTCAAGTACCTGCCTATGAATGGAACTTCAGCGATGTTAATCCGCCCGTTCATGCGTGGGCCACCCTGCGTGTCTACGCCATTGAAAAAGCTATACGTGGCCAAGGCGACATCAACTTTTTAAGAGATGCCTTCCAAAAGCTGTCACTCAATTTCACCTGGTGGCTCAATCGCAAAGACCCTGATGGCAATGATCTCTTTGGTGGTGGCTTTCTGGGATTAGACAACATTGGCGTCTTTGACCGCAGCGCGCCCCTGCCGGTCGGTGGGCATCTTGAACAATCAGACGGCACGACCTGGATGGCCTTCTACGCTTTGTCGATGCTGCAGATTGCCATAGAACTTGCGCTCGACGATCCAACTTATCAATCCATGGCGAGCAGATACTTTGAACACTTTCTGTGGATCCACGACGCCATGGATCCGCAGGACGATCGGTCGGACTCGCTGTGGGATGACGAAGACGGCTTCTTCTATGATGTCCTGCGGCTGCCCGACGGCCGAGCTCCACGCATGAAGGTTCGGTCGCTTGTCGGCTTGCTGCCGTTGGCAGCGTGTGCCATTATCCGCCCAGATGAGGCAGACAGGCTGCCTGATTTTATGGATCGAGTGCGCTGGTTGAATGAAAACCGTCCCAAGTTAGTGCAGAGCATACCATCTCTTGGCACCGGTGGAACCGACGATCGACGTTTGCTCTCAGCGGTGGATGAAGAGAAATTACGTCGCATCCTGCATCGTATGCTGGACGAAGATGAGTTTTTTAGTCCACACGGCATTCGTTCTATTTCGCGATTCCATGCCAAGCATCCGTATGTCTTGAACGTGGGTGGCACTGAGTATCGTGTCGACTACTTACCGGCCGAGTCGAACAGCGGGATGTTCGGCGGCAATTCCAACTGGCGCGGCCCTGTCTGGTTTCCGATCAACTACCTGCTGCTCAGGGGCCTGGTCCACCTATACGCCTACTACGGCGACGAATTCACGATTGAATGTCCCACCGGCTCCGGGATCCAGATGACATTATGGGAAGTCAGTCAGGAGCTAGCACGCCGTCTGGCGCAGATCTTCCTGCGTGACAACGAGGGAAGGCGCGCTGTCTTCGGCGGTCTCACAAAGTTCCAGTCCGATCCTTACTGGCGGGACCATATTCTCTTCCACGAGTATTTCCACGGCGATAACGGCGCCGGTTTGGGTGCCAGCCATCAGACCGGATGGACGGGCTTAATCGCGCAGGTATTGACCTTTTTCGGCGCGGTAGACGACCTCGAGCTGGCCATGGAAACCTTGGAGACCTTGACGAAGGGGAATGATCATGCAGACACATGATACCTTGCCGGGTCTGCCCGATCCAGTAGGAGCCACCGTGGAGAACGGTGGCGTAAACTTCGCCCTCTTCTCCTATCATGCCGACGAGGTCGATCTCCTGCTCTTTGACCGCCCTGACGCCGTCGAGCCTGCGGCCGTCTTCTGCCTGGATCCACAAACGAATCGCACTGGCTCTTATTGGCACATCTTTGTATCAGGACTCCAGGCCGGACAGCTCTTCGGCTATCGCCTCAACGGACCATCTGCACCCGAGAATGGGCACCGTTTTGATCCGTCCAAGGTACTGCTCGATCCCTATGCACGTGCTGTCGTAGACGACCAGTATGATCGGAGTATTGCGTCTCAGGTTGGCTTGGAGAACTGCGCCCAGGCGATGAAGAGTGTCGTCGTCGACCCCACTGCCTATGATTGGGAAGGCGACCAGCCGTTGAGGCGCAGCTTCGACGACGCGGCGATCTACGAAATGCACGTGCGCGGCTTCAGCCGCCATCCTAATTCCGGGCTGTCCGGTGCCACCCGCGGCACATATGCCGGCTTGATCGAAAAGATCCCCTACCTGCAACGATTAGGCGTGCAAATCGTTGAACTGATGCCTGTCTTTCAGTTCGATCGCCAGTCGGCGCCCGGCGATCGACCCAACTACTGGGGTTATGAACCAGTGACCTTTTTTGCGCCCCATCGCGCCTACAGTTCTCGCCAGGATTGGCTGGGGCCCGTCGATGAGTTTCGCGACTTGGTCAAGGCGCTGCACCATGCCGGTATTGAAGTAATCCTGGACGTCGTCTTCAACCATACAGCTGAGGATGGTGAAGACGGGCCCACGCTTTCCCTGCGGGGCATTGACAACGGGATTTACTACTTGCTTGATCCGGCCAACCGCGCCGAGTACATCAACGACAGTGGGGTGGGTAACACGCTCAATAGCAATCACACGGTTGTGCGCCGCATGATCATGGACAGCCTTCGCTACTGGGTGCAGGAGAT
>JAZBOA010000190.1:0-5644 GCA_036350935.1 Anderseniella sp. | reverse complement strand
GTTGGCTTGGCTGGTTCTACGGGCTGAAGCCGACGCTGGCGCTTCTCGGCCACCGGGTCGTGGCCATCAGCAGCCTGAACAAGGAGGCGAGCAGCCCGATCGCGCGCTTCGGCAAGCCCGATCTCCGGATAGGCACCAATGGTGAAACGGCGCTTGCGGCCATTGATCCGCCGTTGCACAGACCAGGTCTTAACTCCCTTGTCGGTGACGCGGATCCGCAAACCCCGCTGAATGTCATCCGGGATCTCGACCCGCTGGCCGGGCGCTGCCGAGAGGTTCTTCACATCCTTGTCTGTCAAGCGCATGACACCGTTCTCACTCTAGCCGCCCCCGGTGTTACCCCCCACCCCCGGGGGGGGTATTGAGGGGTCCGTTGGGGGTCCATTTTGCACAAGATATAGTGACAGGAGTTGACGCCGCAAGAGACAAGGTGCTTTCATTAACACATCAAACCGTTGATATAAATGTCTTAAATGTGTGATGCCAAACACCGTTTGACAGACCATGACAGAAGCTGAGAGAATATACTTGTTGATTTATAATCAGGGGGTCGGGGGTTCGAATCCCTCAGCCGGCACCAGCTCTTCAGATGTTCATGACAGCGATGGACAGGTGAGCACTCCATGAAGGCTGGTACCGCATGAAGACGACCGCTCTGGACGCAACCGACATTCGCATCCTGTGCGCACTTCAGCAGCATGGGCGGCTGAGCAAGTCGCAACTGGCGGAGGCCGTGAACCTTTCCGCCACGCCGTGCTGGGCGCGCTTCACCCGGCTGCAGAAGGCGGGGTTGATCCGCGGTTATCATGCCGAACTTGCCCTCAGCCGCATCATCGACGTGTCGAAGGTCATTGTCACCGTGTCGTTGAGCAGTCACCGCAAGCTGGACTTCGACCGCTTCGAGACGCACGTCCATCAGCTTCACGAAGTCACCGATTGCGTCGCGACCGGCGGTGGCATGGACTATGTGATGACGGTGGTGACCACCAGCCTGCCGGCATTCCAGCGCCTGATGGAAGACATGCTGTCGATGGAACTGGGTATCGACCGCTACATGACCTACATCGTGACCCGGGAGGTAAAGTCCACCCGGCCCGACCTTGCCCGGCTGGTGTCAGGCCCCGGCAACTGAAACGGCTGGCCGGAATGGTCCAGGATCGGTGAAATCTTTGGTCCGTTCAGCCTGTTTCGCTTTCAACTTCAGTCCACAGCGAGGGGCCGATTGGTTCTAGAACCTCGTCCATTCGACGAGGCCGCGTGGCCAGTCAGAGACCCTCCAGCAAGGACAACCGCCATGGCAAACGCAGATGATTTCGGTTTCGGCACCCAGATCCGCAAATCCCCCTATTTTGACGCCACCATCCGCTGGGGCGCCAAGGGGTTCTCAGTCTACAACCACATGTATATTCCGCGCGACTTCGGCGATCCCGAGCAGAACTTCTGGAACCTGATCAATGACGCAATCCTTTGCGATGTTGCGGTAGAGCGGCAGGTGGAGATCACCGGTACGGATGCGGCGAAGTTCGTGCAGACGCTGACGCCGCGCGATCTGTCGAAGATGGCAGTTGGACAGTGCAAGTACGTCCTCATCACCAATGCCGAAGGCGGCATCCTCAATGATCCGATCCTGCTGCGCCTTGCGGAGAACCACTTCTGGATCTCGCTGGCCGACAGCGACATCCTGTTGTGGGCGCAGGGCGTTGCAGTCCATGCCGGCATGGACGTGACGATCCGTGAACCGGATGTTTCGCCGCTTCAGCTGCAGGGACCGAAATCTGGCGAGGTGATGAAGTCGCTGTTCGGCGACAGCATCATGGAGCTGAAATACTACTGGCTGCGCGAACTTGAGCTGGACGGCATTCCGCTGGTCGTTTCGCGCACTGGCTGGTCAAGCGAACTGGGTTACGAGCTCTATCTGCGGGATAGCGCGCGCGGCGACGAGTTGTGGGAGAAGATCATGGCGGCCGGCCAGCCATTCGGCCTGAAACCTGGCCATACCTCGTCGATCCGGCGCATTGAGGGCGGCATGCTGTCCTACCACGCGGATGCGGACATCAACACCAACCCGTTCGAGCTTGGGCTTGACCGGCTGGTGAACCTGGATATGGAAGCAGACTTCATCGGCAAGGCCGCCTTGCGCCGCCTCAAGCAACAGGGCGTGACACGCAAGCAGGTCGGTCTGATCATTGAAGGCGCTGCGTTGAATGGGCCCAACACGTCTTACTGGCCGGTCAGGAAGAACGGCGAGACCATCGGCAAGGTCACGTCAGCCGTCTACTCTCCTCGCCTGAAGAAGAACATCGCACTGGCGATGGTTGCGGCAGAGCATGCCGATCTGGGCGAAGAGGTCGAGGTCGTCAACAGGACAGGCCTGGTCAACGAGGCCGGAACAGAGCGCGCCATCATCGTGGAGCGGCCTTTCTACGATCCCGGCAAGAGGCTTGCCGCCGCCTGAACCCGCGCGCCGCAGCAACGCCAAGAGCATCAGCATCCCCTGCCCATCTGCAGGGGGTGTAGTCATTCAAGCCCCGATTGATGCAAATCATAGCGGGCTCGCCTGCTGTCCTGCCACCATCCCGATGTCGACCAGATGAACCAGCGAGGACTTGTGCCATGGCAAGGCGAACCGGTGGGACGGCCGCCAGAATGCAGCCAATAGCGGCGAAAGACCTGCGCCCTGCGACAGACCCGCGTTCGCTCGGCTTCAAGACCACCGCCAGGCTGGAGCGGCTGGAAGGCCTGATCGGACAGGACCGTGCGCTCGGCGCCATCCGCTTTGCCGCCGCCATGACGAAACGCGGTTACAACCTGTTTGTTCTGGGTCCGCAGGGGGTCGGACGTCATGGCGCCGTGCACCGTTACCTGGGCGAGCGGGCGACTACCATGCCGGCGCCAGACGACTGGGTATATGTCAACAATTTCACCACAGCTCACAAGCCAAAGGCCTTGCGGCTGCCGGCCGGCATGGCCAACCGCTTCCGCGATGCGATGAACGAACTTGTCGATGACCTGCGCATCGCTGTTCCCGCTGCTTTCCAGGCCGATGACTACCGCGAGCGGCACCGGTCGCTGGACAGCGACTTCGAAGAGCGCCACGAACAGGCCTTCGAGTCACTGCGCGAAAAGGCGGAAGGCCAGGACATCGCCATCCTGCGCACCCCGATGGGGTTTGCGCTGGCGCCCATGTCGGACGGCAAGGTGATCAAGCCCGAGGTCTTCAACGCCCTGCCAGAGGCCACCCGTACAGCAATTGAAAACAAGATCAACTCGTTGCAGGAGGAACTTCGCGATGTGCTGGAACGCATCCCGGCAATCGAGAAGGAGCATCGGGACGAACTGCGCAAGCTGAATGCCGACACCGCCGGAATGGTCGTGGATGCCTCGATCGATATCATTGCGGAGCGCTTCAAGGACGTCACGGCTATTGTCGAGCATCTCAAGGAGGTGCGAGAGGACATCGTCGCGCGAGCCGAGTTGTTCCTTCAGCGGACGGAAGCGGAACTTGAAAGCCCGTTTCCCGAAGTAACATCGCCCAACCTGCGCGATCCGCGTTTCAGCCGCTATCTGGTCAACGTCATGGTCTCCAACGATCCCGATGGCGATAGCAGGGGCGCCCCACTGGTGGTGGAGGATCACCCTACCCTTGCCAACATCGTGGGCCGGATCGAACACCAGTCGCAGCAAGGCGCACTCGTCACCAACTTCACCATGATCCGCCCTGGCGCGCTGCATCGGGCCAATGGCGGGTACCTGGTGCTGGACGCCCGCAAGGTGCTGACGGAGCTGTTCACCTGGGAATCCCTGAAGCGTGCCCTGCGCAATGAGTGCATCACCATCGATTCGCCTGCAGAGCAGTTGAGCCTGGTTACCACCGTCTCACTGGAGCCGGAGCCCATTCCGCTCGATGTCAAGGTGGTGCTGGTCGGCGAACGGCTGGTCTATTACCTGCTGTCTGCGCTTGATCCGGAGTTCGCCGACCTGTTCAAGGTTCAGGCTGATTTCAGCGAGGAATTGCCGAGAACGGCAGACAACGTCAAGCTGTACGCAAGGCTGATCGCAACGATCATTACACGCGACAAACTGCTGGCGTTCACCGCGCCCGCAGTCGCACGGGTCATCGACGAAGGCGTACGGATGGCCGAGGACGCCGAGCGCATGTCGCTGCAGGTGAACCGGCTCGGCGACCTGCTGAAGGAGGCCGATCACTGGGCGCGCGAGGCGGGACACGAAATGGTCAACGATGATGACGTTGATCGCGCTGTCTCCGAGCAAATCCGGCGCGCCGACAGGCTGCGTGAACTGAGCCACGAAGCGATCACCCGCGGCACCGTGCTGGTAGACACCAGTGGCGAGGCGGTGGGCCAGGTCAATGGCCTGTCGGTGCTGGCGCTCGGCAATTTCAGCTTCGGCCGGCCGACTCGCATAACCGCCCGCACCCGGCTGGGCTCCGGCAAGGTTGTCGACATTGAACGCGAAACCAAGCTTGGCGGCCCCCTGCATTCAAAGGGTGTGCTGATCCTCACCGGCTTCCTGGCCGGCAAGTTCACCCTTGATGTACCGATGTCGCTTTGGGCAAGCCTGGTGTTCGAACAATCCTATGGCGGCGTCGAGGGTGACAGCGCGTCGTCGGCAGAACTGTACGCCCTGCTGTCGTCGCTGTCGGGCATTCCGATCCGCCAGTCGCTGGCGGTCACCGGTTCGGTGAACCAGCGCGGCGACGTGCAGGCCATAGGCGGCGTCAACGAGAAGATCGAAGGCTTCTTCGACATCTGCCAGGCGCGGGGACTGACCGGCAGCCAGGGCGTGCTGATCCCGGCGTCAAACGTCAAGCACCTGATGCTGCGCAAGGACGTGGCAGACGCCGCTCGCGATGGAGAATTCGCCATCTGGCCGGTCAGCACCATCGACGAGGGAATAGAGCTGCTCACGGGCATCGAGGCAGGCGAACCATTGCCCGGAGGCGGCTATCCGCCAGACAGCGTCTACGGCAAGATCGAGGCCACCTTGCGCCGCTATGCGGACATCCGAAAGGAGTACCCGGCTGGTGGCCAGAAGACAGGCAGCAGCGAGGAGCGAGACTGATGAACGATCCTGCACAAACGCGCATCGTGTTGGGGCTGCAGCCGGGTGATGCAGGCGAAGACTGCATTCACGTCGCTTCCAGGCTCGCCATGGCCATGCAGGCCGCCATCCACGCCCTGCTGGTGGAAGAGCAGACTGTGCTGGATGCAGCAGCCCTGCCCCTGACGCGCATCGTGGCAAGGCCGGGACAGACGCCGCCCGAGTTTACCGTCGCCACCATCGAACGCGCGACGATACGGGCGGAGCGCCGGTTCAGGCAGGCGCTGTCTGCCGAGGCGCAGCCGATGCGCATTCCATGGAGCGTGCAACGGGAACGCGGTGAACTGGCGCAAGCCCTGTCAGCATTCGCCGGTGCGGCAGACATCGTGATGCTGCCGGAGGCGCGCGGACGCAACCTGAACAGGCTGCTGATGGCGCGGGTCATGGCAAGCCGGGTGCGCGGTGTCGTCATCGCCCGGCGGGAGAATGCCGTCGTCCGGAACGGAACGGGGCCGGTGGTGGTGCTGGACGAAGGCGGGCATGGCGGCGCAAGCGCCGTTGCCCTGGCGGCGAAGCTGGCGGC
>JAZBOA010000189.1:0-5901 GCA_036350935.1 Anderseniella sp. | reverse complement strand
TCTTATTGTTGTCAGGGTTGCCTGCCGGCGTGCGGCAAGCAACCCCTGTGCTGTGGATAAGCAGGCTCCGGCAGGGCCGGTTACTGCTTCTTCAGCTGGTCCGCATAGGCCCTGCCCAGGTTGGCGTTGGACGTCTGTGCGCCTGCCCAGAACGGCACGGCGACCTTGGCGAAGTCCTTCTGGCTCTGCCAGACCTTGGCGAAGAACTCGTTTTCTGCGGCGTTCGTCTCAAGCGCCTTGTTTGCGGCGTTCATGTACTCGGTGAAGTAGTCGGCCGGGGTGTCGTGCAGGATCACGCCATCCTCGTTGACCAGCTTGTCGAGCGCTCTGCCATTCTCCAGGATGCGATAGGACATCGACTTGGACAGCGAGGCATTGGCGGCAACCTCAAGCGCCTTCTTCTGGTGGTCGGTCAGCGAGTTGTAGACATCGCCGTTGATGTACAGGTCAGCGTTCACGACGACCTGGTGCAGGCCCTGCAGGTAGTAGTGCTTGAGCACCTTCTGGAAACCGAACACAGAGTCAGGCTTCGGGCAGCACCACTCGGCTGCGTCGATGGTGCCCTTTTCAAGCGCCGGCAGGATGTCGCCGCCGCCCATCGCCACCGAGGCAATGCCAATGTCCTTGTAGGTCTGGCCCGGAATGCCGGGAGGGGTGCGGAAGCGGTACTTGCGGAAGTCTTCCATCGAGGTGATGGGCTCCTTGAACCAGCCGAGCGCCTCTGGGCCGACAGGCTGCAGCATGAAGCCCTTCACGTTGACGCCCATTTCCTTCCACAGCTGGTCGTACAGCTCCTTGCCGCCGCCGTACTGGAACCACGACAGGAACGCGATGTTGTCAATGCCGACGCCGGCGCCCGCCACCGGCGAGCCGAACAGCATGGCAGCCGGGTGCTTGCCCGACCAGTAGTGGGTCCAGGCGAAGCCGCCTTCGATGAGACCTGAGTCAACGGCGTCGAGGGTCTCCTGCACGCCGACAACGGCGCCGGCAGGCAGCACTTCGATCACCACTTCACCGTTGGTGAGGGCCTTCACGTCCTCGGCGAAGTCCTTGAGCATGGTGATTTCGTCAGCTGACGTCGGGATCACCGACTGGACCCGGATCTTGGTTTCTGCCGAGGCGAGCTGCGGGGCTACTATTGCGGCCGCAAACAGCGTGGCGGCGGCAATCTGCTTGGTCAGTTTCTTGAGAATGGACATGTGTTTCCTCCCTATTCTCCAGTTGGCCTTCGTGGTTCATCCGTTTGAATTTGCCTGCCGTCGAAGGCTGCCCGGCGGCTGGTTGCAAAACGTTTTCAGCTACGCGCATCCTCCAGGATCATGTCCGATGCCTTCTCGCCGATCATGATGGCGGGCGCGTTGGTGTTACCCGACACGATTCGCGGCATGATCGAGGCATCGGCGACCCTCAGGCCCTCGATGCCGTGGACCCGCAGCCGGTGGTCAACCACTGCTTGCGCGTCCTTCCCCATCTTGCACGTTCCGGTCGGGTGATAAATCGTGGTGGAGTTGTGACGTGCCCAGTCGAGCAACCCGTCATAGTCCTCGTCGGCGAGCTCCGGCCCCGGGCGCATCTCCTCGGTGATCATGCCGCACACCGGTTGCTGCCGGCAGATCTGCCGCGCAATGCGAATGCCCTCGACCAGCGTTTCCTGGTCAAGCCGTGTGGCCAGGTAGTTGGGATGAATGGCCGGGTAATCGCGCGGACTGGACGACTTGAGGCGGATTTCACCAGCGCTCTCCGGCCTCAGCTGCAGCACTGAAGCCGTGAACGCATCGAAGGTATGGGTGCCTTCGGTGGGCTTGTCGGCGCTGAACGGCTGAATGTGAAACTGGATGTCGGGGCTGTCGAGTTCCAGCCTCGTGCGCAGGAAACCGGTGCCGAGACTTGCCGCCATGGTCATCGGACCGGAACGGGTCAGCGCATACTGCAGCGCGATGCGGGCCATGTTCACCGGGCCGCGGGTACGGGTGTTGATGGTGGGCACAGACACCTTGTAGACCGGCCGCGCCTGCAGGTGGTCCTGCAGGTTGCGGCCTACGCCGGGGCAGTGACGGCGCACCTCGATGCCGTGACTTGTCAGTTGATCGCCGTCGCCGACGCCGGACAGCATCAGGATCTGCGCCGAGCCGATGGCGCCGGACGACAGGATCACCTCCCGCCGGGCCTTGATGGTTTGCTCCTTGCCGTCGCGCATCACCCGGATGCCGGTGGCCCGCTTGCCGTCAAAGATCAGGCCAGCCGCCAGCGCATGGGTGATGATGTCGAGGTTCGGCCGCGACTTGATGCCGGACAGATATGCCTTGGCCGAGGAACATCGCAATCCGTTGCGCGCCGTCAGCTGGAAGTAGCCGATGCCTTCCTGGCTGGCGCCATTGTAGTCTTCATTGTACGCGAAGCCGCACGCCTGCGCCGCCTTGATCCAGGCATCGACGACCGGCCACGACTTGCCGGACCTGCTGACCGCCAGCGGACCTGAACCGCCGCGGTGGCTGTCCTCTCCGCCTTCCCAGCTCTCGGACCGTTTGAAATAGGGCAGCACGTCTTCCCACGACCAGCCGACATTGCCGAGCTGACGCCAGTTGTCATAGTCCTGCGGCTGGCCGCGCACATACAACAGGCCGTTGATCGAACTGGACCCGCCAAGCGTCTTGCCGCGCGGCCAGTCGATGGCGCGGCCCGCAATGCCGGGGTCGGGCTCGGTCCGGTACATCCAGTTCAGGCGGCGGTCGTTGATGGTCTTGAAGTAGCCGACGGGAATGTGAATCCACGGCGAACTGTCAGGGCCGCCCGCCTCGATCAGCGCGACCGTGTGGCGCGGGTCTGCCGACAACCGGTTGGCAAGGGCGCAACCAGCGGATCCCGCTCCGACGATGACAAAGTCATACTCCACCGCGCAAATCCGTATAGACTAAAAAATGAGACTTTTTATCTCGATAAATAGCCTAATGGTGGATATGATGTCCTCGCAAGGGTGAAAACGGCTGGACGCATGCTTTTCACCGGCTGGTACCATGGGGGCCTTGAGCTTGAGCGATACAGAAAAGATACCGACAAGCCTCAGAACCTTGCGCATTCTGGAAATCATTGCGGGCTCTGAAACCGCCTTGACCCCGACTGAGATCAATTCTCGCCTCGGCCTGCCGAAGCAGACCGCGCACCGGCTTTGCGCGCGCCTGGTGGCGGAGGGGTATCTTGCCTATGCGCCAGGCGGCAAGCGGTTGCGCCCGGCCCGCCGCCTTCGCACGTTTGCCGCCGGGTTGATGTCATCGTCGCAGGTGCACATTGCGAGACGCCAGATCCTGGAGGACGTGGCCAGACAGGTCGGCGAGACGGTGAATTTCGTGGTGCCGGAGGAGCGCGGCATGAGCTACCTGGACCGTGTCGAGACCGACTGGGCATTCCGGGTGCAGCTGCCCATCGGCAGTCACGTACCGTTTCACTGCACCGCCAGCGGCAAGACCTACCTCGCAAGCCTGCCGCCAGAGCGGCGCGAAAAGGTCGTCGGCGCCTTGCGGCTTGAGCGCGCCACGGCCAATACCATAACCAGCGCCAGCCGGTTGCTTGCCGAGCTCGAGCAGATCGCCGCCCAGGGTCATGCTCTCGACAATGAGGAGTTCATGGACAGCATGGTGGCGATTGCCGTGCCGGTGGTGGACGGGCAGGGGCGATTCATTGCGGCGCTGGCGTTCCACGGCCCCTGCATGCGACTGACACTCGAGAAGCTACTCGAGGGCAAGCCGGTATTGCAGGAAGCTGCCCGGCGGCTCGCAGCTGTGGTCATGGAAGACTGAAACGGCAACGGCGCCCCGGGGTTGCCCCGGAGCGCCGCCATCAGCTTGCAAATTTTCTCTGACCGTATCAGGCGTTGAGGTCGTAGCGGTCGGCGTTCATCACCTTGGTCCAGGCCGACACGAAGTCATGCACGAACTTCTCTGCGCAATCGTCCTGGGCATAGACCTCGGCATAGGCGCGCAGGATCGAATTCGAGCCGAACACCAGGTCGGCGCGGGTCGCCGTCCACTTCGTCTTGCCGGTCTTGCGGTCCTGGATCTCGTACAGGTTGGCGCCCTTGGGCACCCACTTGTACGCCATGTCGGTCAGGTTGACGAAGAAGTCGGTGGTCAGTGCGCCTTCGCGGTCGGTGAACACGCCGTGCTTGGCTCCGCCGTGGTTGGCGCCCAGCACCCGCATGCCGCCGATCAGGCAGGTCATTTCGCTGGCTGTCAGGTCCATCAGCTGGGCCCGGTCGAGCAGCATCTCTTCCGGCGACACCACGTAGTCTTGCTTCTGCCAGTTGCGGAAGCCGTCAGCCAGCGGCTCGAGCACGTCGAAGCTGTCGGCGTCGGTCATCTCGGCGGTTGCATCGCCACGGCCCGGCGTGAACGGCACCTCGATGTCGAAGCCTGCAGCCTTGGCTGCCTTCTCGATGGCAACGTTGCCGGCCAGCACGATCACGTCGGCGATCGAGGCGCCAGCGCCCTTGGCAATCGGCTCCAGCACTGACAGCACGTTCTGCAGGCGGGCCGGCTCATTGCCTTCCCAATCCTTCTGCGGAGCCAGGCGGATGCGCGCACCGTTGGCGCCGCCGCGATAGTCCGACTTGCGGAAGGTCCGCGCGCTATCCCAGGCGGTGGCCGCCATGTCGGCCAGCGACAGGCCGCAATTCGCGATCTTCGCCTTCACCGCTGCCACGTCCCACGAGGTGGAACCTGCAGGAACCGGGTCCTGCCAGATCAGCACTTCCTTCGGCGCGTCGGGGCCCACGTAACGCACGTTCGGACCCATGTCGCGGTGGGTCAGCTTGAACCAGGCGCGGCCGAAGGCGTCGTCGAAATAGGCCGGGTCAGCCATGAACTTCTCGCAGATGGCGCGGTACTTGGGGTCCATCTTCATGGCCATGTCGGCGTCGGTCATCATCGGCATGACGCGCTTGGACGGATCGGAGGGATCCACCGGCATGTCTTCTTCCTTGATGTTCACCGGACGCCACTGGTTGGCGCCTGCCGGCGACTTGGTGAGTTCCCAGTCATGCCCGAACAGCATGTCGAAATAGCCCATGTCCCACTTGATCGGGTTGCTGGTCCATGCGCCCTCGATGCCGGAGGTCACGGCGTTGGAGGCCTTGCCGCCGAGATTGGGGTTCATCCAGCCGAAGCCCTGGTTCTCGATGTCGGCAGCTTCAGGCTCGGCGCCCAGCGTGGCCGCATCGCCGTTGCCGTGGGCCTTGCCGACGGTGTGGCCGCCGCAGGTCAGCGCCGCGGTTTCCTCGTCGTCCATGGCCATGCGGGCGAACGTCTCGCGCACCTGCTCGGCGGTCTTCAGCGGGTCGGGCTTGCCGTTGACGCCTTCCGGGTTCACGTAGATCAGGCCCATCTGCACCGCGGCCAGCGGGTTCTGCATGGTGTTGGGCTTGCTGACGTCGGTATAGCGCTCGTCGGACGGGGCCAGCCATTCACGCTCGGCACCCCAGTAAGTGTCCTTTTCCGGATGCCAGATGTCTTCACGGCCGAACGAGAAGCCGAACGTCTTGAGGCCCATGTCCTCGTAAGCCATGGTGCCGGCCAGCAGGATCAGGTCAGCCCAGGAAAGCTTGTTGCCGTACTTCTTCTTGACCGGCCACAGCAGGCGCCGCGCCTTGTCGAGGTTGCCGTTGTCCGGCCAGCTGTTGAGCGGTGCGAAACGGATATTGCCGGCGCCGCCGCCGCCACGGCCGTCCGCCAGGCGGTAGGAACCAGCCGAATGCCAGGCCAGGCGGATCATCAAGCCGCCGTAATGGCCCCAGTCGGCCGGCCACCAGTCCTGGCTGTCTTTCAGCAGGGCGCGCACGTCGCGTTTTACGGCGTCGAAGTCCAGCTTCCTGACTTCCTTGCGGTAGTCAAAACCCTTCAGCGGGTTCGT
>JAZBOA010000188.1:0-2297 GCA_036350935.1 Anderseniella sp. | reverse complement strand
AGGCATCAGGAGTTCCCCAACGTCTGGATGGACTGGTCGATCAGACGGGTCTGGGCAGTGTCATCGAGCCTGCCTGGCAGGGTCGTGAGTGCCTGTTCGATGGCCTGGCGTGCAGCTTCCCGGCGAAGAAGAGCAGTGACCCGGGAGGCCTCCGCCTGCAGGTCAGCGCTGGCATCCTCCTTCAGCCGGGCCATCTCCTCGATGGTGCGGCGCTCGCTGTCGGCGCGCACGGCCTGGGCTCGGGCCTGACCGTCGTGGCGAATCTGCTCGGCTTTCTGTTGGGCGGCCGCCAGATCCTGCTGCGCCTGGGCCAGGGCGTGGCTGGCAGCCTGGAGTCGCTGCTCGGCATCAGCGAGCTCAGCCAGGATGCCTTGGCGTCTCCGTTCCAGAATGCCGCCCAGGAAACCGCGGAGAAACCACACCAACACCCCGATCACAATGACCAGGTTGATCAGGTTGGTCTCGAAGAGATTGAGGTTGAGGCCGAAACCACCCTGATGGGCCAGCAGGGTGGGGACCGGGAAGGAAAGGCTCATCAGGCGGCAAGCAGGCGGTCGACGATCAGGTTGCCAAGGCGATCTGCGTCCTCCCGCAGGGAGGCCAAGGCCTTGCTCTTCTCCGCTTCGATCTGGCTGCGTGCCCGTTCGCGCACGGCGATCGCTTCGGCCTGGGCGGCTGCCAAGGCCTCTCGGTAGAGCTTGTCCGAGTCCTGCTCGGCCTCGACGATCAGACTCTGGGCCGCCTGACGAGCGTCACGCAGCTGGTCGCTGAGATCAGACGCCAGCCGTTCGGCCTGGGCCAGCTTCTGCTTGGCCTCCGCTCTGCTGGTGGTGATGTAGCCCTCACGCTCCTCCACGGCTCGACCGACGGGGCGGAAGAACAAGGCATTGAGAATGAAGGTGAGGAGGACCACCTGCACAGCCATCAGCGGCAGAGTGGCATCAAGGTCGAAGAGACCTCCCTCCGGGGCACCGGCCGCTGCGCCTGTGACGGCATCAGCGGTGGCAAGCAGAAGCCAGCTGGTCATGGGACGGAATCGCCGGGGTCAAAGGTGAGCAGTCACGAAGGGGCGGATGGGGCCGCCCCTGAGGGCGTGATCAGCCGGCGAAGGGGTTGGCGAACAGCAGCACCAGGGCGACCACCAGGCCGTAGATGGTGAGAGCTTCCATGAAGGCAAGGGAAAGCAGCAGGGTGCCGCGGATCTTGCCTTCAGCTTCGGGCTGGCGGGCGATGCCTTCCACAGCCTGACCGGCTGCGGTGCCCTGGCCGATGCCAGGACCGATGGCGGCGAGACCCACGGCCAGGGCGGCGGCCAGAACGGAAGCGGCGGAGGTCAGATCACTCATTGGTGGAAAGGAGATAGGAGGGCGCAGGGGCGCGGGATGGGCTGGAGCGCGGCCGGGACACTCCCCTCAGGGAGCGGGCCCGGTGCAACCGGACCTGCGCGCGTTGAGTTTGCCAGATGGCCTGTCGGGTGCCGAAAGGGCACCCGACAGGCCATCTGGCAGGGGTCGCTCAGTGCGACTCCTCGTGCACCGCCTCACCGATGTAGTTGGCAGCGAGGGTGGCGAAGATGAGGGCCTGGATGGCACTAGTGAACAGCCCCAGGAACATCGCCGGCAGGGGCACGATCACGGGCACAAGGAACGCCAGCACTGCCACAACCAGCTCGTCGGCGAGGATGTTGCCGAACAGACGGAAGGAGAGGGACAAGGGCTTGGTGAAGTCTTCGATGATCTTGAACGGGAGCATGATCGGCGTGGGCTCCACGTAGTACTCGAAATAGCGCAGGCCTTTGCGGCTCAAACCGGCATAGAAATAGGAGAGCGACACCAGCAGCGCCATGGCCACAGTGGTGTTGATGTCTGCCGTGGGGGCTCCGAGCTCTCCATTGGGAAGCTCGATGATCTTCCACGGGATCAGGGCACCGCCCCAGTTGCAGACAAAGATGAAGAGAAAAAGAGTACCGATGAATGGAAGCCAGTCACGATAAGCCTTTTCGCCGATCTGTTCACGGGCCAGATCACGGATGTAGGTCCACAGATATTCCAGAAGGTTCTGCACACCGCGCGGATCGCGCTCCATCTTGCGGCTGCCCAGCACCACCAGGGCCAGCAGCGCGCCGATCACGACCCAGGAACTGAGAAACACCTGACCGTGAACCCGCAGATTGCCGAGCTGCCAGTACAGCTGCTGACCCACCTCCAGTTCGGCGAACGGCAGCACAAGGGGCATGGGAACCATGGTGAAGGGGTTGGTTCAGAGGGCGATGAGGGCCTGCAGCAGCAGGGCGGGTT
>JAZBOA010000187.1:0-6143 GCA_036350935.1 Anderseniella sp. | reverse complement strand
TAAGTACAGACATCTGGGCCGGCCTCCCAAGCGTGGACGATGACGAATAGTGCGCTTTCAATGCCGTGCCCGAGCGGCCGTTTGCGTCATTTTTCATTCTGCAAGCGCCATTGGCTTTAACTTACCGGACCCGGCACGGGACTTGCTTGAATCAGGTGTGACTCAAGCGCAAAAGTGGAACATGAAGCTGCGATGACCCTTAACAGACGTGCGATTTTCGGTGCAGCCGGGCTTGCCGGCGCCGCGCTGGCGCTGACCCCCGCCCAGGCCGCCGTCACCGGCGGCATGCTGAATGCCCGCGAACTCGGCGTGCAGCCGAACGCCGCCCGCGACCAGTCAGCCGCATTGCAGCGGGCGGTTGACGAGGCCGAGGCGCGCGGCGGCTACCTGTTGCTCGAACCCGGCCTCTACATCGCATCAGGCGTGCGCATCGGCTCCAGCCTCAACCTGATCGGGGTGTCCGGCCAGACGCGGCTGGTGCAGGCGGGGCCTGACCCGGTGCTGCTCATCGAAGGCGCCAGTGGCGTCCGGCTGGAGGGACTGGTCATCGACGGTCAGCTGCGGCCGTCATCATCGGCGCTGGTCGAGGCGCGCTCGGTGCGCGATCTCGTCATCACCAGTTGCCTGATCACCAACGCCGCCGCCAACGGCGTCAACCTGACCAACTGCTCGGGCAGCTTCACCAACTCCACCATCGACACCTGCGTCTCCACCGCCTTGTTCTCGATGGGCGCACGCGGGCTTCGCATCGACGGCAACCTCGTTACCGGCATGGGCGACAACGGCATCCTCGTCTGGCAGCCGCTGCAGCAGAGCGACGGCTCCATCATCACCGGCAACCGCATCGAGAAGATCGAGGCGCGCTCGGGCGGCGAAGGCCAGAACGGCAACGGCGTCAACGTCTACCGCGCCGGCAACGTGCTGGTGGCCAACAACCGTATCGCCGATTGCCGGTTCTCGGCGGTGCGCAACAATTCGGGCGCCGGCATCCAGATCATCTCCAACAATTGCACCGGCCTGGGCGAGGTTGCGCTTTATTCGGAATTCGCCATGGACGGCGCAGTGATCTCGTCCAACATGGTCGATGACGCGGCAACCGGCATCTCCATCACCAATTTCAACGATGGCGGGCGGCTCGCCGTGTGCCAGGGCAACATGGTGCGAAACCTGAGGCTCTACGATCACCCGGTGGACAAACGCGGCACCGGCATCTCGGTGGAAGCCGACACGGTGGTCAACGGCAACGTCATCGAAAACGCCCCCACCGCCGGCATCTGGATCGGCTGGGGCAAGTACCAGCGCAACGTCTCGGCCACCGGCAACGTCATCCGCGACTGCGGCATCGGCATTGCGGCACAGGTGGCGGAGGGCGCGGGCGATGCGTTGATCGCCAGCAACCTGATCTCGGGAAGCAAGCGCGGTGCCATCCTCGGCATGGACCACGACACGGTGGTCACCAAGGACCTTGCAAGCGGGGCGGTGGCGCCAAAGACGCTCGGCGTGAGCGGGAACGTGGTCAGTTAGACCGCCCGCACTTCGCCCACCTCGATACCGCGGCGGTTGGTCAGCGGGTGGCTGGTCATGCCTTCCAGCGCTGACTTCTCCTCGTTGCTCCAGCAGTCGAGATTGGCCAGGGCACGGGCCACGGCCACTTCCGCGCCACGGCCGGCACCGTCATCGATCTTGATGGCGACGCCGATGCCGGCATGGGCCACGGCGGCGCAATAGACGCCCTCTGCCCCTACCTTGACGAAGGCACGCGGCACGGCCTGCATCAGTTCGGTGCAGAAACCCTTGGTGCCGGACACCATGAACGGGTGCGCCCGCACTGCGGCGATGATGCGGCGGCAGGCGGCGGCGCGGCCGTCATCCAGGCCTTCACCGGAGGCAAACTTCTGGAACCCTACGGCGATATTGCGCAAGGGCAGCGCCCAGGTCGGCACCGAGCAGCCGTCGATACCACATGGCGTGTTGGCGAGGTCGAACTCGCACATCTCGCCCATGGCCTTTTCGATGGCCTGCTGAACGGGGTGATCGCGCTTCGTGTAGCCGTGCGGGTCAACACCCAGCTGTTGCGCGAAGGCCAGCATGAAGGCGTGCTTGCCGGAGCAATTGTTGTGCACGGGAAGCGCCTCGCCGCCAGCCCTGACCAGATCACGCAGCGCACAGCCGAGCGACGGCCACTGGGGCCCGCATTCATAAAGCTCCTCGCCCAGATGCGCCTTTGCAAGTGCCGAGCGTGCGACCCGGACATGCTCTTCCTCACCATTGTGGGAAGCACAGGCCAGCGCGATCTCCTCGTCCGACATGCCGAACGCCTCCACCACCCCGGCCTCGATGGCGGGCAGGCACTGGAACGCCTTGATGGCGGAACGGGGAAAAACCGGATCGCCGATATTGCCTGCCGAGGCCAGCAGCTTGCCGCCCGGCCCGACCACGGCAATGGCGCCGCGATGCTGGCTCTCCACGATGCCGCCACGGGTTACTTCTGCCACAACCGGACTGTTGTTCATCAGGACTGTCTCCTCAATGTTCCCCTGGGCATCCTGATGATGAACCAGATGAAGGCAAGCGCCTGCAGGCCAAGGAACACCCCGAACGACACCTGGTAGGCGGCGTTTTCGTAGCCTCCGTCGTCTCTGAGCGGCCACAGGTCGATGATGGCGCCGATGGCGAACTGCGAAATGAAGGCGATGCCGAACACCAGCGTGTTGAGGCAACCGTTGGAGCGCCCGGCAAGATCGGCGCCGAAATACTGCGCCAGCCACGGATAGGCGAGAATGCCCGCCTGGCCGAACATGCCGAAGATGAACCATACCGGCGGCGCCAGCGATACCGGCTCGAACAGGATGACGAGCTGGATGGCCATGAACGCCAGGATGAACCCGGTCATGGTGGCCAGCAGGCTGACGCCGCGCCGGCCGAGCCAGTCGGCCACGTAGCCGCTCATCAAGGTGCCGACGAGGAAGCCGATGGCCTGCAGGCCCAGAACGCCGGCCACACCGTCGCGATCAAGCCCCGCCACGTCGCGCAGCCAGGGGCCGGCCCACAGCGTCTGGATGCCGATATGACAGCCCGCGGTGAGCGCCACGAACGGGGCAACGCGCCAGAACACCGGGTCGGTATAGATGGTGCCGATGGCAGACAGAACACTCTTGCCGTCAGCAACTGCGGCCTGGGGCGGGCGCTCGGGCACCACGGTGAACAGGAACGCCGCCACCGCCAGCGTCAGCACCGCCATGCCGATGAACATGTTCCGCCAGCCATAATTTGCGGTGGCCCACTCAGCCGGCACGGTGGCGGTAAGGATGCCGAGGCCGCCAACAGCCATGATGCAGGCATTGGCCAGCGCCCGGCGGTCTTCCGGTACCCAGATGTTCACCGCCTTGAAGCCCGCCATCAAGCCGCCGGCCGAGCCCATGCCGATCAGCATGCGGGCAAAGCTCAGGCCCCATTTTTCCGCCGCCCAGGCAAAGATCAGCGCCCCGGCAGCGCCCACGCACAGGAGCAGCGCCTGAACCTTGCGTGGACCGAACCGGTCGAGCAGCACGCCAAGCGGGATCTGGAAACCGGCAAAGCCGATCAGGTAGGCCGCCGTTAGCAGGCCCAGCTCGCTGGCGTCGAGCCCGACGTCGGACACCAGGTTGGGCGCGATGACGGCGTTCACCGCGCGGTACAGGTAGGACAGGAAATAG
The DNA here is from genome assembly GCA_036350935.1 of Anderseniella sp. GTDB lineage: Bacteria > Pseudomonadota > Alphaproteobacteria > Rhizobiales > Aestuariivirgaceae > Anderseniella. Next base: position 2,448 of record JAZBOA010000187.1, on the reverse strand, counting down.
CACAGCGAGAACGGCAGCAGGATGGTCAGCACCAGCCGCGGCAGCGACATGCGAGGAGCAACCTGTGCAATCGTCGTCTGTGTCATTGCCGGCCTTGCATGGTGAGTGGATGGCTGGGGCGCCAGGATTCGAACCTGGGAATGGCGGTACCAAAAACCGCTGCCTTACCACTTGGCGACGCCCCAACACCAGACCGGCAAACCCGCGTCAGCCCGCCGATGGAGGCGCACCATACTGATTCCGGCCCTGCGCTGCAACTTCATCGAACAGCGTTGTCTTGATGGCTTGCGCAGGGTCCATGTCGGCGCTATAACGCGGCCACTTTCAAGGTATCGGAGTGTAGCGCAGCCTGGTAGCGCACCTGCTTCGGGAGCAGGGGGTCGTGAGTTCGAATCTCGCCACTCCGACCAATTCAGTCGAGGGCCTGCACGGCAACGTGCGGGCCCTCGGCCGTTTCAGCCGCCGGGCACGCGCCGGTCAGCCTCGCGCTGGTAAAGCTCGAACAGGTCAAGTGCCGACCTTGTAGCGGATGCTTCAGCCGATGCATCCAGCGGCAACGCGTCCAGCCACTTCACGAAACCCGGCCACAGGCTCTTGCCATGGCCGTGCTCCATGAACGCCACCGGCAGCGGCTCGCTGGCCCGGCGGGCCTCGCGCACCAGCATGGCGTTGCCAAGCCGCGAGCCTTCCAGCACGTAGAGCAGGCCGGCAAGTCCGGCGGGCGTCATGTCGAGGTCAGGCAACGTCACCGGCGCCACGTCCAGGCCAAGGGCGCTGGCGTCTTCGGCAATGGCGGCGCGGCGGGTGCGCCAGGGCCAGTCCGGCAGCAGCGCCCCGACGCCGGCTGCCTCCATGGCCTGCTCGAGCGGATCAAGTATGGCGGCGTGCACCGCAATGAAGCTGGCATAGCCATCGCGCTGCGACAGCTCAAGCCGGCTCATCACCGCATCAAGCCGCTCGTGGCTGGCGTGGGTCGCCTCGCGCAGGATGTTCCGCAATGAATTGCCAGTCATGCTGGTGCCGTTTCCTTCAAGCAATCAGTGAAGCACAGGTAACCCGGCAGGCTTGCGCAATCAAGGCGGCGACATTATGTGCCATGTGATCGGTCACGGCGGACGCTAGTCTGCTTGTATCGACGTCCCGCCCACAACACATCCAGACCTCCGCCGTGCAACTGTTTGAACTCGCCTATGTCAGTACGATCACGTTCAATGCCTCCGACGAGGACATCAACGAAATCGTTTCACACTCGCAATTGAACAATGCGCTGGCCGATGTCAGTGGGCTGCTTTTGTTCAACGGCATCAACTTTGCCCAGATCCTGGAAGGCCCGCAGGCAACGCTCGGACGGCTGTTTGAGAAGATCTGCCGGGACAGCCGCCACAGCGGCGTCATCAAGCTGGTCGAGAGGCCAATCGACTCGCGTGCCTTCAGCGGCTGGTCGATGGCCTACCTGAAATCGACCGACAGCGTGTTTGGCACCAATTCGCGGCTGGTGCAGGTGCTCGCCTCGCGCGGGCTGGCGGCGGATCCGGGCGAGATCGGCGACATCCTGGGCGACCTGAAGACCAGCTCGCTGACCAAGCTGACCAGCGGCGCCTGAGCCACCGGGCTGGCAGGAACCATCGGGCCGCGTGACACGTTGAACGGAGAGCGTTTGCGCCCGGCCGCAACAAGGAGTTTGCCATGACCATCGCTGCCCTGATCGCCCCCGTACTGCCGAAGCTGCGCCGCCATGCGCGCGCGCTGGCCGGTTCACAGGCAAGTGGCGATGCCTATGTGGGCGGGTTGCTCGAGGCGCTGGTGGCCGATGCGTCGATGTTCGACCAGTCGGCCGACCCCAAGGTCGAGGCATTCCGCTTGATGACCGCTATGTGGCCATCGCTGCAGGTACATGCGGAACAAGAATCGGGCCAGCACTGGGAGAAGGCAGCCGCCCGCAAGCTTGGCGCGCTGACGCCGCTGGCGCGGCAGGCGTTCCTGCTGACGGCGGTGGAGAACTTCTCGGCGGCCGAGACGGCCATCATCCTGGGCAAGGACGAGGCTGACATCGCCGGTCTGCTCGACCAGGCGGCGCGCGAGATCAGCGAGCAGGTGCGTACCCGGGTGCTCATCATCGAGGATGAGCCGCTCATCGCGCATGATATCGAAACCCTGGTCAGCGAGCTCGGCCACGAGGTGACCGGCGTTGCCCGCACCCATACGGAAGCCAACAGGCTGGCAGCTGAAACCGCGCCGGGTCTGGTGCTGGCCGACATTCAGCTGGCCGACGGCAGCTCGGGGATTGATGCGGTCAACGACATCATCAAGACGTTCAACGTGCCGGTGATCTTCATCACCGCGTTTCCGGAGCGGCTGCTGACGGGTGAAAAGCCTGAGCCAGCCTTCCTGATCACCAAGCCGTTCATCGCCGACATGGTGAAGGCGATCATTTCGCAAGCATTGTTT
>JAZBOA010000186.1:0-2671 GCA_036350935.1 Anderseniella sp. | reverse complement strand
TTCTGCGCCAACTCGGGGTCGAAGGCCTGTACCCGCACGCTCAACAAGCCGGTCAGGTCGTCGAACACCACCTCGACGCGATTGCGGTAGTAGCGCAGGAACCACTCCTGGCTGGTGCCGGCATACAGCCGGAACAGCGGATCGATCTTTTTCGAATCGTAGGCTTCACGCAGCCCGAACTTGGCGTCGAGGTGCTTGAGCATGTCGAGCGAATGAATGTAGTCGCGCAGGTATAGCGTCTCCTCGCGTGAGCCGGTGCTCACTCCGGCCATCATCAGGGCGATGCCCGAAACGTCGGCAGAGGCGGAATCCCCGGCCTGCCTGACGGTGATCTTCGCCTCGCTGACGTAGCGGTCGGCCGCGAGGAAGGCGTAGTAAAAAACCGCCAGCAGCATCGGCACGCCGATGATCCAGAATGCCAGGCTTTTTTTCAGCTTTAGGAGCATGTCAGTTCCGAGTCTCTTGTCTCGATTGGCTAGTTCCGCCCTGAACCTTGCTGGCCAAGGACCCACCCTGCACCTCTTTGCCACGATCTACGGATGGCTTTCTATTACCACCTGCACCAGGCTGCGGCCGCTTGGCTTGAGGCACACCCGCAGTATCCTGATAAGCGCGAATTCCTTCATCGACACTTTCGTAGAGGATGGCCTGTCCGTCGTTGACCAGCACCACCACATCGCACAGCCTGGAGATTTCAGGCATCCCGTGCGACACGAGGATAATGTTGGATTGTCCGATGCGCTCTTCCATCAACTTCCGGCTTTTCTCCTTGAAGCGGGCATCACCCACTGCACCGACTTCATCCATCAGATAGTAATCGAAGTCAAAGGCCCAGCTCAGCCCGAAATTAAGGCGAGCGCGCATCCCCGCTGAATAGGATTTGACCGGTTGATCGAAATAGTCGCCGATTTCAGCGAAATCCTGCACGAAACGGACCTTTTCTCGCATCTCTTCCCGTGTCATGCCGTAGATGCGGCAGACGAACTTGACCCCATCGCGGCCTGTAAGCGAGCCCTGCAGGCCCCCAGACAACCCGACCGGCCAGGAAATCCGCTTGTCAGTGACGATGCGACCGTGATCCGGGGTGTCGATACCGCCAATCAACCTCAACAGAGTCGATTTGCCTGCGCCGTTGCGGCCGATCAGGCCGATATTCGCTCCTTCCGGAAAACTGAAATTGAGGTCGCGAAAAATATAGCGCCGCTCGCCGCTGCTAAGCCGGTAGGACTTGGTCAGGTTCTGTAATTCGATCATGTCGCCAGAAGCTCCTGGCGCTTGTTGCGATACAAGGCCAAGCCGAAGAAGAGCAGGACGAGGGAAGTCATCACCACAAACAAAGGGCTTATTTCCGGCAGAACATGGTACTGGCTAAAGAAAGCGCCGCGCATCAGCTCGATTGCGTGCAACACCGGATTCCACAGGAGGAGTGGCAGCCATTCCTGCGGCAATCTGGAGACCGGGAAGATGACCCCCGACATCAGATACAGCGGCAGGAAAGCAATGCGAATGAGACCCTTGGCCTCCGGAAGGTAATGGGTCAGCACGCACAGGACCATCCCCAATCCCAATCCCGTCATAACAAGGATCGCCATTAGCGCAATGACGGAGAACGGATCCCTGAACGGCACATCCAGGCCGATCCATGCCATGCCGATCAGGATCAAAGCAGATACGGCGACGGCCAGGAACGCATCGAGCAGCGTCCTTGCTGTAAAGGTATCCATCGGCTTGATTTGGCGATATGCGAAAAGCGCCCGGTTGGCATCGACGCCGTCCATTACACGCAGGGCGATGTTCTTGAACATCAGGAAAGGAACAATGCCGGTGACGATAAACACGGGGAAATCGATTCCAGTCAGAGCCCGATCACGAATGAAAGAAAAGATCAGGCTCATGACGACGATATGCGCCATCGGCTCGAGGATCAGCCAGACATAGCCGAATTTGTATGCTCCGAAACGGGTCTTGAGTTCGCGCAGGAACAGCGCGAACACCACCGATTTCTGGATCTGCCAGGGGGTGCGTATGGGAATGTTACCGGCCATATCGGAAATTGATTCGAGTCAGGGCGCGTACGATGGCTTGAATTCGCCGGGGCTGGCAGCAGGTGAAAGTTGGTGTTACGGAGTTCATTGGTGAGCAATTGTAAACGATGGGATCCCGGACTTCCTGATGCCAACCTACCCGCCGAGGGAAGCCTGGTTTTCGAATCCATCCTGTCGTCTGGCAGGGCACATGCAGGCGTCTCGCCCCCGGACGACGCCGCCACGGAAGGCCCCTGAGCGCCGGTTACATTTCGTTACGTTTCGTCGCACCGGCGAAACATCAAGACGTTCAGGTATTCATATACTGAGAGTGTAGTTTGGTTCTTCGTTCACTTTAAAAGGAGTTGATCATGCGCAAGAGCATGTTGATGGTTTCGGTTCTGGTCGCCGCGCTTTCCAGTGGTGTTGCATTGGCCAAAGGCGGTGGCGGCGGCAGCGGTGGCGGCTCGGGTGGCTCTGGCCAGAACATGGGGGCCGGCAGCTACAGCCAACAGAAGGGTCAGGGCATGGGCCAGGGGCAACAGAAATCCTCTGCCGACAACGCCAAGAAGACCCAGCAGCAGTTGCGCGAGCAGGAGCGTCTGCGCTTGCAGAAGCAGGACGGTTCCGGCACGCAGGATAGCGTC
>JAZBOA010000185.1:0-10425 GCA_036350935.1 Anderseniella sp. | reverse complement strand
TACCGGCACATGGCCGGAAGGCAAGGCGGCGACGCTGGCGGTCGGTCTTGCCGGCGCTACCTACGAGCTTGGCAAGAATGCCGAGTTGACATCGGATGGTGCGGGCAACTGGAAGCTGGTGCCATCGAGCGCGCTGCCTGCCGGCACTCATGAGGTTAACGTCAAGGTCACTGATGGCGCCCAGGCCGAGGCTGCCGCCTCTGCTGCGGCAGCCGTGACGGTGGAAGCACCGGCGCCGGTGTCCCCGGATGCGCCGGGCGTCGCCATCACTGCCGGTTTCGGCAACCTGCCTGCGATCACCGGCACATGGCCGGAAGTCGCCGGAAATTCCCTGGCGGTGACGCTCGCGGGCAAGGAGTACAAGCTGGGCGCCGATGCCGAACTTGCCTCTGACGGGTCTGGCAACTGGACACTGACGCCATCCTCGCCGCTGGCGGACGGGAATTATGATGTCACTGCGACTGTGACCAGCGCGGATGGCGTCTCATCCTCGGCCACTGCATCGGGCGCGGTGCGCGTTGACACCACGCCGCCGCAGGCGCCGACAGTAGAGTCTGTTTCCAGCCGGTCAGTGCGCCCGGTCATCACGGGCACCTGGCCAGAAGGCGATGCGAAGCAGCTGACGGTGACCGTTGCCGACAAGACCTACGCGCTGGGCACTGACGGCCAGCTGACCTCCGACGGGTCCGGCAACTGGACGCTCAGGCTGGACGGCGACCTGGCCGACAATACCTATGACGTGGTGGCAACCGCCACGGACGAGGCTGGCAACAGCGCCTCGGACCGCGGTTTCGGCGAGCTTGTCGTGGATGCCTCGGCGCCTTCCGTGCCGACGGTCAACACGCTGCTCACCCGCCAGCGCCAGCCGGTGCTGACCGGGTCCTGGCCGTCCGGCGATGCATCGGCGCTGTCGGTGAAGGTGGGCGACAAGACCTATGTGGCTGGAGCTGGTGACGGGCTTGCCACCGATGGCGACAACTGGACCTTGCGGATCTCCGAAAACCTTCCCAATGGCACCTACAACGTGGTCGCCACGGTGACCGACAAGACGGGCAACGCGGCAACCGACGAGAGCGATGCCGAACTGACGGTGGACGCAACGCCTCCGGCGGTGCCGACGGTCAATGCCTACAAGTCGGAATTCCCGCGGCCGCTGCTGTCGGGAACGTTCCCCGAAGGCGATGCCGAATCGATGGCAGTCACCTTTGCCGGCGAAACGTTCGCCAAGGGCTCGGCGCCGAACCTGTCCACCGATGGCAAGGGCAACTGGTCGATCCTGACAGCCAGGGACTATGAGCCGGGCACCTACGACGTAAAGGTTGTGGTGGCCGACAGGGCCGGCAACCAGCGCTCCGACACCACCGTCAACGAAGTGGTGATCGTTGCCCCGCCCAAGCCGGCCGAACCGGCACCGGCGCCTGTCGCCGCGGTTGACTGCCAGAAGCTGTTCGACGAGGCAATTGCCGGCCGGGACATCGAGTTCGAGACGGCCCGGGCCGTGGTGCATGGCAACAGCAATGACCTGCTGGACATGCTGGCCGAGGTGATCAGGCAGTGTCCTGACGCCAAGGTCGAGATCGGCGGTCATACCGACTCTACCGGGTCGACCTCCTACAACCAGGCGCTGAGCGAGCGCCGGGCGGTGGCGGTGCGCGATGCGCTGGTTGCGCGTGGCGCCAATGCTGCCAATCTCACCGCGGTCGGGTATGGTGAAAGCCGCCCGATTGCAAGCAACGGAACCAGGGAAGGGCGTGCGCGCAACCGGCGCACCGAATTCAAGGTACAACCCTGAGGGAGATGAACATGGACTTCTGGAACTTCAAGGACGCCATGATCGTGGCAAGTCACAACTGGCCATGGCTGCTGGCAGCACTCGTTCTGGGGCTCATCGTGGGCTGGATGACGTGCCGCCGGGTAGACGCGCGCTAGAGCGCCGGCAAGCAACGAGCGAGGAAACGAAACAATGCCACATCTGACTATAGAACTCCTGCTGTGGATGCTGCTGGCCTTCCTGATCGGCTGTATCCTGGGCTGTCTGTTCCGCAAGCTGTTCGGAGCTGAGGCTGAACCGGTCAAGGCGGCGGTGCCAGCCGCGGCTGTTGCAACTGCCGCAACGGCGGTTGCGGCAGCGCCCAGGCCGCATGTGCCTGCTCCGGCGGCACCCCAGCCTATGCCGGCGGCGCAGCCGATATCCACTGGCAAGCCTGCCAGGCCGAAGGGGCTGGCTGGCGCCCGCAGCGGCAAGGCCGACAACCTGCAGATGATCTCGGGCGTTGGGCCGAAACTGGAGAAGACCCTGCATGGGCTGGGCTTCTTCCACTTCGACCAGATTGCCAACTGGACCCGCGACGAGGTTTCCTGGGTCGACGAGCACCTGCGTTTCAAGGGCCGCATCGACCGTGAAGAATGGATCCCGCAGTGCAAGTTGCTGGCGGAGGGAGACATGGACAACTTCAACAGGCTCTATGGCACTGGCGGCTTGAAGAATGCGGCCGGTGTGACCAGGTCGGGCACGCGCACGCGCCGGTCAAAGAAGAAGTGACCAGCGTTGCACACGCTCTTGCAAGGCCGGCAGCAATGCCGGCCTTCTTTTTTTGTGCCTGCCGTCATACCTTGCAGATCATTTGGACAAGGAGGCGGCGATGCAGGCCGATGAGACTGAGGGCTTGCCTGTGAACCGGGTTGCCATCGAGCAGGCCCATGACCGGATTCGCGTCCATGTGCGCCGCACCCCCATCCTGCCAGCACAATTTGACGAGGCGGGCGGGGCGGACGTTTTTCTGAAGCTGGAACTGCTGCAACATGCCGGATCGTTCAAGACGCGCGGTGCGTTCAACAACTTGCTGTCGCGCTCCGTACCGGCGGCGGGCGTGACCGCTGCGTCTGGCGGCAATCACGGCATAGCTGTGGCGCTGGCGGCGCGCCGGCTGGGTCACAAGGCGCGTATCTTCATCCCCGAGATCTCTCCAGCTGTGAAGGTCGATGCCATCCGCGCGCAAGGCGCAGAGGCGGTCATCGGCGGGGCGCGTTATGCTGATGCGCAGGCTGCATGTGACGCTTTTGCCGCCGAAACCGGGGCCTTGCTGGTGCACCCGTATGATGCGCCCGGGACGCTGGCCGGCCAGGGCACCGTGGCGAAGGAATGGGAAGAGGATCAGCAGGCGCTTGCTCTTGGCGGTCTCGATACGGTGCTGATCGGCGTTGGCGGCGGCGGTCTCATCGGCGGTATGGCCGCCTGGTGGGCTGGCCGGGTAAAGGTGGTCGGCGTCGAGCCGGAAGGTTCTTGCTGCCTTCACGCGGCGCTTGCAGCAGGTGAACCTGTGGATGTGGAGGTCAACTCCGTGGCGGCTGATTCGTTGGGCGCACGAAGGGCAGGCTCGCTGGTTTTCGAGGTCGCCCGCCACGCGGTGGATCATGTGGCGCTGGTGACGGATGACGCCATTCGCGCCACCCAGAAACTGCTGTGGCGCGACTTCAGGCTGGTGTCCGAACCGGGCGGGGCGGCGGCTCTGGCAGCCCTTGTTTCAGGCCGTTACAAGCCGCGGTCCGGCGAGCGGGTCGGTGTGCTGCTGTGCGGCGCGAACACCGATCCCGCAACGGTGATCTGAGACGGTCCCGGCTTGCTGCGTTCTCAGCACTCTTCCAGCAGCGATGCGATGGTCCGCGCACCTTCACCGCAGTTGTTGCCTTCGCGCTGGGTTGTGGCCGGGGTGGGCATGACGCCGCCCCGGTTGATGTCCAGGCTGATGGCATACTTCTTGGTGTCCAGCCGGGTACGGTAGACGTGCACGTTCTGCATCACCTTCTGCACGTATCCGCGTGTTTCGGTGATCGGAATTGATTCGATCCAGTCTATGGCATCGACATTGCCGGAGCGTGGATCACCATACATGTCGACCCACTTTGCTACGTTGCCAGGGCCGGCATTGTAACCGGCAAATGCCATGATGTAGGAGCCGCCGAACCTGTCGATCAGGTCGCCGAGATAGGCTTCGCCCATGGCCACGTTCAATGCCGGGTCAGAGGTGAGTTTGCCTGTAGAATAGCCGCCGATGCGGTACTTGCGGGCAATTTCCTTGCCGGTGCCAGGCATGATCTGCATCAGGCCCTGGGCGCCCGCGTGGCTGCCCGCCACCGGGTTGAATTCGCTTTCCTGCCGGGACAGGCCAAGGATGACGGCCTTCTCGACGGGCTTCCTGAGGCTGCGCCAGTTGGGCACAGCATTGACCGGATAACCCCAGTTGTCGACATCCAGGCCCATGGTGCCGAAGGCCTTGGCAAGCCGTACCGCCGGGAAATAACCGGCTTCGGAGTGCAGCGCGTCGATGGCGGCTGCCGCTTCGGCGCGGTCCTTGACAGCCCGGGCTATCGGAAACAGGAACAGTCCTACATGCCGGTCGCCACCAGCCTGCGCGAGCAGGTGAGCGGCTCGGAAAACCTCGACCGATTTGACCCGCTGGCGCGCGGCGTCGGTCGGGCTGGCCCCGGTGATGTTGATGGGTCTGGTGCCGAGGCCCAGCTTGTCCCGCGCCAACTGGCCATAGAACAGCGTGGGCGATGCGGCGGCCTGCCGGTAGGCCTCCTCGGCGCGGCCAGCTTCACCCCTGGCGGCGCGGGCGCGGCCAAGCCAGTACCAGCCGCGCGAGGCGTCTGTCCGTGTGGTTGCGGCGTCCGCAATGCGCTTGAAGTGAACGGCTGCAGCAGCCGGGTCCGACAACTTGCGCAGCGCATACCAGCCGGCCAGGAACTCACCCTCTATGAAGTGCTTGCCCGAGGTGAAGCCGTGGTTCGCCATCAGCCTGTAAATGGCGGGCCAGTGCTTTCGATGGGCCGGGCCTGCCAGGTGGCGGGCGGCAAGGCGCTTTTCGATGAACCACTGTTCCGGATCAATCTGTGCGGCGTGCGAGGTTGGGGCCTGCTGCAGCAGTTGCAGCGCCGATTCGTGCTTGCCCATGCGCCGGTACCAGCGTGTATACGCATAGAAGATTGGCGGGTGATTGCGGAAAGCCGCCGGCAGCTTGCGGTAAAGTCCGGGACCATCCGCCTTGCGCCGGATCAGCGCCTGGGCGGCCTTTGCCGCCTGCACATGCTGAGGCGAAACGAGACCGGCAGCCCGTACTGCGGCGTTTGTCTCCTGCGCCATGATCATGGCGTACATGCGCGCCTTGTGGTCGTTCTCGGTCAGAAGGCCGCGATACTTCGACAGGATCTCCTTCTCAAGGCTGGTGGGCAGGTTATCGTCGAGCCATGCCTTGCGGATTGCGGCCGCGGCACCGGCCCGGTCGCCACGCGCCAGCGCCAGCCGGGCAAAGGCCACCTGGCCCCACGACGAAATCGGCGTGAAGCGGTTGAAGTGACGGGCTACCACCTCGACCGGCGTCGTATCATCGGCCAGTCGGGCTTCGGCCGCGCTGGTCAGCGCCTGTGAGGCTGGCCAGGCCGGATTGCTGGCGACGAAGTTCATGATCCGCTCTGGCCCGGCATCCTTGGGGTTGGTGCGGACATAGAGCCATTCGACTGCCTTGATGGCTGCCTGGTCACCGGTGCGGGCAGCGCCATCGAAGGCCGCCTGCCAGTTCTTGTCGAGCGCGGCGTTGACTGCGCGCACGGCGGCGGAACTGTTGCGGGCGGGCGAGCGGCCGCTATTGGAGGTCTGCAGTTCCTCGCTGGACGACACATCGCTGTCGTCGGTCGACTTGGCTGTGACCGGGCTAAGGCCGGCGGATACAGCAAGGCTGAAGCCTGCGGTCACGCCTGCCAGAAGCATCATGCGCATGGTGTCTGAAATCGTGTTGGGCCGTGTCATCCCGTCCTCGTTCGCGGTTTGCGAATTTTCCTGCCGCTACCCCAGAAACGCTGCACTAACCCTGCAAGATCGCCTGATTAGGGGGCGATTGCGGCTGCCATGTGACGCACCGGTACAATTACAACCCGGTTGCCAGCTTTCGGTTGCTGCAAACCGTTGCGGCGTCTATGGTGCCGCGCCTGTTAAGGACATCGGCATTCGGGCTTTGCCTGGGCCGGGCATTTCTGGCTTAAGTCCTACTGCAACATGGTTTACGAATTATTGAGGTTTTGCGATGGCTGCTCGTTTTTACGGTTCCATTCCCGCCCTGATCACGCCGTTCAAGGCTGGCAAGGTGGATGAGGTCGCGCTTCGCAAACTGGTAGACTGGCACATCTCGGAAGGCTCCCACGGTATTGTGCCGGTTGGTACAACGGGCGAGTCGCCGACGGTCAGCCATGTTGAGCACAAGCGGGTGGTGGAAATCGTGGTCGAGCAGGTGGCGGGCCGCATTCCGGTGATCGCCGGCGCAGGTTCCAACTCCACTGACGAGGCCGTGGACTTTGCCCTGCATGCAAAGCAGGCCGGCGCCGATGCTGCGCTGTCCATCGTGCCGTACTACAACAAGCCGACGCAGGAAGGCATTTATCAGCACCTGGCGGCGGTGGCGCGCGCCGTGCCGGACCTGCCAATCATCGTCTACAACGTGCCGGGCCGCACTGTCGCCTCTATCTCTGTCGAGACGCTCGACCGGTTGGCCAAGGACTTCGCCAACATTGCCGGTGTCAAGGACGCAACGGCGGACCTCACCCGCCCGTCGCTGCAACGGCTGGCCACGGGCGAGGCCTTCATCCAGCTGTCGGGCGAGGACGGCACCGCGCTTGCCTTCAACGCCCATGGCGGCACGGGTTGCATTTCGGTTACGGCCAACGTTGCGCCGCGGCTGTGCGCCGAGTTCCAGGAAGCGACGCTGGCCGGCGACTATGCCAAGGCGCTGAAGCTGCAGGACCGGCTGATGCCGCTGCACAAGGCGTTGTTCTGCGAAACCAGCCCGTCGCCGGTCAAGTATGCGGTCAGCCTGCTGGGCCACGCCGGGGAAGAACTGCGCCTGCCAATGGTGCCGGCTACTGAATCGGCCCGGCAGCAGGTCAAGGCGGCCATGGTTCACGCCGGTCTTCTGAACTGACGGAGAGCCCGTATTCGCGGGCCAGCAGGTAGCAAGCGATGTCATCCAAGAGCGGCGGCGCCAAGAAGCGGTCCGGCAGCCCGGTTATCGCCGATAACCGGCGCGCCCGCTTTGACTTCGAGCTGCTCGATACCCTCGAGGTGGGCATTCAGCTGACCGGCACCGAGGTGAAGTCGCTGCGCGCCAGCAAGGCCAACATCGCCGAGAGCTATGTGCAGGTGAAGAACGGCGAGTTGTGGCTGATCAACTCCAACATTCCGGAATACGAGCAGGGCAACCGCTTCAATCATGAGCCGCGCCGGGCGCGCAAGCTGCTGGCGCACCAGCGCGAGATCGCGCGGCTGTTCCAGGGCACATCGCGCGAGGGCCTCACCATCGTGCCGCTGAAGATCTATTTCAACGAGCGCGGCCGGGTGAAACTGGAAATCGCCCTTGCCAAGGGCAAGAAGGTGCACGACAAGCGCGAGACGAAAAAAGAGCGTGACTGGCAGCGCGACAAGGCGCGGCTGTTGCGCGAAAAGGGCTGAGCCCGTTTTTCCGGAGACCCATGATGATATCCAGCATGCCTGGCCTGATGGACGAGGTGCGCAGCCGCTTTGCCCATGTCGACGAATGCCCGTTTTCCGGCCCACGCATCTTCTTTGAGAATGCCGGTGGCGCGCTGACGCTCAGGTCGGTGGTCGAGACTTCGGCAAAGTTCGCCGCCATTCCCGACAACCAGGGCCGGGACAACGTGGCCTCACGCGCTCTGGTGGACATCATCAACCGCTCCAAGGCGAAGATGCGGGTGATGTTCAATGCCCCGGACGGGCAGTTCTTCGTCGGCGAGAGCGGCACCGAACTGCTGTTCCGCATCATCCGTACCGCCGTTGTCGGCGCACCGGAGGGCGGTGCGGTGATCGGCACCACGCTGGAGCACCCGGCCTCGCGCTCTGCCGCCATGTACTGGGCCAGCGAAACTGGCCGCGACTACATTGCCGTGCCGCATGACAACGCCACCGGCACCGTCCAGCCGGAGGATTATGCGCGGCTGATGACACCGGACGTGCGCGTCGCCACCATCATCCACACCTCGCCGGTCACCGGCATGGGCGTTGATGTTGCAGCTGTCGCGGCTGCCATCCGCAAGGTGTCGCCCGAGTGCTACATCGTCGTGGACGGCATCCAGCATGCCAGCCATGGTCACATCGACGTCGCCGCCGCCGGAATCGACGGCTATGCGGTGTCGCCCTACAAGGTGTTCTCGCGCCACGGCTATGGGGTGGGGTGGGCGTCGGACCGGCTGACCAGGTTGCCGCGTGAGCGGCTGATCGACGGACCCGAGACCAACTGGGAGTTCGGCACCCGCGACACCGGCGCCTATGCCACCTTCACCGACGTGGTCGATTACCTGATCTGGCTTGGCGGGCAGTTTACCGGCAGCACCGATGAACGTACGCGCATCGAGGCGGCGGGCAGGGCGATCCACGATCACGAGCAGATGCTCACCAACGCCATGCTTCACGGCACCGGCAACCTGAAGGGTCTGGCCGAGATGCCCGGCGTCAACATCATTGGCGGGGTGTACAACCCGGCGCGCGAGGGGCTGGTGTCGCTGACTGTCGATGGCGTCAAGGCCGTGGACATCGTCGAGAAACTGAATGCGCAAGGCATCCGCACCCACACCCGCAAGGACGACCACTATTCAGGCAACGTGCTGAAGCCACTGGGGCTCGATTCCTGCGTGCGCGTTTCGCTTTGCCACTACAATTCGGAAGCCGAGGTGGCGAAGTTCCTCGCGGCCATGGCGGAGATCGTGCCGGACGCCTGACACGAAGGAGTGCGTGATGACTTATCCGGTCTACGCGGAAATCAAGGGTCCGATTGTAATCGTGGGGTTCGGCTCCATCGGCCGCGGTACGCTGCCCCTCATCGAGCGGCACTTCGATTACGACGCGAGGAAACTGCACGTCATCGATCCATCGGATGCGCACGCAAACTTCCTGCGGCAGCGCGGGGTGACGTTTCACCATCTCGGCCTGACACGCGACAACTACAAGGCGGTACTGGACAACCTGTTCAAGGGCACCAGCGGCGGCTTCTGCGTGAACCTGTCGGTGGACACAAGCTCGCTCGACATCATGAAGCATTGCCGTGAGCTCGGCGTGCTTTACATCGACACGGTGGTGGAGCCGTGGCCCGGCTTCTACTTCAACAAGGATGCGGCCCCAGCTGAGCGGTCAAACTATGCCTTGCGTGAAGCGGTGCGGGCAGAAAAACGCGCAAACCCCGGCGGCACGACCGCTGTCTCCTGCTGCGGCGCCAATCCGGGCATGGTGTCGTGGCTGGTCAAGGAGGCGTTGCTCGACATCGCCAGGGACACGGGCAACAAGCATGACGCGCCGGGCTCGCGGGAGGACTGGGCAAGGCTGATGATGGACCTCGGCGTCAAAGGCATCCACATCGCCGAGCGCGACACGCAGGCCCCCGCATACCCCAAGCCCGCAAACGTGTTCGTCAATACCTGGTCGGTCGAAGGCTTCCTTTCGGAAGGCTTCCAGCCGGCTGAACTTGGCTGGGGCACCCACGAGAAATGGATGCCGGACAATGCCTACGCCCACGACAAGGGATGCAAGGCCGCGATCTACATCGACTATCCCGGTGCACTGACCAAGGTGCACACCTGGTGCCCGACGCCCGGTCCGCAGTATGGCTTCCTCGTCACCCACAACGAGGCCATATCGATCGCCGACTACTATACTGTCGGCGACAGCGAGGCGCCGACGTATCGCCCCACCTGTCACTATGCGTATCATCCCTGCAACATGGCGGTGCTGTCGCTCCACGAGTGCTTTGGCGCAGGAAAGCCGCAGACCGAGCACAAGGTGCTGGACGAAAACGAGATCATCGAGGGCAAGGACGAACTCGGCGTGCTGCTTTTCGGCCACGAGAAGAACGCCTACTGGTATGGTTCGCGGCTGTCGATGGATGAGGCGCGCAAGCTGGCGCCGTTCCAGAATGCGACCGGCCTGCAAGTGACCTCAGCCGTGCTGGCTGGCATGGTGTGGGCGCTGGAAAACCCGCAAGCCGGCATCGTCGAGACGGACGAGATGGACCATGTGCGCTGTCTGGAAGTCCAGAAGCCCTATCTGGGGCCGGTCGAGGGTCACTATACCGACTGGACGCCGATCTCCTCGCGCTGGGACCGCTTCAACGAGGATATCGATGAAAGCGATCCCTGGCAGTTCCGCAACATCCTGGCGAGCTGACAGAACTTGCCCCCACAGCTACCAGACCTGCGGCAGGCCCTTGAGTGGTGCATCGGGGCGCAACGCACCAGATGTCTTCAGCCGCGCCTCGATGCTGGCAGATAGCGCGATCACAAGATCAAGACCGCGCCTCAACTCGGTGTTGGAGAAATAGTCTAGCACATGGCAGGCGTCTGCCTCGTTGCCGGCAGCGGTCAGCGCCTCCG
>JAZBOA010000184.1:0-15044 GCA_036350935.1 Anderseniella sp. | reverse complement strand
CTCACATCCTGAACACGCCGAAGCGGGTGTCTTCTATCGGCGCGTTCAGCGCCGCCGACAGCGACAGGCCCAGCACGTCGCGGGTCTTGCGCGGGTCGATGATGCCGTCGTCCCACAACCGCGCCGACGCATAGAGCGGGTGGCTCTGCTCGGCGAACATCTCAAGCGTCGGGCGCTTGAACGGGGCTTCTTCTTCATCTGACCACGTGCCGCCCTTGCGCTCGATGCCTTCGCGCCTGACCGTTGCCAGCACCCCGGCGGCCTGCTCGCCGCCCATGACGGAGATGCGGCTGTTCGGCCACGTCCACAGGAAGCGCGGCGCATAGGCCCTGCCGCACATGCCATAGTTGCCAGCGCCGAACGACCCGCCGATCAGCATCGTCACCTTCGGCACTGACGTGGTCGCGACCGCCGTCACCAGCTTGGCGCCGTCCCTGGCGATGCCGCCGGACTCATAAGCCTTCCCGACCATGAAGCCGGTGATGTTCTGCAGGAACACCAGCGGAATCTTTCGCTGCGAGCACAGCTCGACGAAGTGGGCGCCCTTCACCGCGCTTTCGGAAAACAGTACGCCGTTGTTGGCGATGATGCCGCACGGGATGCCGTGGATGTGGGCGAAGCCGCACACCAGCGTCGCGCCATAACGCGCCTTGAACTCGTCGAAACGCGAGCCGTCCACCACCCGCGCCAGCACCTCGCGCACGTCATAGGGCGTGCGCAGATCGGCAGGGATCACGCCCATCAGCTCGTCAGGGTCGTAGGCCGGATCTTCCGGCGTGGCCAACGCCACGTCCACCCGCTTCTGGTGATTGAGATTGGCAATCGCCCGCCGCACCAGCTCCAGCGCATGGGCGTCATTGTGCGCGAAGTGATCCGCAACGCCGGACAGCCGCGTATGCACGTCCGCCCCGCCCAGTTCCTCCGCCGTCACCACCTCGCCGGTGGCGGCTTTCACCAGCGGCGGACCGGCGAGGAAGATGGTGCCCTGCTCCTTGACGATGATGGCTTCGTCCGACATGGCCGGCACATAGGCGCCGCCCGCCGTGCACGAGCCCATGACGGCGGCGATCTGCGCAATTCCCTTGGCCGACATGTTGGCCTGGTTGAAGAAGATGCGCCCGAAATGGTCGCGGTCCGGAAACACCTCGTCCTGGTTGGGCAGGTTCGCCCCACCGGAGTCCACAAGGTAGATGCAGGGCAGCCGGTTCGCCCCGGCAATCTCCTGGGCGCGCAGGTGCTTCTTCACCGACATCGGGTAATAGGTGCCGCCTTTCACCGTCGCGTCGTTGGCGACAATCATCACCTCGCGGCCCTCGACACGGCCCACCCCCGCGATGACGCCAGCGCACGGCGCGTCGCCGTTGTAGAGGCCATGGGCAGCGGTTGCTCCCACTTCCAGGAACGGCGAGCCGGGGTCGAGCAACCGCGCCACCCGCTCACGCGGCAGTATCTTGCCACGGCTGACATGGCGTTCACGCGCCGCCTCACCACCGCCATCGAGCGCGGCCTTCACTGCCTCGTCGACGACCGCCAAAGCATCGAGCATCGCCTTGCGGTTGGCATCGAATGTCTCGCCACGGGTTGGGGCGGTTGGCTTGAGAATGCTCATGAGCTCACCACTTCATTGCGCAGCGGCGCCGGCAGTTGCTGGATCATGCACGGTGCTCCGGGTTCTCGTGATCGAACCGGCAGCCGGCTGACCAGGCCTCACGATTGTTGCCATGGTTCGATATGCCGCCGGCGTTGCGCAGCATTCGCGCCATGTGCATGAGGTTCCACGTCATGATCGTGGTGTTGCGCTGGGTGAACTCGTTGTCGAAGCCCGCCTGCGATCCATCCTCCAGTTCGTCGCCATAGGAGGGGCCTGGCCCCGCCTCGCCAACCCAGCCGCAATCGGCCTGTGGCGGGATCGTGCAGCCCAGATGATTGAGAGCGAAACCGGTCGTCATGGCTGCATGCTTGGCGCCGTCCTCGTTGCCGGTGATGACGGTGCCGCCAACCTTGTTGTAAAAGATGCTCTGCCCCTTGTCGTTGAGGAGTCCGCTCATGGCGTACAGCCGCTCGATCAACTTGCGGCAAAGCGAGCTTTCCTCGCCCAGCCACAAAGGGGTTCCGATCACGATGATGTCGGCGCCATCGACGGTTTCCCAGATTTCCGGCCACTCGTCAGTTGCGGCGCCATGCTCTCGCATGTCCGGCTGGATGCCGGTGGCGATGTCGCGGGAGGCCACGTGCACATGGTCCACGGCAACGCCGTTCTGCTCCATGATGCTGCCGACCACATTCAGCAGCAGTTGCGTGTGGCTGTCCTCTGGACGCGGCTTGAGCGAGGTGTTGAAAAGCACGGCGGAGAGGCCGTCAAATCCGCCCGGGCTCGCATCGCAAAGGGATTGCTGTCTTTCGTTGAGTGTCATCTCGAAGCTCCTTCCTTTCGTGCGTTCATGCTACAAGCGTGGGGATCAGGCGGTCCGGGTTCAACCGCACATACCCGAAGGCCGCTTCGTCAAGCCGTTTCCCTGAACATCTCGCGCCCGATCAGCATGCGCCGGATCTCGCTGGTGCCCGCACCGATCCCGTAGAGCTTGGCGTCGCGCAGCAGCCGGCCCGTCGGGTACTCGTTGATGTAGCCATTCCCGCCCAGCGCCTGGATGGCCTCAAGCGCACACCACGTTGCCTTTTCGGCGGAATAGAGAATGCAGCCGGCCGCGTCCTTGCGCGTGGTCTCGCCCCGGTCGCAGGCGGCCGCCACGGCATACACATAGGCCCGGCAAGCATTCATGGTGGTGTACATGTCGGCAAGCTTGCCCTGCATCAGCTGGAACTCGCCAATCGGCTGGCCGAACTGCTTGCGCTCATGCACGTAAGGAACCACCACGTCCATGCACGCCGCCATGATGCCCAGCGGCCCGCCCGACAGCACCACGCGCTCATAGTCGAGGCCGGACATCAGGATCCTGACTCCCTGGCCCTCCTCGCCCAGCACGTTCTCGTACGGCACCTCGCAATCCTCGAACACCAGTTCGCAGGTGTTGGACCCGCGCATGCCCAGCTTGTCCAGCTTCTTCGCCGTGGAGAAGCCTTTCATGCCGCGCTCGACCAGGAACGCGGTAATGCCTTTTGGTCCGGCGTCCATGTCAGTCTTGGCATAGACCACCAGCGTGTCGGCATCCGGCCCGTTGGTGATCCACATCTTGTTGCCGTTGAGCACGTAACGGTCGTTGCGCTTGTCGGCGCGAAGCTTCATCGACACCACGTCCGACCCCGATCCCGGTTCCGACATGGCCAGCGAACCGACTTGCTCGCCCGAGCACAGCTTCGGCAGGTATCGTGCTTTCTGTTCGTCATTGCCCCAGCGGTTGATCTGGTTGACGCACAGGTTGGAGTGCGCCCCGTAGCTGAGGCCCACCGAGGCTGATGCCCGGCTCACCTCCTCCATGGCGACGGTATGGGCGAGATAGCCCATGCCGGTGCCGCCAAAGTCAGGATCAGCGGTCATGCCCAGCAGGCCAAGCTCGCCCATCTGCGTCCACAGATCGCGCGGCATGTCGTTGTTGCGGTCGATGTCGGCCGCCAATGGCGCCAGCTTGTCTTGCGCCCATCGCTGTACCGTATCGCGCAGGGCGTCGATATCCTCGCCCAGCCCGAAATTCATTGCGCTGCTGAACATAACTCCTCCTTCAGGCCCACGCCTGCAACGCGCAGCACCATGTCCGTATAGATGTCCTCGATTTCCTTGAGGTTGAGCCGGCCCTTCTGGCGGTACCAGGTATTGACCCCGGTCAGCATGGCGATGATGGCCATGGCCGCAACTCGGGTATCGGTTATCTGGAAGTCACCTGATCTCGTTCCATTATCCAGAATGCTGCGCACGATCGTTTCATAGGTCTGGCGCAACCTCTCAACCAGCGTGAAGTTTTCCGGCTCCAGGCTGCGGAGCTCCATGTACGAAATGAACACCGCGTCCGACCTGCCGGCGTGATAGCGGATATGGAACCGGCACAACCTCTCCAGCGCCTGCGCCGGAGTTTCATCAGGCGCCACCTGGGCATCCCATGCCGTGATCAGGCCATCCATGTGCGAAAGCATCAGGTCGGTCAGCAACGCCTGCTTGTTGGGGAAGTGGTTGTAAAGCGCCGCCGCCTGCAGGCCGACCGCACCCGAGATCTCGCGCATGGACACCGCAGCATAGCCCTTTGCAGCAAACAGCCTGAGCGCCGCTTCCCTGATGCGATCCGCGGTCTCTGCGCCAACGCTGCCGCTCGTGCGGGCCATTTCACGATCTCTTGAAATAAATGAACGTTCGTTAGATTAACACTCCGCCCAGAATGCGTCAATTGCGTCTTTGACCGGCTCTTGCCCGTTCAGGCGCCGAGTGGATCCGGGCCGTACTCGTTCGGGCCTACGGTGCCCGGCAGTATGCCGAGATCAATGATGGCCCAGATGAAGCCGGCAATCGGGATCAGCAGGATCAGGCACCACCAGCCGGACTTGCCGCGATCATGGCAGCGCTTGATGTGAAGCATGATGCCGGCGATCAGCATCAGGATGCCGATGACGGCCGAAATCAGGCCTTCGCTGCCGAACAGCAGCGAGCTGATCAGGGACACCAGGAACAACAGCCCCACCCCGATCCACCATTGCTGCCGCGAGATGCGGCCTTCGGCCGAGGTGAAGAGATACTTGAAGTCGATATTGTTCATGGATTGCCTCGCTTGCATTCGGTGTTTCACACTCGTTGTGCTCATGCTGTCATGTCCGCTAAGAGGACACAACAACGATTGCCTGAAAGCGCACCCCATGGCCCACCACCAGCTTGACTCCACTACCAGCCTGCTCAACCGGCTGATTGCGTTTCCGACCATTTCAACCGACAGCAACATCGACCTGATCCAGTTCGCTGCAGACCGGCTCGACTCGCTGGGTGCAGAAGTGCACGTCAGCCTCGACGGTACGGGCAACAAGGCCAACCTGTTCGCGACGCTCGGCCCGAAACGCGACGGCGGCATTGTGTTGTCTGGCCATTCCGACGTGGTCCCGGTGGAAAACCAGGACTGGACGTCCGACCCGTTCATCATGCAGCAGCGCGACGGCAGGCTGTTCGGGCGCGGCACCTGCGACATGAAGGGCTTCATCGCGGCAAGCCTGGCCATGGCGGAAGACTATGCGGCACTCGACCTCGCGAGACCGGTGCACTTCTGCTTCACCCACGACGAGGAAACCGGCTGCCTGGGCGCACGCGCCCTGATGGAGGAACTCAAGCATATCGGCATGAAGCCCGCCGCGTGCATCATCGGCGAACCCACGCTGATGCGCATCATCGAGGGCCACAAGGGCTGCTATGAGTACACCACGGAGTTCTCCGGTCTCGCCGGTCACGGATCTGTGCCGGACGCCGGCGTCAGCGCGGTGGAATATGCCGTGCGCTACGTCTCGCGGCTGATGTCGCTGCGCCCTGAACTGGTGAAGCGCTGCCCGGAAGGCTCTCCGTTCGAGCCGCCGTACACGACGCTGCAGATCGGCCGCATCAATGGCGGCATCGCCCACAACGTGATTGCCGACACCTGTGTGGTCGACTGGGAAATGCGCCCCGTTCAAATCTCCGACGCGACGTTTGTGAAGGCCAATCTGCGTGCCTATGTCGAGGACGAACTGCTGCCCGCCATGCGCGCGGTTCACCCGCAAGCCGACATCGTCACCCATATCATCGGCGAGGTCGTTGGTCTGGAACCGATGCCTGACAGCGAGGCGCTGAAACTGGTGGCCGAACTCACCGGCGCAAATACCACCGATGTCGTCTGCTTCGGCACCGAGGCCGGGCTGTTCCAGGAGATCGGCATTCCAACGGTCGTGTGCGGCCCCGGCTCCATCGAGCAGGCCCACAAGCCGGACGAGTATGTCGAGATCGACCAGCTCGACCAATGCCTGGACATGCTGGAAAAGCTGAAGCGGAAGCTGGTCTGAGCATCATCCGACCGGAGTGAAACGAGGATCGACAAGATGATGCGATCAACAAAATGGAGTTACCCGTTGCCGCGCCGCTCGCGGAACAGGCCGCATTTTTCCTGTACGGGCCGGTCGGAATAGCTGAACAGCACCGCGTCTTCGCTCGTCTCGTGCACGACCTCTTTCCACGACGGCACCACGAATACGTCGCGCGGGCCCCATTCGAACACCTGACCGTCCACGGTGCACCGCCCACTTCCCTCAACGCCGGTAAACACCGTCGCATCGGTTGACCGGTACGGCGCGCTCCTGAACCCCTTCGGCAGAAGCTGCAGGCAGGTGCCGATGGTCGGCATCGCCCAGCCGCCATCCACGGGGTTGATGTAGCGCATCTTCAGGCCGTGACACGGATCCCACTCTTCCATCCGGCGCATCTGCTCCAGCGCCTCGCGCGAACGCTCGTAGGGGTAATTGAAGATCGGCGACGTGGCCGCCACCTTCTCGTAGCCAAGCGGCAGCATGTTCGCGCCGTAGCGCGCATGGGCATCGCCCTCCGGCTTGGTGATCGGCTGCTCGTCGTCACCGAAACCTTCGGCAAAAGAGGCATCGAGAAACTGCACCAGTGGAATGTCCAGCCCGTCCAGCCACAGCACCGGATCGTCTGACGTGTTGCCGTGGTCGTGCCATTGCCAGTTGGGCGTGATGACGAAATCGCCATAGTGCATCGTCGTGCGCTCGCCACCCACCGCCGTGTGCCCGCCCGACGCTTCCAGCACGAAACGCAGCGCCGATTGCGTATGCCGGTGCGCGGGAGCGACCTCGCCGGGCATGACCAGCTGCACCCCGCAGTAAAGCGACGTGGTGCACTTGGATGTGCCCTTGAGGCCGGGATTTTCCAGGATCAGCACCCGGCGCTCGGCTTCCTTGGCGGTGATCAGGCCCGCCGCCTCCATCAGCCGGGCGCGCACGGTGTCGTACTTCCACATCACCGGCTGGCAGCCGCTCTTTGGCTCCGGCGTGATGATGGCGCCCATCACCGACCACAGCGCCCGCATGCTCTCCGGCTCCAGCGCCTTGTAGAAGGCTTCGCGGGCTTCGGTGTTGGCGGGGGCGGCATGGCTCATCGCTTGAAAACTCCGGCTGACTTTGCAGCCTCAAATAGACAGCGAAATGCCGCGTGCTTCAAGTTCGCCGGTAAAACGCGGCGCCAGCCGCCGGAGTCGTTCCGCATCAAGCCGCCCGGCCCGGCGTATATAGTTCAACGCGAACGGCCACGGATCGAGCTGCATGTGCCGGTCGAACTGTTCATACCAGTGCGCCGACGCCCGCGCCGCCGTGACGATCTTGTCCAGCACCGGCTGACGTCCCGCCTGCCAGGCCGGCAGCGCCGCCGGGACGTCCCAGTCGTGGCTTGCCAGCGCCTTTACCAGCGCGATCACGTCCTCCAGCGCCAGCCGCGTGCCGGAGCCGATGGAGAAATGCGCCGAGTGCAGCGCATCGCCCACCAGCACCCGGTTGCCGGCAAAGAAGCGTTCGCAATGCAGGTCCGGAAACTGCCGCCAGTGCGAGTTGTTGGAGATCAGTCCTGCACCTTGAAGGGTATCGTCAAACAGCCGCTCGCACGCCTGCTTCGTTTCTTCTGCAGTCATCGTCTCGAAACCCGCGTGCCGCCACACGGCATCCGTGGTTTCGACGATGAAGGTACTGAGGCCTGCCGCGTAGGGATAATGGTGTAAGTTGAACGGGCCGAGGTCCGTATCGAGGAAAGTCTGGGTCAGCGCGTCAAACTCTCTCGTTGCGCCGTACCAGATGAACCGGTTCGACAGCATCTGCAGCCGGGCGCCGAATGCTTCCGGATCGCTACCCCGCACCACCGAATTGAGACCATCGGCCCCGATCACCAGGTCCGCCCCGGCGAGCTGGGCCAGATCATCCAGCCGGCTGTTGTAGACAGGCTCGACGCCAAGCTCGCGGGCGCGTTGCTGCAACAGTTCAAGCAGGTGCAGCCGCCCGATTGCCGCAAAGCCGACGCCGTCAATGGCGATCCGTTCGCCCTTGTGCACGACGCCGATATCGGACCAGCGCCGCATGTGCGGCTCGATCAACGCAGCCGTTTCCGGATCGTCCTCACGCAGGAAGCCCAGTGCCTGGTCCGAGAAAACCACGCCGAACCCGAACGTTGCGTCCGGCGGGTTCTGTTCAACGACGGTGATGATCGCGTCAGGCCGCGCCCGCTTGAGCAGGATTGCCGCATACAGGCCGGCAGGCCCGGCCCCGGCAATCGCGACCCGGAACGTCAACCGGTCATGCCCCGCGCAACGACGCCAGTTCGTTGCGGCAGTCCGACAGCGCTGCCGTGGTATTGGCAAGACGTTCGGCCAGAACCTGCATCAGTGCAGTTGCCATGCCGGGAAACTCCTTGATCAGTTTCAGCATGTGCTCCTTCTCGATGCACAGCGTCTCCAGCCTTGTCGCGGCGCGCACGCTGGCGGTCCGGGGCACATCGCACAGGATGGCGATTTCGCCGATGATGGCGTTTTTCTCCAGCGTGGCCAGCACGACCTCGCGGTCATCGTTCTTGATCAGCACTTCGGCCTGCCCCGACAGCACGACATAGGCTGCATCGCCCGGGTCATTCTGGTTGAAAAGCATGTCCCCCTTTTCGAAGGTCAGGCGCTTGGATGTAAATGCAAGGAGCTTGAGCTGGCTTGGCTGCATGCCCTGAAACAGCGCCACACGGCCGAGCAATTCAACTTCTTCCTTCAGTAACATGTGGTCTCCTTCCCCCTCAACTGCGCAGATTCTAGCTTGCCAGCAGCTGCGCGTAAACGCCTTTGGTCTTGTCAAGCTCGTGCCGCAAGCCCACTTCCGCCACCTTGCCCTCGGTGAACACACAGATCTTGTCGAAGAACTCTGCGTGATCGGCATTGGAAAGCACCCAGATCACTGCAGGCGGATCCTTCTGGACGCTTGCCAGGCGCATCACGTCGCGTATGACCGTTGCCTGCTGCCGGGCATCCAGCGCACTCAGCACGCGGTTGAAAACCAGCAGGTCGGGCTGCTTGATGACAGCCCGGCCAAGTCCGACCTTCTGGCGCTGTGCCGAACTCAGCCTCTTGCCGCCTGAGCCAACATCATATTCGAGACCGATACCAAGCACCTCGTCAATGAGGCCCTGCTCTTTCAGCAACCCGGCGATGGCCTCGGATACCCGCTCCGGGCCCCGCGCGATGCCATAGGTGACGCGGCCCATCAGCAGGTTGTCCTGCACCGATGCAGCCGCATTGTAGGTCGCCGGATCATAGAAGCTGACTGCACCCGAAAGCTCTTGCGGCAGGCCGTCCTTGAACGCCTGGCGCGCCTCCAGCACCATCTCCTTCAGGTCGCCATCCACCAGGCCCATGCGGTGCTGCGGTTCGATATAATCAAACATCAGCTCCACCAGCATGTTGCGTTCATCCCTCTCGAGACCGTCGACACCAGCCTGTTTGACCTTGCGAAGCAGCGACTGGTAGCGCGGCAGGCGCTCGCCCTCCATGAAGGTGAGCTGGTTGAACAGCTCGTGGTCCGGCGGCAGGTCCTGGAACAGGCCGATGGTCGTTTCGGCCAGCTCAATGCCTTTCTCGACTAGAACCGGCTCCAGTCCGCTGGACCTCAGGATGCCGTATAGATAGTCATTGCGGACCAGGTTCTGCGGCTGGAAAGTGTCCCCTACGGGCGTGCCGAACAGCAGGTTCTCGCCAACGGTGGCCTGGTTTGCATAGGCATCGGGATCGAACAGCTCGACAAGCCCGGTCAGCTTCAGTTCATCCATGCGCTGGCGCAGCATGGCGCGCACGGCCAGTGTCTGCTCGACGAAGCCTGGGTTGGCCTCCGGGTCGACCTTGCCGCGCAAGCCAAAATTGAGCACGTCATCGCGAAGGCCGCAGACCTCCAGCACACCCACCAGCAGCCGGTGCACTGCATAACTGCGTTGCGATGGATCGGCGCCTTCAGCAAAACATAGCCAGTCAGCACCAAAATCGAGGTCCGAGTTTTCCGTCAGGCGCGCCTCGGCAACAAAGCGCTCCCGCGCCAGCTGGTCGGGGCCGCTATAGTCGGCGTCGCCGATCGGCTGGTGCTTGAGCGCATACAGCAGGGAATCGCGCAAGCTGGCTTGCGGCAGGAATACGTCGCTCGAGGCATAGCCGATGCGCCGTCCCAGGAAGCTCTCGTTGAGATCGAACATGTCGGTGCCGCCATAGGTCACCTGGCCGCTTTCCGGCACATGCAGCCGCACCAGCGTCTCAGCCAGCACGTCGGCGCCAGAGTTTGATGAGCCCAGCACGGCAAGCTGGTCGCCCTTGTCGACCGTCAGCCGCACCCGGTTGATCAGGACGTTGCCGGCATCGTCGGACACCGTCACCTGGTTGACCTCAAGCGGGAAGGCAAGCGGAGGAACCGGCCCGTCCGGCACCTTCTGTTAGCGTTCGTCCAGCATGTCCTGCACGTCGAACTGCTCGACCACCTGGGCGAACTTCACCTGTACGTCGAGGCGCTGCTGGTCCCAGTCAATGAGTTCCTTGATGGGCGAGGGAAGGTCCTTGTAGGCGGCAATGACCGCCACCAGCTGGCCCACGTCGATCTTGCCCTGCAGCGCAAAGTAGCCGCCCACCACATAGAACAGGAACGGCGTCAGCTGGGCGAGCAGGTTGTTCAGGAACTTGGCGAAGAACTTGCGCTGGTAAAGCTCGTAGCGGATGTAGAAGATCCGTGCCAGCCGGGTTGAGACGTCAGCCCGCTCATAGTGCGAGGTATCGTTGACGTGAACGTGGCTGATGCCGTCAACGATTTCGCCGACCCGGCCCGCAAGCTGGCGCGCGGTGATCTGGCGTTCCATGCCGAGGCGTATCAGGTGACGGCGCATACGCGGGATGATGATGAACTGGATGGCGATCATCGACACGGCGATGAGGCCAAGCCAGAAATTCTGCACCATGATGAAGACCATGGCGGTGATGGCCTGGCCGCCCAGCATGAGCGGCAGCACGAACGCATCGCCCATGAAGCCGCCAATAGGCTCCACCTCGTCCTTCACCATGCTGGCGACTTCGGAAGACTTCACCCGGCGGAAATGGCGGACGGGAAAGCGCAGCAGCCTGTCCACCAGCGAGAACCGGATACGGCGCAACATGCGTTCGCCCAGGCGGCCCTTGTAGGTATTGATGTAATACTTGAACAGGCCGTTGATGATGATCAGGGTGAGGAACATGCCGGACAGCCCGAACAGCATCTGCAGGCGCTGCAGTTCGAACCCGTCGAACAGGTTCAGTTCCTGCCCGAAAAGCGAAAACCTGAGCACCAGGAACTTCTGCTCGGCGCCCGGCTGCTCGAACCCCTGGCCGAGGATCGGACCGTTGACGATCTGCTTGGGCAGGTCGAGCGACATGAAGTAGGTCGGCATCGACAGCAGCACGATGCACAATATCCAGATCTGCGCCTTGCGGGAGTGCCGCCAGGTAAAGCGGAGGATATTGCTGTCGTCCATGACGCGTTACCCGAGCGTACGCAGGAAAGATCCTGCTGCCCCACCCGGGCCGCGCATGCGCAAGTTCATTGCTGAACCTGTCATCGTTCAACCGCCCCGCCAAAAACCTCAGTACAAGGCAACCATAGACCGTTCCGCACCACCATGCCACAGCTTGCTGCTACAAGATTTTCCTGCGAATCCACTGTCAGGAAGCCTGCCCCGCCCGAAATGCAGCAAGATGTTCTTCCACCAGCCGTGCGCTGTTGCGCGCACCGTCGAGATTGACCGGAAAGTCATCCGGGTGATCAAGGTCGAGGGCGGCTTCGATGGCAGCCGCGAGGCTGGACGCATCCAGCTGGCACTCCCGCACCACCGCAACCCGTCCCAGCGCTGCCAGCCGCTGCGCGCGCACCAGCTGCTCGCGTTCTCCCGCCCCCTCGAACGGCACCAGCACGCCAGCCGCACTGCCGCTCAACATGTCTGCCACGGTGTTGTAGCCAGCTTGTGACACCGACAGCCTGGCCGACGCGATGACAGCTGCCAGCCCCGGCTCGAACCGCGACAGGGTGAGGCCGTCCGACTGCGCCGCCTGCAGCCGCGCGAAAACATTCTCCGGCAGGTTGGGGCCCGTCACCACCAGCCAACGGCCAGCCGCCAGCCGGGTCAGCGGGCGCGCGCCTATGGCGGCATCCAGCAACGCTGCCCCGACGGCCCCGCCGCCGGCCGACACGACCACGTCGTACCGCCGGCTGCTGCCCGTGTCCGCTGCAGGAGGAGCCGGAGCCACCATGCCGGTATAGGCAAGCCGGTCCGCGACTGCCCCGGCCTCGCTGAACGTGTCGGAAAACCTTGCAAACCTCTCGTCGCCATGCACCAGCACCAGATCGAAGTACCTCGCGACAAGCTTAGCCGTTGCCTTGTCGCGCTCGCGGGACTTGGGCTGGACGATGTCGCGCACCGAGGACACGACCAGTGCCCGGCGGGAGCTCGGTTGCGCATGAACATGCTCAAGCAGCGGCAACAGCTCGAAGCGCATCTGCCGCCGGGCAAACGGAAACGCCTCGATGATCAGGCAATCGGGCGAGATCCGGTCATACGTCGCAAGCAATTGGTGCCGCCGCTGCTCGCGCATCGCATCGTCCACGGCTGCACCATGCTCATCCGCCAGGCTGGAGAACGAGCTGTCGGCGCTGCGCAGCGGTATCAGCTGTTCCAGCGCGACCCCGGCCGGCGGAAAACCGGCAACCGGCAAACCGCCGGACACCATGACCACATCATGGCCTGCCTCCACCAGCGCGCTGGCGATGCGGCTTGCCCGCACCAGGTGGCCGATGCCGAGCAGGTGCTGCACATAGAACATCACCTTCATGGGCCTGGCCTATTCCGCCGCACTGCGCATGGCCATGGACCCGCCGCGATCAAACAGCTCCAGCAGCTGGCGGATGGAGGCCTGATGATCGAACTCCTCGCGCACCCGCTCTTCCACTGCTTCGCCGAGTGCTGCACGGCGGGCGGGCTGGCGGGCAAGCTGGCCCAGCGCAGTTGCCAGTGCAGCAGGGTCTTCCGGCCGCACCAGCTTGCCGTACCGCTTGTCACTGATCAGTTCAGGCACACCCGAAATCCGCGTGGAAATGCAGGCCAGCCCCTGGCTCGCCGCTTCCACCAGCACGTTCGGCAGACCGTCTCGATCTCCGTCGGGCGCAATCCGGCATGGCAGCACGAACAGGTCGCACGCCCGGTACAAGGCCAGCACCGCCGACTGGTCCTGTGCGCCATGCCAGACAATCCGGTCATTGATGCCCAGCCCTTCCGCCTGCGCCTTCAGGTCATAGAGCAGCTCACCGCCGCCTGCATGGTCAAGCCGCCAGTGTAAACCAGCCGGCAACAGTGCAAGCGCTTCCAGCAAGGTATCGTAGCCCTTCTTGGCAACCGCCCTGCCGACGCTGACAAAGCGTACCGGATCGGCTGGCTGCTTGCCGTCACGAACCTGGCGGCGGCCGGCAAACGGCGCAAAGCGTTCGAGATCGAGCCCGTGATAGGACAGATGCACGCGGGCGGGATCGGCCGCCAGCGACTGCAGGTGGGCATGACCGGATGCCGTGCAGGTCACCGTCCAGCGGGCCTCGTCAAGCTTCTGTGACAGCTCCCAGTCAGGGCTCGTCCAGATATCCTTGGCATGGGCAGAACAGCTCCAGCCGCAGCCGAGCATCATGGCGGCATATCTGGTCACTGAAGCCGGGGTATGAATGAAATGAGAGTGCAGCCGACTGACATGAGATCCCCGCTCAGCCGCCAGCACAGCCGCCTGTGCAAACCGGCGAATGCGATTGCGGGTGCGGTCGCGGGCGAAGTCCTGCCGGAATGCGGTCCAGGCCTGGCGGAAACCGGCAAGCCCTGACGCCTTTAGCAGCCCCTTGAGGCAGCGCAGAGGCTCGTCGTGAATGTACTCCGGCAGATAGGTAACGGGCGCAGTGATTTCGTCGTGCACCGGGTGACGGCGCTTGTCGGTGGGTGCGCGCAGCGAAATGATCTCGATTGGCAGGCCAGCCTGCTCGAGCCCGCGTATTTCCTGTGCAATGAAGGCCTCCGAAAGGCGCGGATAGCCCTTCAGCACAAATCCGGTCGGTCTGTTCATGGCTCACGAATGCCAGTTTCAGCCCGCTCCGGCAATGGCATAAAGATTGGCCGATGGGCGGCTGCCGGCCCAGTCGCTCATGAAATGGACGATCGACTCGAGTCCGTTGAGCATTTCACATGCCCCGGCCTCGAAGGGCAGCGGCATGTCCGGCAGCCTGGCAAGCCGCTCGGCCAGCGCTTCGGGGTCGCACGCCTCTTCCGGCAGCATCATGTCGACAAGGCCAAGCTCCTTGGCCCGTTGTGCCCGGATAAGCTGTTCCTGACGGGGCTGGGTGCGCGGCACGATCAACGCCGGCTTGTTGAACGACAGCACCTCGCAAAACGTATTGTAGCCGCACATGCCAACCACACCCGCCGCGCCATCCATGAGGTTTTCGATGCTGTTGTCGAACTCGATCACGTCCACATTGTCGAGTTCGTGGGCCTCTCCGAAGAAATCCGCCCGCAATCCGCTCGGCATCAACGGCCCGAGGATGAGCAGCAGCCGGGCAAGATCGGGCCGGCCTGTGCCATAAGCGGCCAGCACCTGTCCGGTCAGCGGCGCGCCATCGCCGCCACCACCACTGGTGGCAAGCAGGTAACGGCCGTCCGGACGCCGGATGGCGGGCGGTGCACCGGTGCGCACCCGCCGCAGGAACCCGAGATAGATCATCTTCTCGCGCACGGAGGCTGGCACGTCGAGCCCGGTCAGCGGATCCCAGAAATTGTCAGGGCCATATACCCAGACGTCATCATACAGCTGGTCGATATGATGCAGCACGTCATGCGGCGCCCACTCTTCCTTCAGCTTTTCAGGCCCATCCATCACGTCGCGCAGACCCAGCACCAGCCGGCACCCCTGTTCGCGCAGGTATCGCAGCGTGGGCAGCATCTCGCCACGCAAACCGAGCGGTTCCTTGTCGACGATCATGATGTCCGGCTGGAACGACTCTGCCGTATGCTGGATGATCGACTG
>JAZBOA010000183.1:0-15224 GCA_036350935.1 Anderseniella sp. | reverse complement strand
ACGTCCCGCCTGGCACAGGTCGCGGCAACGTCCGCCAATGCATCGGGGCTAAGCATGGTGCCGGTCGGGTTGGCGGGGCTGGCCAGCAGCAGCCCGTTCAGGCCCTCGTCGCACGCTCGCTCGATCTGGCCGTGCGTGGGCGCCCAGCGGCTTCGCGCATCGACGGGGATGTCCTTCACCCTGATGCCAAGTGCTTCAAAGATGTTGCGGTAAGCCGGGTAGCCCGGCACCGTCAGGCCCACCTGGTCGCCCTGGTCGAAGCAGGCCGTGAAGCCGATGACAAATGAGGCCGACGAGCCGGTGGTGATGGCGATGTTGGCCGGGTTCACGCTGACGCCATAGGCCGCGTCATAGTGGGCGGCAATGCGCTCGCGCAGCGCCATCAGGCCGAGCGAATCCGTATAGCCCATGTACGCGCCATTGAGGGCCTCGCGCGCCGCCTCGACCACCTTGCGCGGCGGCCCGCCTGCCGGTTGACCTGCCGACATGTGCACCACGTCATGGCCGGCGGCGGCCAGCGCATTTGCCTCGCGGAAGAAGTCCATGACGATGAACGGCTGCACCTTGGCGGCGCGGGCGGAGGGTTTGAGCGGCATGGGAATCGCCTTTGCCCGGTTGAACGTTCCCCTGCCTAGCAAATGCGGATGGGATGGGGAACCGCGCCGTCAGAAATCCTTCAGCAGCCGCGTCGTCTCCGGGTCGAGGAAGCCTGCCACCGTCGCGTCCGTCTCAAGCTGCAGCGCGCGCCAGAGGTCCGCCGTGGCCACCTGGTTCAGCACCCGCTTCATGGCGCGCACAGACAACGGCGGCAGGGCCGCCAGTTTCGCCGCCACGGCCTGCGCCTCGTCCATAAGTGCCTCGTCCGGCACCACCTTCCACGCCACGCCCATCTCCGCCAGTTCCTTCGCACCGTAGCGTTCGCCCAGGAACAGCATCTCGCGCGCCTTGTGCAGGCCGACGAGACCCGGCAGCAGCGCCGTCACCGCGCCGGTCACGAACAGGTTGAGCGACACTTCCGGGAAGAAGCCCTTCGCGCTTTGCGCCCAGATCGGGAAGTCGCAATTGATCGCCCACTCGAAACCGCCGCCCACGGCCCAGCCGTTGATGGCGCCCACCACCGGCTTCGGCCCCATGACGATGGCCACCGTGGCGCGCTGGATCGCCTCGACCAGGTCGCGCGCCTGTTCTTCGTTCTCGGGGTGCACGTGCTCGTGCCGGTCGTCGCCGGCGCAAAAGGCGCGCCCCTCGCCGGTGAACACGATGGCGCGGGTGGCAGGGTCACGGTTGGCGTCGTCGAAGGCCACCGCCACCTCGTCGATCAGCCGCCGGTTCATGGCGTTGAGGCTGCCGGGCCGGTTGAGAGAGATGGTGCGCACCCCTTCTCCCGTCAATTCGCTCTTCACCGTGTCGTACTGGAACCCGCTCATCGTTAAGTCCTTATAACGCGTTTCGTCTTGCCCTCGGTCACCGGCAGGCTCTTCGGCGGCAGTACGGTGACACGCGCTGTTGCGCCGAGCTTCTGCTTCATCGCCTTCTCCACCGCCGCACCGATGCCTTCCGCACTGGCCTGCCCTTCCGCCAGTTCCACCTCCACCGGCAGCACGTCGTACGGCGGCTTGGTGTCCAGCACGATACGGTAGTTGCCGCTGAGCTCATCGAACCCGCTGATGACCGCCGAGACCATGGTCGGGAACAGGTTCAGGCCGCGCACCACCACCATGTCGTCGCTGCGCCCGATGACCCGGAAGCGGAAGCCCGTACGGCCGCACTTGCAAGGCCCCGTCTCGTCGACGGCGATGATGTCGCCGGTGCGGAAGCGCACCAGCGGCTGGCACTGGCGTTCCAGGTGGGTCAGCACCAGTTCGCCCTCCGCCCCGTCGCTCAGCGCCAGCGGCTCGGCCGTGTCCGGGTCGATCAGTTCGGGGTAAAGCACATCAGCCGCGAGATAATGCAGCCGCGTGTCATGCTCGCACTGGGCGGCGAAATTGCAGAACACGTCCGACACGCCATAGTTGGCGTTGCGCGGTTCCATGCCCCACACCGCCTTGATGCGCTCGCGCAGCGCCGGGTCGTCCAACCCCGCCTCGCCGCCGAACAAGCCGAGCTTCAGGCCCAGGTCGCGGGGTTTCAGGCCGGGGAACGTCTCGGCGATCACCCGCTCCAGCACTGCCGGATAGGACGGCGTGCACGAAATGGCGGTGATGCCCACCTCCTGTATGGTGCGCACCAGCAGCTCCGTATTGCCGACGCCAAACGGCACGACGAGGGCGCCGGTGCGCTCCAGCGTCATGTGGTCGGTCAGCCCGCCCATCCACATCTGGTAGTTGAGGCAGTGCACCACCACGTGGCCCGGGCCCAGCCCTGCGGCAGACTGGCAGCGCCCGCCGACGATCTCGGTCACCTCGCAGTCGCGCGCCGACAGGGCCAGGTTCATGGCCTGCCCCGTGGTGCCGGAGGTACGGTGCAGGCGCGTGGCCTGATCCCGTGGCGCGGCGAGATAATTGCCGAATGGCGGATGCTCCGCCTGCGATATGCGCAGCATCGCCTTGTCGGACAGCGGCAGCTCCGGCAGATCGCGCAGGTCCTGCGGCGGGGCCTTGCCTGCCCACAGTTCGCGATAGAAACCGGAATGCTGCGCCACGTGCGCGACTTGCGCCGGCCAGCTATCACGCTGATGCTTCGCCAGCACGTCCGCCGGCGCCGATACCGCCTTGTCCAACAGCGCCATGTCTGCCCCTGCCCTTCAATGACCCACTGACGCTCATCATCAGCGCCGCCCCGGCCAAGTCAAGCGGCCCGCATTACCCATTTGTAACGCCGTTGCGCTCGTGCCGCCTCACGCTTTTGCCGTATTGTTGACGGCATATCCCAAGCCAAATGCAACGGCTTTTGCCCGAATCCCGTTACCGTCAACACATGCGCCACGTACTCAGATCCGTCCTCACGCTCGCCTGCGCCCTCAGCCTCATGCTGGTGCAGTTCGCCCATCTTGCGCCGCCGGCCCACGCCCAGCAGCGCGGCAACGACCTGCGCCTGATCCGCGACGAGGAGATCGAGGAGCTGATGCGGCGCTACCTGAAGCCGATCTTCGAGGCGGCAGGCATCAACCCCGGCGCGGTGCAGGTGCACCTGATCCAGAACAGCTCGATCAACGCCTTCGTGGCCGGCGGCCAGCGCATCTTCATCCACACCGGGCTGATCGAGCAGGCCGCGACGCCGAACGAGGTGATCGGGGTGCTGGCGCACGAGACCGCGCACGTGGCAGGCGGCCACCTTGCCCGGCTCGGCGTGGAGGTGGACAAGGCCTCGACCCAGGCGATCATCGCCATGCTGCTGGGGGCGGCAGGGGCAGTGGCGGCGGCCAAGTCTGGCGCTGGCGGCGCGCAAAGCGGTACCGCACTCATTCTGGGCGGCCAGTCGATGGTGCAGCGCAATCTGCTGTCCTATGTCCGCGCTCAGGAGGCTGCCGCAGATGAAGGTGCGCTGCGCTATCTCGAAGCCACCGGCCAGTCCGGCAAGGGCATGCTGGAGCTGTTCCAGAAGCTCTACAACCAGTCGATCGCCACGGTGCAGTATGTCGACCCCTACGCGTTGAGCCATCCGCTGCCGCTGCAGCGCATCCGGGTGCTGGAGGAACGGGTACGCGCCTCGAAGCACTATGGCGCAAAGGACGAGGACTACCTGGTGCTTCGCCACCAGATGGCGCAGGCCAAGCTTGCCGGCTTCACCCGCAACGCCCAGGCCGTTTATGCCGCCTATCCGCCGTCCGACAACTCGCTGCCGGCGCAATATGCCCGCGCCATCGCGGCCTACCGGCTGGGCGACCTCAACAACGCCATTCCCCAGATCGACCGGCTGATCTCGATCATCCCCAAGAATCCCTATTTCTGGGAGCTCAAGGGACAGGCGCTGCTGGAGAAGGGCAATCCGGCCGAGGCCGTGGCGCCGCTGCGCCAGGCGTCGAAGCTGGCGCCCAGGAGCGGCCTCATCCAGATCATGCTGGCGCAGGCGCTGCTGGCGTCGGATTCGAAGCAGGCGGCGCAGGAAGCGCTCGCCATCCTCGCCAGGGCTGAAACGGTGGAAGGCAAGAGCGCCCAGCTTCACCTGTGGAAGGCGCGGGCCTACGGAACGCTGGGAGACCTGCCCCGCGCCGAACTGGCAACAGCGGAAAGCGCCATGCTGCGTGGCGACAAGAAGCTGGCGGCGGAGAAGGCCAACGGCGCGTTGCGTCACGCCAAGCCTGGCACCCCGGTGCATATCCGCGCTAACGACATTTTGAATGCAATCAAGCAGAAAGACAGTTAAACAGGCCCGCAACACCTGAAGGCTTAAACCGGAGCAGACTTCATGCGCAAGACCATCACCGCCGGCGTTCTCGCCATGGCGCTCGCCGCCACCACCATCGCCACGCCGCTGAGCGCCGTTGCTGCAGAGGACCAGTTCAACAACACCCAGAAGAACGAGCTGCACAACATCATCCGCGAGTACCTGCTGGAGAATCCGCAGATCCTCAACGAGATGATCGAGAAGCTGCAGGTTGCCGAACGTCAGCAGCAGGAAGAGCGCGCCAAGGCGGCCATCTCGACCAATGCCGACAATATCTTCCGCAGCCCGCATGACATCGTGGTGGGCAACCCCGACGGCAACGTCACCGTGGTCGAGTTCTTCGACTACAACTGCGGCTACTGCAAGCGCTCCATGGCCGACGTGCTGCGGATGACCGAGGAAGACAAGGACGTACGCATCGTGCTCAAGGAATTCCCGATCCTGTCGGAAGGCTCGGTGATCGCCGCCCACGCCGCGCTGGCAGCGCGAAAGCAGGACAAGTCCTGGGAATTGCACCTGGCGCTGATGGGCGCGCAGGGCAGCATCGACGGGCTTGAGAAGGTGCTTGAAGTGGCGAAGGAAGCCGGTCTCGACGTGGACAAGCTGCAGGCCGACATGGAAGCCGAGCGCGCCGCCCATGACAAGATCATCGACGAGACCCGCAATCTCGCCCAGGAACTGGGCATCAACGGCACGCCCGCGTTCATCATCGACAACCAGCTGGTGCCGGGGGCCGCGCCCTACGAGCAGCTGATGGCGAGCGTCAAGAACGTGCGTGACGCGGGCGGCTGCAAGTACTGCTGATTACGCGCACCTCGCAGGGGTCCGTTTTCATCCACAGGGCGGCTGGCGGTAACGCTTGGCCGCGACACGCTTTTGTGGCAATAACGCCCGCAATGGCGGGCGCTCTCGCAGGTGGCGGGCGTTCGCCCCCAGTTGACGCTCCGGGGAGTTTCCAGCATTGCCGCACAAGGTTCTGATACTGAACGGGCCGAACCTGAACATGCTGGGCACGCGTGAGCCGGACATCTATGGCGCCACGACGCTGGCAGACATCGAGGCCAATTGCCGGGCCCATGCGGGCAAGCTGGGGCTGGAGGTGGATTTCCGCCAGTCGAACCACGAAGGCGAACTGGTTGAACTGATCCAGAAGTCGCGCGGCACGGTGAACTGCATCATCATCAATCCGGCGGCCTACACCCACACCTCGGTGGCCATCCACGACGCGCTGAAGATGACCGGCCTGCCGGTGATCGAGGTGCACCTGTCGAACGTGCATGCGCGCGAGGCCTTCCGCCATCACAGCTACGTGTCGCCCATTGCGACCGGGGTGTTATGCGGCTTCGGGGCGGACGGATACATCATGGCGCTCGACGCAGCCGCCCGGCTGTTCAAGGCGCAGGCAAGCTAGAACACAACAACAGACCGGAACCAGACATGGGCAAGGATTCAAAAACGTTCGATCACGAGCAGATCCGCATCCTTGCGGAAATCCTCTCCGATACGGGACTGACGGAGATCGAGGTCGAGCAGGACGGGCTGAAGATCCGCGTGGCGCGCGAGGTCACCGTGTCCTACGCCCCTGCCCCGCAGCATGTGGCGGTCAACACAGGCCCGGCACCGGCGGCTGCGGCAGAGGCCGCAACTGCCGCGCCGGTCAGCAGTGCAGCGGGCACCGTCAAGTCGCCAATGGTTGGCACAGCCTATCACTCGCCGTCACCCGATGCCGCGCCGTTCGTGCAGGTGGGCAGCCAGGTCAAGGCCGGCCAGACCATCATGATCATCGAGGCGATGAAGACCATGAACCAGATCCCCTCGCCCCATGCCGGCACGGTCAAGCAGATTCTGGTCGGCAATGGCGAGCCGGTAGAGTACGACGAACCGCTGATGATCATCGAATAGCGGGCGGGCCATACACCACATGTTTGAAAAGGTCCTCATAGCCAACCGCGGCGAGATTGCGCTTCGCGTGCTGCGCGCGTGCCGCGAGCTTGGCATCCAGACGGTGGCTGTCCACTCGACCGCCGACGCCACCGCCATGCACGTGCGCCTTGCCGACGAGAGCGTCTGCATCGGACCGCCGCCGGCGTCGGAGAGTTATCTCAACATCCCCGCCATCGTCGCCGCCTGCGAGATCACCGGCGCCGACGCCGTGCACCCGGGCTATGGTTTCCTGTCCGAGAACGCCCGCTTCGCGCAGATCCTCGAAGAGCACGAGATAGCCTTCGTCGGCCCGTCGCCAGAGCACATCCGCATCATGGGCGACAAGATCGAGGCCAAGCAGACTGCGAAGAAGCTGGGCATCCCGGTGGTGCCGGGCTCCGACGGCGGCGTGTCAGGCCATGCGCAAGCACGCAAGGTTGCCAGGGAAGTGGGCTATCCGGTCCTCATCAAGGCCGCAGCGGGCGGCGGCGGGCGCGGCATGAAGGTGGCGCTCAACGAAGACGAGATCGACACCGCGCTGTCCACTGCCCAGACCGAGGCCAAGGCCGCCTTTGGCGACGATGCCGTCTATATCGAGCGGTATCTCTCCAAGCCGCGCCACATCGAGATCCAGGTGTTCGGCGACGGCCAGGGCAACGCCGTTTATCTCGGCGAGCGCGACTGCTCGCTGCAGCGCCGTCACCAGAAGGTGTGGGAAGAAGCCCTGTCGCCGGCGCTCAACGCCGCCCAGCGCAAGCAGATCGGCGAGACCTGCGCCAACGCCATGGCCGAGATGAAGTATTCCGGCGCCGGCACCATCGAGTTCCTCTACGAAGACGGCGAGTTTTTCTTCATCGAGATGAACACGCGGCTGCAGGTTGAGCATCCGGTCACCGAGGCGATCACCGGGCTGGACCTGGTGCAGGAACAGCTGCGCGTGGCGGCGGGCGCGAAGCTTGGCTTCCGGCAGGACGAGATCACCTTCAACGGCCATGCCATCGAATGCCGCATCAACGCCGAGAACCCGCAGACGTTCGTGCCCTCGCCGGGCCGCGTGGTGGGGCTGCACCAGCCGGGCGGGCTGGGGGTGCGCGTCGACAGCGGCATCTATACCGGCTACTCGATCCCGCCCTACTATGACAGCCTGATCGGCAAGCTGATCGTGCACGGACGCGACCGCAACGAGTGCCTGATGCGGCTGCGCCGGGCGCTGGGCGAGTACGTGATCGAGGGCATCGACACCACAATCCCGCTGTTTCTGCGGCTGCTCGAACAACCCGACATCATCGACGGCGAGTACGACATCCACTGGCTCGAGAAGTTCCTCAAGCAGAACTCCGCTGGCTGACATTCGTGTGAGCCGGGCTGGGAAAAGGCAACCGCAACGCCCATATAACCGTTGCTGAACGACGCCGTCGCAGGGGCGGCGCCCGCCCAGTTCCAGGGACAGTCTTGCATGACACCGGCCTATCTAGACCCGGCGCCGCGCCAATATCCGGAATTCGTGCACCTGCTTGCCCGCGCCAGCCGCGGGCCTGCCGCCGCAGGCAATGCAACCAGCTTCGCCGACCTTGAAGATTGGCTGCTGGGCGATGCCATCAACGAAGAGTCGATGCTGTCGCTGGCCGAGTCGCTGGCCTGGCGCATGGTCGCCGCCGGGATACCGGTGGAGCGCGCCACCATCCATACCGGCACGCTGCATCCGCAACTGGCCGGGTTCGCCTGGGGCTGGCAGAAGTCCGACGGGTTTTGCGACGAGATCGTGGTCAGGGCCATGAACACCATGACCGACGCCTATCTCAGAAGCCCGTTGCGCGGGCCTATCGAGGAAGGCCGGCCGGTGTTCATTGACGCCACCGATGCGGCCAGCCAGCGCGACTATCCGATCATTGCCGAGCTGGCGGCCCAGGGTATCACGCGTTATGCCGCCCTGCCCCTGCCCAAGCGCATCGGCGCCAGGCGTTTCGACGTGACCACCATCGCCACCAGTGCGCCGGACGGGTTCACGCGGGAGCAGCAGGTCCAGCTGGACCGCATTCTCAAGTACCTGTCGCTGCACGTACACCGCCACGTGGCGCGGCGCATCGCCGAGAATGTGCTCAATGTCTATCTAGGCCACTATGCCGGCCGGCAGGTGCTTGAAGGCAGCATTGCGCGCGGCGCCGGACAACCGATCAACGCGGTGATCTGGTGCGCCGACATGCGCGGTTTCAGTGAACTGTCCGAAACCTTTCCGGCGGCCGAGGTAAACCTGCTGCTCAACGGCTTCCTCGACCAGCTGGTCAGTGCGGTCACCGCACAGGGCGGCGATGTGCTGAAGTTCATGGGCGACGGCATCCTGGCGGTGTTTCCCTTCAATGATGCCGAGGGTGAGCGCGCCGCCGCCAACGCCGCCATGGCTGCCGCCGACCAGGCGCTGCGCAATCTCGAGACCTTCAATGCAAGCCCGCCGCCCGAGATTGCCGCGATTGACGGCCGCAAGCCGCTGCGCTGCGGTATCGCCATGCATACGGGCGAGGTGTTCTTCGGCAACGTGGGCGGGCAGGACCGGCTCGACTTCACCGTCGTCGGCAGCGCCGTCAACGAAACCGCGCGGCTGGAGCAGCTGACCAAGCGGGTGATGCGCCCGGTGCTGGTCTCGGAGCAGGTGGCGCGGCAGCTCGATACTGCCCTCGACGATTGCGGCGAGCACGAACTGAAGGGATTTGCGAGGCCGGTAAGGGTATTCGCACCGAGGCACTGGAAGTCCACGGCAATCGTCCTATAATTCAGCCGACTGAGGAAACGAACTGTCTCGTTCAGCAACCGGATTGCGATCAAAGGGAAAGGGCCCCCGTGCGAATGATCAAGAGACTGACGCCTGCCATTTGCGCCGTACTTGCGGCCGTTGGCCTGCAGGGCGCCACCGCCATGGCCGGCTGCAATGATCCGGCGAAGGCCGGCGTCGACTGGACCGACTGCAACAAGAAGCTGCTGATGCTGGGTGGCGCAAACCTTGAGAATGCAACCTTCACCGACGCCAATCTCACCAGCACCGATTTCGGCGGCGCACGGCTGCAGGGCGCAACGCTCGATCTCGCAGACGTCAGTTACGCCTCGTTCAAGGACGCCAACCTGACCGGCGCCTCAATGCAGAAGACGGCCGGCAACCGTAGCAACTTCACCGGCGCCACCCTCGACAATGCCAACATGGACGCCATCGAGCTGTTCCGCGCCAACTTCACCGGCGCCAGCCACGCCGGCGCCAACCTGTCGCGGGCCAGCATGCCGCGCAGCCTGTTCGACGATGCCCGCCTTGCCGGCGCCAACCTGGAAAAGTCCGACTTGATCCGCAGCAGCTTCAAGGGCGCCGACCTGTCCGGGGCAAAGCTGACATTCGCCA
Organism: Anderseniella sp.; assembly: GCA_036350935.1. GTDB lineage: Bacteria > Pseudomonadota > Alphaproteobacteria > Rhizobiales > Aestuariivirgaceae > Anderseniella. The sequence goes on along the minus strand of JAZBOA010000183.1, from coordinate 5,593 downwards.
TCCTCGCCCGGTCCGAATTCGCCGGCGCAAAGCTGGACGGCTCCGACTGGTCGCACACCTATCTCTACCGCGCCCGGCTGCAGGGCGTCGACCTGTCCGGCGTCAACGGATTGACCACTGAACAGGTCGCGCTGGCCTGCGGCGACGAAGCCACCCTGCTGCCGCCCGACGTGGAAAAGCCCGAGCGCTGGCCCTGCAACCCGCAGGAAGACTGACCGGACAGGCCGCCACCGCAACGCACCGCTTGATTGCGCTGCCCCCGGCCCGTTATTGATAGCAGCGTCATGTCAACGATCACGCCACAGCTGCTGTTGCGCGCCTACACGGCCGGCATCTTTCCGATGGCGGAGAGCGCGCAGGACAACGCGCTCTACTGGGTCGAACCGGAAATTCGCGGCATCATTCCGCTCGACGGCTTTCATGTGCCCCGCCGGCTCGCCCGGCTGATCCGGCAGCGCCGCTTCCGCGTCACCATCGACCAGTCCTTCGACGAGGTCGTTGCGGGCTGCGCCGGCGCCTCCGGCAGTGCCGGAGACCACGCGGTTATCGCCCGGCCCGCCACCTGGATCAACGCCCGCATCGCCGCCCTGTACAGTCAGCTTCACGCCATGGGCTGCTGCCATTCCGTCGAGGTGCGCCGCCATGACGGCTCGCTGGCAGGCGGGCTCTACGGCGTGCGCATCGGCGCAGCGTTCTTCGGCGAGAGCATGTTCTCGGCCGAGACCGGCGCTTCCAAGGTGGCGCTGGTGCATCTTGTGGCGCGGCTGCGGACGGGCGGCTTCCGGCTGCTGGATACCCAGTTCGTCACCGATCACCTGAAGACCTTCGGCTGCATCGAGGTGCCGAAGGAAGAATACCGCAGCCTGCTCGACGAGGCGTTGCTGGCCAATGCGGACTTCGAATGCTTCAACGCAGACGGCGACCCGCAGGCGGTGCTCGCAGCGGCGGCGGTGGCGGCGGCGGACTGAAAGCCGGAACACCCCGTTGGCCCCACCGCAATCTTCACGTATGTTCAACTGCCGGTTTCAGCCGGGGAAGGCAGGATGATTCGGATGAGGTTCACCTTGAAGTACGCATTGGCAGCCGCCTGCTGGCTCGGCCTGGCAAGCCCCGCCCTCGCCGCAGACCTCAATGTCACGGTAACCGGCATAAAGAATGCCAACGGCGTCATCGTGGCGTGCCTGTGGAGCAGCGGCTGGGGATTTCCTGACTGCGATTCGAACCGCAGCAATGTCACCATCCTGCGCATACCGGCCCAGCCTGGTGACCTCACCATAACCTTCACCGGCGTGTCAGCGGGCAGATATGCCCTGTCGATCGGGCACGACCAGAACAACGACGGCATGATCGAACGCCACCGGGTCCTGAAGTACCCGATCGAAGGTGCAGGGGTATCCAACTACCTGCAACCGCCCCGTTTCAAGCCGTTTCATCATGAAGCGCAATTTGACGTAAGCGAACCGGTGACCGGCATCACGGTGCCCCTGCACTACCCGCCGGAATAGGCCGGGCGCAGGCAGCCGGTGTCATTCACTTGTCAAGCTGGCCAGGGCATCCGGCAGCGGACCATCGCCGGTTGACATCATAGATCGCCCGCGAGGCCTTGTTCATCTGGGCTGCAAACGTCTTGCACTGACTGTCGCTGCCGCAGTAATCCACCATCATCTTGTAGGTGGTTTCCAGCGCCGCCGGGGTCGGGTGCTTGCTGCCCTCGTGCTGGCGCTTCAACGTGGCGTGATACCAGTTGGACAAGTGGAATCGCGTCTTTGCCAGCCGCAGGATGGCCGGGCGGAGCTTGCCGGTGAATTCTGCCTGCAGCTTGTCACAGGCGCCAGCGGCGCGCACCGGCGCCGGATTTATTCCGGATGCAGCCACAGCCAGCAGGCAAGCCGCCAGGGTAAGGTAAAATCTCGATCTCATGGTCTTCGTCAGACTTTCGCGGGGAGCCCCTCCCGATTGACTACATGAAGGCGATCTATGGCGAAACTGCGATCTTGCCGTAATCTACAGGCAATTGATCAATCCGCCGGCGGCGGCTGGTCTTCGCCCTCACCGCTGGTGGCAGGCGGCTCTGCTGCAGGCGGTGTCTCGCGCTCCGGCACTGCGGGCCGGTTGGGGTCCATGCAGCCTATCAGCCACACGTCGTAGACCGGGTGCTCGACGGCATTCAGGCCGGGGCTCTCCGCCAGCATCCATCCGGAAAAGATGCGCCGCGTGCCGCCATTGATGAGATTTTCGTCCACCTGCACGAATGACGTGGTCTTCGGCTCCTCGGTGGGCGGGCGCGAATTGCAAACGCGTGGATAGACGTTGAGCGCACCGAACCGGCGCACCTCGTTGACCGGTATCTCGAACGTGGTGATCCGGCCGGTAATCTTGTCCAGCCCGGCAAACACCGCAACCGGGTTCTGCACGGCTTGCGCCGCCACCGGCAATGCACCGGCAGCCAATGCCGTCAGCACGGCAAGGCCTGCACCTGCGAGCCACTGCTTCATGCCGGTTTCACCGCTTCGACGCGCAGCCGCACATAGTCTGCCGTCCAGTTGCCGCGCGCATCGCACAGGCACGGCCTCAGCAGCTCCTCGACTTCGTCCAGCACTTCGTCCGAAGCCGCGCCGAACTGGTCGAAAAACGGCTTGCGGAACACCTTGAGCCAGGCCTTCATGCCGGTCTTGAGCGGGGTTGGCCTCGGGAAAAGCCCGATGCGCCGCACCTCGAAGCCGCGTTCTGCGAGCATGTCCGAATAGACCTCCGGCGAGGGGAAGAACCACGGACCGGCCAGCGCCTCGCCGCCGCCGCGCAGCCGCGCCACGGCGCGCATTGCCGTTACGATAGCCGCCACGTTGCCATGGCCGCCGAACTCGGCAACGAAGCGCCCGCCGGGCTTCAGCGCCCGCCATACCCCGTCGATCACCTTCTCCGGCTGGTCCATCCAGTGCAGCGCGGCGTTGGAAAACACCGCGTCGAACTCCTCGTCGAAGGCGAGCGCGTGGCCATCGCCTTCTTCCACGTCGAGGCTGAGCTGCTGCGCCGCGGCCAGCAGGTCCAGGCTCTTGTCGATGCCCTTCACCACCGCGCCGGCGTCAGCCAGCTTGCGGGTCAGCGCGCCGTCGCCGCATCCCAGGTCGAGAATGCGTTCACCGGGCTGCGGCGCCAGCCACTCGGCCACCGCCCCGGCCAGGTCGGCGACGAAGCGGGCATGGTGCGAATAACTGTCAGCCGACCAGGTCTGCTGCGCGTGCGGCGCGGTTTCGGACATGGCGATCACTGCGACGTGGTGCCTTCTGCCGGCTGGGCGCCTTCTTCGCTGGCCGCATCGCCGGACTTGTTGTTGTTGCCGAGAACGAACTGCGACACCAGGCCGAAAATGTCGATCGGGTCCTGGGTGAAGGCGATCTCGCCGCCCGGTTCGATCATGGTTTCGCTGCCGCCGGGGGCAAGCTCGACGAAGCTGCCGCCGAGCAGGCTTTCAGAAGCGATCTTGGCAGTAGAATCATCCGGCAGCTTGACGGTGGAATCGACGTCCATGACGATGTTGGCGCGATAGGTGTCGCGGTCCAGGGTCTGGCCGGTCACCGAGCCGATCTTGATGCCGGCCATGCGCACGTCGGTGCCGACGCTGACGCCCTTGACCGAGCCGAAAGATGCCGTCACCTGGTAGCCCGAGGCCGGCCCGCCAAGACCGCCCACGGAGTACATGAACAGGAAAAACCCGGCGGCAATCGCAATCACCACCGCGCCGATCGCCGCTTCGACCATGGAATTGTTCATCGTCAGCCTGCTCCTCAGTGCCTGTCACGGGTTGGCGTCGCCATCTGACCCGAAGTGGTGCGCGGGGTGCGTGTTCCCGCCTATTCCGGCTGCCACGCCTCGTAATCGGGCTTGGTGGCGTGTTTCGGGGTTGGACCCAGAATGCTGCCGGCCGGGCGATAGGCGGCGGCCGAGCCGGTCAGGTTCGGCTGATGCGGCTTTTCCCACTCGCGCGCCGTGTACGTCGTTTCGCTGGGCGGCGTGCTGGTGCGGTGATGCATCCACCCATGCCAGCCGGGCGGAATCATCGACGCCTCGGCATAGCCGGAATAGACCACCCAGCGGCGTTCGGCAATCGAGTCCGGCAGCTTGGAGGGCGCGCGATAGTACTTGTTGCCCATCTGGTCTTCGCCGACAAACTCGCCGTGGCGCGCGGTAAACCAGCGCGTTCCCATGGTTTGGCCATTCCACCAGGTAAACAGTTGCAGCAGAAAGTTCTTCATGAATGTCTTGCTCGCCGGGGCGGCAGCGCCCGGTCCGGATTGCTGATTTCGCGGTCTTTCTTATGGCCCATCGGCAGGCCTCAAGTCCAGTAGGTTTCGGCCCTCTTGCACATGCCGATGCCGCAACGTTACAAGGGGTGATCCCACCCGCGCCAACCCGGATGGCCCTTGCCGATGACCACCAGCACCCCGGCCGTGAAACTCAGCCTCGATGGCGTCTGCAAGCGGTTCGGCAAGACGCAGGTGCTGCGCGACATCTCCATCGCGGTGCCTGCCGGCGCCAAGACGGTGCTGATCGGCCCCGCCGCCTCCGGCAAGACAGTGCTGATGAAGTGCATCGCCGGCATCCACCAGCCGGAGCGTGGCAGCATCCACCTGGATGGCGAGCCGCTGACCGGCATCAGCGTGCGAGAGCGCAACGAGAAGCTTGCGTCCACCGGCGTGCTGTTCCAGCAGGGCGGACTGTTCGACAGCCTGACCGTGTGGGAGAACATCTGCTTCCGGCTGGTCAACAACGAGGGCATGCCCCGCAAGCAAGCCCGTGAACTGGCCATAGAGACGCTGGCCAAGGTCAACCTGCCCGCCGCCAATGCCGACCTGCTGCCGTCGGAGCTGTCGGGCGGCATGCAGAAGCGCGTCGGCCTGGCACGGGTATTCGCCGGCACGCCTTCGCTGATGCTGCTTGACGAGCCAACCGCCGGGCTCGACCCGATCACCACCAAGGCGATCTACCGGGTGCTCGACCGGATGATCGATGAAAGCCACGCCACGGTGTTCGCCATCACGTCCGACATGGACTCGGCGCGGCACGAGTACGACTACATGATCATGCTGAACGAAGGCGGCGTGGTCTGGCATGGCCGCACCGCCGACATCGACGCTTCCGGCAATCCCTATGTGCTGCAGCTGGTCAATGGCCGCGCCGACGGTCCCATCAGGATGCGGCTCAAGGCGCGCATCTGATCACTGCGGGGAAATGCTGCCCAGCACCTTCACGCCATCGCTCACGTCCCGTTCCACCACCACGATCTCGCCGGACGAGGTGAAATCGCCGGTCAGCGCGGAAATGTTGACCTGGTGCGTGACCAGCACCAGCGGCCTCGAGCCCAGCCAGCCGCCCAGCCACTGCTTGAGGGCTCCGGTTTGTGGGTCGCGCTGGCTCCGGTTCTGGAAGAACGAGTTTAGCGCCGGCAGCACCTGTGGCGTGCCGAGGTTCATCAGGCTGGCCGTATCGCGGCAGCGGCACCAGGCGCTGGTCATCACCTCGGCCATCATGATGCCGTTGTTACGGAAGGCGTCGCCGGTGCGCCTTGCCTGCTCGCGGCCCTCCACCGACAGGT
>JAZBOA010000182.1:0-7846 GCA_036350935.1 Anderseniella sp. | reverse complement strand
GTGGATTGCCGAACTGCTTGATGAGGCCGAGAACGAGCGCATGCATCTCATGACCTTCATCAACATTGCGCAGCCATCGGTGTTTGAACGGTTCCTCATCCTGATGGCGCAGGGCGTGTTCTTTAATCTCTACTTCCTGCTCTACCTGTTTGCCCCGAAGACCGCGCACCGGGTGGTGGCGTACCTCGAGGAAGAAGCAGTAGTCAGTTACACTCAGTATCTGGAGGCAATTGACGAAGGCAAAATCGACAACGTGCCTGCGCCCCAGATCGCGATTGATTACTGGAAGCTGTCTCCTGAGGCCCGGCTGCGTGATGTGGTGGTCGTGGTGCGCGAAGATGAAGCCGGCCACCGGGACCGCAATCATTGCTTTGCCGATGCGCTGACAAAGGGAAAGGACCCGGCTGAGCCAGCGGTGGCGCGCGCTCCCGAGAACGCCTGAAGCAACAGGCCCGCAGTGGTCGTAACGATAACTGTCCAGTCACTGCAACGCCTCTGCATGGCATGTCTCTTCACGGCGTGTCACTGCATGGCATGTCACCGCGGCTGTGGCTAAAGTGAACTCCATCATCTGATTCTTGATTGGGGCAACACAAGGCATGAGCATTTCCAGCATGACCGGCTTTGGCCGCGCCGCCGGCACGGCCGGGCCGTGGAGCTACCAGTGGGAACTGCGCTCGGTGAACGGCAAGGGGCTGGATGTGCGCGTGCGCCTGCCATCCGGCATGGATGCGCTCGAGCAACAGGTGCGCAGTCTGGTCGCCGCCATGCTGAAGCGCGGCAACGTTCAGGTGTCGCTGCAGCTGGCCTGCGAAGACCCTGCCGTGGAGCTGCGCATCAATCCCAACGCGCTGTTCGCCGCCGTCGAGGCCGCCCAGCAGGTGTCCGACGCCATGGGTGAACCGGTCTCGGCTGATGCCGTGCTGGCGATGCGCGGCGTGGTCGAGGCCGTATCTGCCGAAGCCGATCCCGAGGCGCTGGCGGCGCGTGACGAGGAGCTGCTGCAGGCCGCCGGTACCGCCATCGAGGCGCTGGCTGCCAACCGGCGCGAGGAAGGCAAGCGGCTTGCCAGCGTCATCGCCACGCAGCTTGACCGCATCGAGGCGCTCGCCGCCGAGGCCGCCGCCAATCCGTCGCGCACGCCGCACGCCATCCAGGCGCGGCTGGCCCAGCAGGTCGAACGGCTCACCGGCGCCTCACCCGCGCTTGACCCGGACCGGTTGCACCAGGAAGCCATGATGCTGGCGGTCAAGGCCGACATCCAGGAAGAACTTGACCGGCTGACCTCCCACGTCGAGGCCGCTCGCGAGCTGCTTACCGCAGATGGCGAACCCGTCGGTCGCAAGTTCGAATTTCTCGCCCAGGAGTTCAACCGCGAGGCCAATACGCTGTGTTCCAAGTCGTCCGACGCCGCGCTGACCCGCATTGGACTGGAACTGAAGAACATCATCGATCAACTTCGCGAGCAGGTTCAGAACATTGAATAGCGCTTCTCCTTCCGCCTCCATCGCCCGGCGCGGGCTGCTGCTCGTGCTGTCGTCACCCTCGGGAGCGGGCAAGACCACCTTGTCGAAGCGCCTGCTGGCGCGCGAGGACGACGTGGTCATGTCAGTGTCCGTGACCACCCGCAAGCCGCGCCCCGGCGAGGTGGACGGCAAGGATTACCATTTCATCTCGCGCGAACAGTTCGACCAGCTGGTGGCCGATGGTGAGCTGCTGGAATATGCCGAGGTGTTTGGCAACGGCTATGGCACTCCGCTCAAGCCGGTTCAGAAGTGGCTGGCCGAGGGCAAGGACGTGCTGTTCGATATCGACTGGCAGGGCACCCAGCAGATCCACGCCCGCATGCACGATGACCTGGTGCGTATCTTCATCCTGCCGCCTTCTGCCGAGGAGTTGCGTGACAGGCTGGTGCGGCGCGCCCAGGATACCGCTTCCGTGGTCGCCAAGCGCATGGCCGAGGCTTCCAACGAGATCAGTCACTGGGCCGAGTATGATTATGTGCTGATCAACGATGACCTTGATGCCTGCGATGCGGCCATCGCCGCCATCCTTGAGGCCGAGCGCCTGCGCCGGCACCGCCGCATCGGGCTCGACAGCTTCGTCAGGAAGCTCCGCAAGCATCTGTAAGTTTCAGCCGTATGCGACTCGAAAGACTCATGAATCCGGCGTGAATTGAATCAGTTTGTCAGCGGCTCATATGCCTCGGCCAGCCGGCAGAAGCCTGCCACGTCCACCTGTTCCGCCCGTATCTCCGGCTCCAGTCCGGCTCCCCGGATGATTGCTTCGGTATCGCCGCCCAGTGCCTTCAGACTGGAGCGCAGCATCTTGCGCCGCTGGCCGAAGGCGGCTGCCGTCACCTTTTCCAGCACCTGCGCCTTGCACGGGTAGACGGGCTGGGCCAACGGCGTGATGTGCACCACCGACGAGATGACCTTGGGCGGTGGCGTAAAGGCGCGCGGGGAAATGTCGAACAGCCTGATCGCCTGGCTGCGCCACTGCGAGATGATCGACAGCCGCCCGTAGGCGCCGCTTCCCGGCAAGGCGGTGATGCGTTGCGCAACTTCCTTCTGGAACATCAGCGTCAGCGAGGTCCAGTAGGGCGGCCACGGCTGCGCCAGCAGCCAGCCGGTCAGCAGCGGCGTGGCGATATTGTAGGGCAGGTTTGCGGCAATCCTGACCGGCCCGCCGGTGCGCGCGGCAATGTCTGCCCAGTCAACCTTCAGTGCGTCCGCCTCTATCACCTCAAGACGGCCCGGCCAGGCGGTCGCGAGTTCGTCAAGGGCAGGGCGGGTACGCTCGTCGCGTTCAACCGCGATCACCTTGCCCGCGCCCTCCATCAGCAGCGCCCGGGTCAGCCCGCCGGGGCCGGGACCAACTTCCAGCACCGTGGCGCCGTCAAGCGGACCAGCGGCGCGCGCAATGCGGCGGGTGAGGTTGAGATCGAGCAGGAAGTTCTGGCCGAGCGACTTTCGCGCCGACAGCCCGTGCCGCGCAATCACCTCGCGCAACGGCGGCAGGCCATCCTCGGCTGCATCGCTCATGCCCGCGCCCGCGCCCGCGCCATCGCCGCGGCCTGCCGCAGGGCTGCAATGAAGCTGGACGGGTTGGCCTTGCCCGTGCCCGCCAGCCCGAGCGCCGTGCCGTGATCTGGCGAGGTGCGGATGAACGGCAGGCCCAGCGTGGTGTTGACGCCGATATGGAAGCCCAGCGTCTTGACCGGGATCAGCGCCTGGTCGTGATACATGCACAAGGCGCAGTCATAGGTGGCGCGCGCTTCATCGTGGAACATCGTATCGGCTGGCAGCGGCCCGAACGCGTTGATGCCTTCGCCCGCCAGCGCAACGATGGCCGGCCCGATGATGTCCCGGTCCTCGCAGCCGATGCTGCCGCCTTCGCCCGCATGCGGGTTGAGGCCGGCCACCGCAATGCGTGGCCGTTCGATGCCGAAACAGCGCGTCAGGGCCTGAGCGATGATGCGGCCTTGCGCAATGATCGCCGTGGCGGAAACCAGCCCCGGCACCTGCGCCAGCGGTACGTGCACCGTCAGTGGCACGGTGCGGAAGTCGTCCGCCGACAGCATCATGACCGGCTCGGCCTCATGCCCCGCCGCGTGGGCAAGGTGGGCGAGGTAATCCGTATGGCCCTGGAAGCTGAAACCGGCCTGATAAAGCGTTTCCTTCTGGATCGGTCCGGTGACCACGCCGGCTGCCTGACCCGACAGCGTCAGCCCCACCGCTGCCTCGATCCAGCCGGTCACCTGCGCCGCCGTTGAGGCGGAAGGTTTGCCCGGCGTGACCGCAATGTTCGAAGCCAAGTCGATGACCGGCAGCCCATGCGCGAATGCGGCCTGCGCATCCTCCATCGATTCAATCCGCACCACCTGCACCGCCAGTCCGCATTGGGCCGCGCGCTGTTCCATCAGCCGGGCGCAACCGGCGACGGCAAACGCCGGCACCGCCTCGCGGCTGGCTCTTGCATGGGCAAGCAGCACAATGTCGGGGCCGATGCCGGCCGGTTCTCCGGGCGTCACGACGAGGGCAGGGGAGATGCATGTCATGGCAAGCCGCCAGCGTTTCGAAGCCGCCCCGGTCAGGGCCTGAACGCCGGGTCCTTGTAATCGACGAAGCTTTCCTTGCGGGCTTCCGCCATTGCCTGCTGCACCAGGTCCTCGAACTGCTCGTTGCGCACGGCTGCCTCGATCTGCTGCCGGTCCGGCGCCGGCGGTGAGATCTTGCGGGTGCCGCAATTGGCGAACAGCCGGACGCCGGTGGGGCCGGGAATGGGCCCGATCAGCTTGCGGGTGCCTGCTTCCAGCAGCGCCTTGCGCAGCTCCGGGGGCAGCCGGTCGATATCGGCCTCGACGGCCCTGCCGATCTTGACGTTGAAAATGTCCTTGCTCGCGGCGCGCAGGCTGCTGCAGCCCTTGTACCGCTGCATGATCTGCTGCGCCTCCACGGCGCGGGCATACATCAACTGCTGCTGCATCGCCCCGGCCGAGCCTTCCACCGGCAGATCGACCTGCTGCACGCTGACAACGGTCACCGGCTTCATGCGTGGATCGCTCATGATCTCGCGCACCTTCGCATCCACCTTGGCCTGGTCCACCTTGATGTCGGTATCGACGTTCTGCTGGCTCATCACCCAGCGGATATACAGCGTGCCTTCCATCTGGGACTTGAGCGCGGACTCATCGACGCCCTTGTCGGCAAGCTGCTTGCGAAGGTCGGTCCGGCTGACCTTCATCCGCTGGACCATGCCGTCGACACGCTCGTCAAGCTCGCTGTCGGAGATTTCATACCCCATCCGCTTGGCCTTCGTCTTGGCCACCTTCTCATTGACCAGCGTGCCCAGAATGCGCTTGCGCGTTTCGAAGTCGGTTCCCACACGGCCGCCGAGCGCATTTTCGAGGTTGATGCGACGCGAAATGTCGAAATTGGTGATCGGCAGGTCATCCACGGTAACCGCGACACCTTGCGCATTCTTCAGGCTGACGCGCTCGATGCCGCCAGACGGCCGTGCTGCGGCCAGCGCACTGTCGACATCGCCCAGGCCACCGTCGCCGCCCGGCGCGGCGTTTACCGGCTCAGCGCCCGGTGCAATCTGCGCTGGTGCGTTGGCCGTGTTGCTGCTGGTCTGGTTGCCGCCCGGCAACGGGTCTGCGCCGAGATATTCATACAGGTCCAGCTGGCCACCGCCACAGCCGGTCAGCAGCACCAGTGCGGCCGCCATGCCCAGCCAGCGGCTGGTCCGCGAAGCTGCCGGTCGGCGGCGCGCTACGGCCGTCAGATTTGCTGCAGTGCTGCTCATTTTCACTCCGAAGCGCTGGTGCCGATGGAGGTGCTGCCCAGCGTGACAAGTTCGATATCCAGCAGGAATAACCTCTCGCGATCCAGGTTGCGGTCGGTCAGGAATTCCTCCTTGTAGCGGAAGCGCAGCTTCATGCAGTCGCAATCGAACCCGATGCCGACATGCCGGTCGATGATCTGATCGCTTATCAGGTCATACCGGCCGCCGCCGAATATGCTCACGCCACCGCCGATGGCCACCTCCGCCGACCCCCAGATCTGTTGCTGGCTTCTCGGTCGGCCATAGGCCATCGCCTCTTCCACCTTCACATAATTGAGGGCGGTTTTAAGGCGTGAGTAATTGGCCATGACGCCAACGTCCTGTTCCCGCATCGACATGGTGTCGGTGTCGAAACGCGCCTGGTAGCTGACCCGCCAGTTTCTGTCGGGCTGGAACCAGACAGCCCCTACGAGGTCAGAGGCGGGTTCGTTCAGGCCCGAGCCTGGCAGGAAGCTGTTCTGGCCGGCGATATGGTAGGACTGGCCGAAGCTCGCATTGAACGAACCGCCATTCTCGAAGCCGAGCGTGTACAGGAACCCCGCATTGACCCGCGTGCCGCCCTCATAACGGTCATTGCCGCTGAACCGGTTTTCCAGGAACAGGTTGGTGGTCGAGTAGTTCAGCGATATCGCATCCTCGTTGCCCCAGCCGGAAATGTCGCCTTCGTCCACCGACGAAATGATCTGGGCGATCGGGGTGAGGATGTGCGTGCCCAAGCCGTCATATTTGGCCAGCGGCAGCCGCACGTCCACGCCGCCCGACGGAAGGATGCGCGCGTCGGTCACGTCGCCGTATGCGGGCAGCGGGTCGTCATCGCCCTGCATTGGGACGTTCTCGGACAACAGCAGGTCGCCGCGCACCCGTGCAAATGGGGTAACGATTACGCCCGGATCGGTGACGATCTCCTTGCGCCAGTGCAGCTGCGTCGTGGCGCGCACCTGGCGGGTACCCTGAACCACATCGAACGTGTCCGGGTTGGTGTCATACGCGACCCAGGCCTGGTTCCGGAAAAGGGCATAGGCATCGGTGCTGATGCCCAGCTCCCCGCCCAGCACCGGGAAGTCGAACGTGTAGTCATGCCGGAAATAGGGTGCGGCGGTCGGGAAGGTGTCCTGGTCGTCGGTGCCCAGCAGGCCCTGGAAATTGTAGGCCCTTACCGTTGTGTAGTTCCGGTCGTAGATGCCATCAAGATAGACAAGGCTGGCGATCTCCGTGCGCTCGTCAAAGTCGTACTCGCGGCCGAACGTGTCATCCGACACGATGGTGCCGTCCCAGCCCCACTGCCACCAGCGGTTGATTTCGAAATTGCCCTTGGTGCGCAGCCAGCCGCGCCAGTGCTCGTTGCCCGGTGCCGGCAGCTGGCCGGGGTTCATCTGGTAGACGCCCGCACCCTGGATCGAGTACTCGCCGTTGGCCAGCCGGTGGCGGAACTCTGCCCGCATCATCGGCCCCTGTTCCGACGTCACCTTCGGCATCAGCGTCAGGTCCATGTTCGGTGCGATGTTCCAGAAATACGGCTGCTCGTAGCCAAAGCCGAACACCGTGGAATGGCTGAACCGCGGGATCAGGAAACCCGAGCGGCGCTTGACCGTCGGGTCGGGATGCGACAGGTACGGCCAGTAGAACACCGGCATGCCAAGCAGTTCCAGCCGGGCATCGCGGTGGTGCAGCGTGCCTTCGCGCTCGTCGTGGGTGGTTTCGCTGGCCACCAGTTGCCAGGCCGGGGTGCCGGCCTCGGTGACGCAGGTGCGGCAGCGCGTGTAGGTGACCCGCTCGTAAACCGTCAGGTAGCCGTCCCGGCGCTTGGCGTAGCTTGCCGTCACCACCGCCTGGTTGGTCAGCAGCAGCCGCAGGTGTTCGGCAAATCCGTCGCGGAAACGGTTCTGCAGTTCGAGGATGTCGGCTTCGAGAATGTTCCCGCCCGGCTCGCGGATGCGGATCTCGCCTTCGGCCCGCATCACGTCGGTGGCGCGATTGTAGGTGACGCGCCGGGCAATCAGCACGTAGTCGCCGTAGGTCAGCACCACATTGCCGGTGGCAACCGCGGTCTTGCTGCGGTCGTCGAACACGATCTGGTCCGCATCGACGTCCACCTTGGTGCCGCGTGGCGGCGTCTTGGCCCGGGTGCGGCTGTCGCCTGCATAGTCCGACTTGCCACTGGCGATCGACTGGGCGTGAACGGGAGGTGCGGCCGTCAGGCCGGCAAGGCCGATCACCGCGAGCACCCAAGCGCACGCAAGCGCGAACACGTGCACTCTCGCATGCGCGCGCGCGTGGGACGGCGTGTGTTCCGCCAGTGCGTATGTCGGCGTCTGCCCTATCCCTTGTCCCCTGTTTGCCGGTCCCGCCTTGCCCGCGTCCCCCTCAGGCCGCATTGCGCCGCACAACCGTGTCGAACCCCTCGCGGGGGAAGCCTTGACCCTGGACGCCGCCGGATGGCGGTCATCTGCGCCATAGCCCAAAACACCTCGCCTGCAACCGCGAGCCCAGATACTTC
>JAZBOA010000181.1:0-3394 GCA_036350935.1 Anderseniella sp. | reverse complement strand
CCCTCCAGCACCACGATCCGGTCTGCCAAGCCGTTGGCCCGGGCAATCTCCTTCGCGATCTGGACGACGGGTTCGGGCTCGACCAGGTAGACGCGCTTGGCCCCTGCATCTGCGGCGATCAGACCGTGGATGCCCAGCCCGGCACCGAGGTCGAGCACCACCGAGTCGGACGTGACGCACTTGCGGATCGCCTGGGCGTAGAGCGCGTTGCGAAAATCATCGAACACCATGGAACGGTGCGAGGCTACCTGGGAATAGGACATGCGCCTGGAGTGAGCCGGCTAGGTTGGGCGAATCGGCCGGCCGGCTATTGAACGGTGGCGAGGCCGGCTTCGACGAGCTGGTCCAGCAGCTTGGCCAGATCCTGTTCGAGTTGGGCGGGTTCGACCTCGTATTCGGTGAGCAGAACCTCGCAGGCTGCCTGCGGGCTGGGATTGGCCTGCAGCAGTTGCCACAGGCGAACGCCTACTTCATCGAGGCCGAAGTAACTGGAACTGGCAAGGTCGAGGATGACGCCTTCCCCGGCGATCTCCTGGAACAGGGCCTCGGGGGAGAGCACGACACGCTGGGGCAACATGGTGGAAAGCCTTGAAAAAACAATGCACCCATTTTACCCGTCTGCGGCAAAAACGACGCCGACTGGTGGCCCGCAAGACGACAATCGGGGTGGGCTGAAATCCTGACCTGCACGTTAGCGCGGCAAGCGTTGCGGGCGGTCCATCGGTTTGCCTGGACAGGGCCTTGCCGCATCAGGCCCTTCTGTTCGTTCGGGTGCTGCCTCTTTCGGCCCTGCCCCTCGACCCCCCTTCCACCAGGGTGTGCAACTTGCCATATGCCGTGAGCCGGGGAGAACGATAGGTCAGCTTGGGTTGGCTTTGCGTTGGCAGCAACTCGGGCTTCTTGTCCTTGCTCAAGTCCATTTGTTAACGACACTCCAATTAGCGCCGGATCAGGAGGGTTTGATTATCCTGAAAATGAGCAGTGTTTCCGACAGGATCGCAAAATTATTCTGGTGCTCCGCCAGCCGACCGGCCAGGTGAGCTCGCTCATGCGACCGCCGAAATCGATCAAAATCTGCGCTCTGGGGTGTTGTTGCCTGCAAACCATGGGAAGCAACTGACCGACTCAGGCCCTTTTGTTCCTGCTCGAACTGCCGCCTTCCGCCATGCCCGCGGACCCACCTGTCACCAAAGTGTTCAATTTGCCATACGCGGTCAGGCGAGGAGCGCGGTAGACCCGCCTAGGTATGTTTCGAGCCGTAAGTGACGCGGGTTTCTTGTCCTTACCCATCTTTATTTCATTCAACTCCAATTAGCGCTGGATCGGAAGGGTCAATTACTCCGACCGTTGGCCAAGGCTTCTGACGTGTTCGCGAAACAATTTTCGCGCTGCACCGGCCGATTGGCCAGGCGGATCCATTCGTGCAGCCGCCGAAATACATCAGAAATCTACGCTCTGGGTTGTTTCGTCATGTCCGTTGCCCACGGCAGACGAAAGAACTCAACCTGCGGCCCGGATCCTGCTGCCACCAATGAGTGAATTTTGCCGAAAGCGATCAGCCGGGGCGGGCGATAGCTTTGCCTGGATTTTTCTGGCGACAGGAAATCGCCAGATGGCTTGTCGTCCTTCATTGTTTCTCCACGTAAGCAATGCCTTCCGGCCTGCTTCTACTTTTTGCTTTTTTGCTGTTTCAACCAGTTGGCCAGGTGCGTCAACTCATACAAACGCCATGGCGCATCATGCTCGCCATGAAACTGATAATAGTCAATGCTCTCCTGTAATGCACTCGCTTGCACATACGGCGCGAGGACGTCGCGGGCTGCGTGCAGGGTTTTGCTGATTTCAGGATACAGCCGCTTTACCCAGGAGGCAGTCAGGTAGCTACTGAGATGCCCTTTCCCGCGGCGCGAGCAAACCTCCTGCGGCAGATAACCCGCCATGGCACGCCGCAGGATGCTTTTCGGCCAGCCGTTGCGGATCTTTTGCGAATCCGGCAGGCGCATGCAGAACTCCACCACCCGGCGGTCCAGAAACGGGTGCCGGGATTCCAGCGAACTGGCGGCGGCCACCCGCTCATAGCGCTCGACCCCGCAAACGATGAACGGGTGGTCGATCGTCCCGGCATTGTCCGAATCCCGGTCGAGCGGCCGTCGTGCGCGAAAGGTCTCGTTCAGGGTTTCCAGCCGGTCCTGGAGGTGGATGCGGTCCGCGAATTCCGGATGAATACGCGAGTCGGCCAGCACCTGCTTCCACTGTTGTTTTCTGCGCAGTGGGCGCAGGCCCATGCGTATCCAGTCGGGAACGAACGCGGCCCGCATGGCATTCATCAGCTCGACTCCCACGGGCGACTCGCCGGGATAGACCTGCCTGAGCCCCGTCGCCTCGCGCCAGGCGGTGACGAGTTTGCCGCGCCGTACCAGCCGGGGCAGGAACATGCCCTCCGATAGAACGGAATCGCCGTCGATGCCGTCCAGCATGACCCGCACCCCCTGCCGTTTGGCCAGAATTGCCAGGCTGCGCGGGACGATCATATGAAAGTCGAAAGGCTCCTCGAGATGCCAGGTCTGTTCGGCAAGCTCGGGGTACAGGTCCGGCAACTGGTCGGCGCTGAAGGTGGTCGGGTCGAGGCTGTCGAGCTTCAGCATCTGATGAATGGCCCGCGTCTCGATGCAGGTCGCCGGTTCGCGCGACATGACTGAATAGGTGCGGAAGGGAGGATCGCCCGCCTCGAGACGAAGCGCACGCGCCACGCCGACGATGGAAGAAGAGTCCAGCCCTCCGCTCAGCATCGAACTGACCATGTCGCCGCCTCGCAGCCGGCAGCGCACGGCTTCACGGAAGGTTTCGAGGAAGGCCTCTTCGTATTCGCGGTCGGAAGCCAGTTGCAGTTCCGGTCCGGGCTCGGGTTTCCAGTAGCGCGTGATCGACATCCCGCGGGGACTGACGGTCAAAGTATGGGCGGGCGGCAGGCGAAAAACATCCTGATAAAAGGTGCTGGTTTTGTCTATCCCCTCCAGCTCGGAAACCAGATAGTCGGCGATCCTCGCTTCGTTCAGCTGCCGGGCGACGACGCCGCCGGCGAACAGGGCGTCGGGGGTGGAGGCGAAGGTGAACGCCGTCCCGGGACGGTGGTGGTAATACAGCGGGCGGGTGCCGAAGATGTCGCGTGCGCAGAAAAGCGTATTGCGGGCGCCGTCCCAGATGGCGAATGCAAAATCTCCGAGGATCCGCTCCGCGCAGGCTCCACCCCAGCACTGGTAGGCGCGCAGCGCGATCTCGACATCGGTATCTGCGCTGGGGGGGCACCCGGACGCTTGCAGTAACCGGACCAGCTCTTCGCGGTTGTCGATGCGACCGTCGAACGTGATCACGAGCGAGGCGGCCGCATCCTGAT
>JAZBOA010000180.1:0-7938 GCA_036350935.1 Anderseniella sp. | reverse complement strand
GCCGGCATGGGACTGGTGCTGGCGGCGCTGCCGGTGGCCAGCAACGTGTTCGTGATTGCCGAACGGTACGGCGTGGCGGTGCGGCGGTGCTCATCGGCCATCGTGGTTTCCACCGCGATTGCCGTTGTCACGGTGACGGCGGCCATCGAGATTGCGCGACGAATGGCGGGCTAGAGCAACAGCCGTTCCCTTTGAACGGTTAAAGTTGCTCCAGCACTTTGGAATCGAGCATCTTTATCCGACCAGATGATTCAATCTGATCGGATGATGCTCTAGCCGCGCACCGTCAAAATCTCCGGCAGCGACTTCTTTATGGTGGCCGCTTCCGGGATGGTGGCGTTATCCGCCGGGTGGCCCACGGCGATGATCATGGTGGGCTTTTCCGAGGCGGGACGTTCCAGCAGGCCATTCAGGAAACCCATCGGGTTGGGCGTGTGGATGAGCGCCGACAGCCCTGCCAGGTGCAGCGCGGTGACGAGGAAGCCGCAGGCCAGCCCGACGCTTTCCGGCACGTAGTAGTTCTTGTAGCGCTGGCCGGTGTCGAACTGGCCCCAGCGCTGGGCGAACACCACGATCAGCCACGGTGCGATTTCCAGGTGCGGCTTGTCCGGCCCGGTGCCGATGGGCTCCAGCGCCTTCAGCCATTCGTCGCCCGCCGCGCCGCCATAGAAGTTGCGCTCTTCCTCTTCTGCCGCCTGCCTGATCAGCCGCTTGAGCGCCGGGTCTGCGATGGCCGCGAAGTGCCATGGCTGGTGGTTGGCGCCGGACGGCGCGCGCCCAGCGGTGGCGATGCAGGTTTCGATGACCTCGCGCGGGACGGGGCGGTCCGAGAACTGGCGGATGGTGTGGCGGGTGGACATTGCCTCGAAGTGGCTGCGCGCCGCGGCGAGACTTTGCGCATCGCTGAAGCCGGGCCGCGGGGGCAGGGGCATGGGGCGATAGGTGAGCTGGTCTTTTGAAAACATCGGCGTGCCTTGCGCAGCAGGTGACGTGGCGGATGAAGGGAACAAATTTTCTCGAACCCCGCAACCCGGCGTTAACCTTGCGCCGCCATCATCGGCAGCATCTGTGAGTATCGCGTAACGAGGTGGGACCCCGCATGTATGCGCTTAAGACTGAACCGGAAGCTGCCGGTTTCTGGGCATGGTTCAACGACAACCAGGCCCGCCTGGCCAAGGTGGCCACTAACATAGACGACATGACCATGGACCAGATCGAGCCGGTGCTCGACGAACTTTCGGCGATCCTGCACGAGGCGGACGAGCGGCTGTTCGCCGAGCTTGGCGCGGACGCCCATGGCAGGCCGCAACTGGTGGTGACCGCCGACGGCGAGCTTGACGCGATGCTGATCGCGCGCGACCTGGTGGCCATTGCGCCTGCCTATGACGGCTGGACGCTGAGCGCGCTGCGCGAGCGGGAAGAAGCTGTCACCAGCGTTGGCCTGCCGGGCGGCGGCGAACTGGACATGAGCGAAGCGGTGTTCGTTATGGAAATCCACGCGGGCAAGGCGGAGATCGCTGTCGGCCTCGACCGATGGGACGGTTCGCGCACCGAAGATCATACTGCTGCGGTGGAACAGTACATCGAACAGGTGCTCGGCGAGGCGGATTATGCCGCAGGGGTGTCCGGCGTGCTGGCCCTGCCGCTTGCCGACCTGCAGCAGGAAGCCGATCCCTGGCCGATCAAGGCGCTGGTGTCGGAGTTCGACCGGTTGTTGGGATGATCTCATGTATCCCGGGTTTGACCCGGGATCCAGGCTGGGCCCCGGCATCAAGGCCGGGGCACATTCATGCAGTCGATCGGGATTGATCCGCAATCCTGCGCGCCCGTGGCGGATTTACACCGTCATGGCCGTGGCCTTATATGGCGCTATCCATCAACCCGCAGAGTCCAGGGGCTTCCCACATGACCGAAATCATCCATGTCCACGCAC
The DNA here is from genome assembly GCA_036350935.1 of Anderseniella sp. GTDB lineage: Bacteria > Pseudomonadota > Alphaproteobacteria > Rhizobiales > Aestuariivirgaceae > Anderseniella. Next base: position 6,005 of record JAZBOA010000180.1, on the reverse strand, counting down.
GCGAAATCCTTGACTCGCGTGGCAACCCGACCGTTGAAGTGGACGTGGCGCTGGAGGACGGCTCGTTCGGCCGCGCCGCCGTGCCGTCGGGCGCCTCGACCGGCGCGCACGAGGCGGTCGAGCTGCGCGACGGCAACAAGAAGCGTTACCTCGGCAAGGGCGTCACCAAGGCAGTGGCGGCGGTCAACGGCAAGATTTACGACGCCATCATCGGCATGGACGCGGAAGACCAGACGGCCATCGACGAGGCGATGATCAAGCTCGACGGCACCGCCAACAAGGCCAAGCTGGGCGCCAACGCCATTCTCGGCGTGTCGCTGGCGGTGGCCAAGGCAGCAGCGGAAGCCTCCGGCCTGCCGCTTTACCGCTATGTGGGCGGCACGCAGGCGCGGGTTCTGCCGGTGCCGATGATGAACATCATCAATGGCGGCGCGCATGCCGACAACCCGATCGACTTCCAGGAATTCATGATCATGCCGGTGGGCGCCAAGTCCATCGCCGAGGCCGTGCGGATGGGCGCGGAAGTCTTCCACACGCTGAAGGGCGAGCTGAAGAAGGCCGGCCACAACACCAATGTGGGCGACGAGGGCGGCTTCGCGCCGGACCTGCCGTCGGCTGAAAGCGCGCTCGACTTCATCATGGAGTCGTGCGTCAAGGCGGGCTACCAGCCGGGTAAGGACATGTACCTGGCGCTCGATTGCGCGGCGTCGGAATTCTACAAGGGCAAGACCTACGTCTACGAAGGCGAGGGCGTGAAGCGGTCGTCATCGGAGCAGGCGAAGTACCTCGCCAAGCTGGCCAGGGACTATCCGATCATCTCGATCGAGGATGGCATGCACGAGGATGACTGGGCGGGCTGGAAGGAACTGACCGACCTGGCCGGGGCCAAGTGCCAGCTGGTGGGCGATGACCTGTTCGTCACCAACCCGAAGCGGCTCAAGATGGGCATCGACAAGGGCGTCGCCAACTCGATTCTCGTCAAGGTGAACCAGATCGGCAGCCTGACCGAGACGCTGGCCGCCGTCGACATGGCGCACCGGGCCGGCTACACGGCGGTGATGTCGCACCGCTCGGGCGAGACGGAAGACACCACCATCGCCGACCTGGCCGTGGCCACCAATTGCGGGCAGATCAAGACCGGCTCACTGGCGCGCTCCGACCGGCTGGCCAAGTACAACCAGCTCATCCGCATCGAGGAGATGCTTGGCTCGCAGGCGGTGTATGCGGGGAAGTCCATTCTCAAGGGGTGAGGCGGTTCGCCTTGCCTTAACACCCCGTTAACCAAGCGGGCGGTAGCGTGATAGTTCCTGCTTCGATCTTGCTTCCCTCGGGCTTGACCCGAGGGTCCAGCTGGATCGGTGAAGTGGGTCCTCGGGTCTCGCCTTGCGGCTCGCCCGAGGAAGGCATTCAACGGGGAGACCGCCGGCCATGATCAGGAAACCGAAGTTGTTCGACGTGCTGACGTTCTTCGGCTGCTGTGCGCTACTGTCGTGGTTCGGCTGGCACGGCCTGGAGGGACCGCGCGGGCTCGACAATTATGCGCGGCTGGAGGCCAGATTGGCGGCCAACAAGGAAGCCCTTGCCCAGGTGACGCAAAAGCGCGAAGCTGTGGAGGCACGGGTAAGCCTGATGCGTCCAGAGAGCGTCGACCCCGACATGGCCTCAGAGCTGGTGCGGGAGATGTTGGGCTATGAAAAACTTAACTCGATTGTGGTTAAGTACAACTAAGCCTGCTGAATTTGCTGGGCATTTTCGACCGTAACCAAATTTCAGTTAATTAGACTACTGGCCATCTTGGGCCGGACGGATTCATGCTATTCATCCCTTGACGAGAGGATATCGGCCTCCGGAATTCAGGGAGTATCTGCATGGCGAAAGCTGCCAAGAAGGCGCCCGCGAAGGGCTCGGCCAAATCGAATTCCCCCTTCACCAAGGACCAGGACCTCAAGGCCTATGAGGACATGCTGCTGATCCGCCGCTTCGAGGAAAAGGCGGGCCAGCTTTACGGCATGGGCCACATCGGCGGCTTCTGCCACCTCTATATTGGCCAGGAAGCGGTCGTCGTCGGCATGGAAATGTCGATGCAGGAGGGCGACCAGGTGATCACCTCCTACCGCGACCACGGCCACATGCTGGCGACCGGCATGGACCCTAAGGGCGTCATGGCCGAGCTGACCGGGCGCCAGGGCGGCTACTCGAAGGGCAAGGGCGGCTCGATGCACATGTTCTCCCGCGAGAAGCAGTTCTATGGCGGGCACGGCATCGTCGGCGCGCAGGTGCCGCTGGGTGCGGGGCTGGCGTTCGCCAACAAGTATCGCGACAACGGCAAGGTGTCGGCAACCTATTTCGGCGAAGGCGCAACCAACCAGGGCCAGGTCTACGAGACCTTCAACATGGCTTCGCTATGGAAGCTGCCGGTGATCTTCGTCATCGAGAACAACGGCTATGCCATGGGCACGGCGGTGAAGCGGTCTGCCGCGCTGGCAGAAGAGCTGTTCAACCGCGGTTCGGTCTACGGCATTCCCGGCGAGCAGGTGGACGGCATGGACGTGCGCGCGGTGAAGGAGGCGGCCGACCGGGCCACCGGACACTGCCGCTCCGGCAAGGGGCCGTACATTCTTGAAATGAAGACCTACAGATACCGTGGCCATTCGATGTCGGACCCGGCCAAGTACCGCACCCGCGACGAAGTGCAGAAGATGCGCGAGGAGCATGACCCCATCGAGCAGGTCAAGCGGCGGCTGTCATCCGATCACGGCATCAGCGACGACGACATCAAGTCGGTGGACGCGCGCATCCGCAAGGTGGTGACCGAGGCCGCCGACTTTGCCCAGAACGACCCGCTGCCCGATGTGTCGGAGCTGTGGACCGATGTGTATGTGGAAGCGTGAGGGAGGGTTGAGCAATGCCAACTGATATTCTGATGCCCGCCCTGTCGCCGACCATGGAAGAGGGCAAGCTGGCGCGCTGGCTGGTGAAGGAGGGCGACCAGGTGTCGTCCGGCGACATCATCGCCGAGATCGAGACCGACAAGGCGACCATGGAAGTGGAAGCGGTCGACGAAGGAACCGTTGCCGCCATCAAGGTGGCCGAAGGCACCGAGGGCGTGAAGGTCAACACCGTTATCGCGGTGCTGGTTGGCGAAGGTGAGGATGCCTCCGCCGCTGCAGGAAACGGCGGCGGTGATGGGAAGTCCGGCGACGAGGATGACGGCGAAAAGCCGTCAGGCAACGGCGTTGCCGGTGGTGGCGAGGCTATCGTCAAGCCGGCCGACGCGATTGCCGATGCGCCCGTAAAGGCGCCGGAACCGCTGGCCGCGCCGGCCTTGTCAGCAGGGGCCTCGAAGGCCGCCGACCCGGAAGTGCCGGAAGGCACCGAAATGGTCGAGATGACGGTGCGCGAGGCGCTCAACCAGGCCATGGCCGAAGAGATGCGCCGCGACGATGACGTGTTCCTGATGGGCGAGGAAGTGGCCGAGTACCAGGGCGCCTACAAGGTCAGCCAGGGGCTGCTGGAAGAATTTGGCGCCCGTCGGGTGATCGACACGCCGATCACCGAGCACGGCTTCACCGGCATCGCGGTGGGCGCGGCGTTTGCGGGCTTGAGGCCCATCGTCGAGTTCATGACCTTCAACTTCGCCATGCAGGCCATCGACCACATCATCAACTCCGCCGCCAAGACGCTGTACATGTCCGGCGGGCAGATGGGCTGTCCGATCGTGTTCCGTGGCGCCAATGGCGCGGCGGCGCGCGTGGCCGCCCAGCACAGCCAGGATTATGCGTCGTGGTATGCGCACGTGCCAGGCCTGAAGGTGGTGATGCCGTACACGGCGGCGGACGCGAAAGGGCTGCTGAAGGCGGCCATCCGCGATCCGAACCCGGTGATCTTCCTGGAAAACGAGATCCTCTACGGCAAGACCTTCGAGGTGCCCAAGGTCGACGACTGGGTGGTGCCGATCGGCAAGGCCAGGGTGGCGCGGGCCGGGTCGCACGTGACCATCGTGTCGTGGGGCATCGGCATGAGCTATGCGCTGGCGGCTGCCGACAAGCTGGCCGGCGACGGTATCGAGGCCGAGGTGATCGACCTGCGCTCGCTTCGCCCCTATGACCTGCCGGCGGTCATCGACAGCGTCAAGAAGACCAACCGCTGCGTGGTGGTCGAGGAAGCATGGCCGGTGGCGTCGATGGGCTCGCACATCGCGGCGGAGATCATGACGCACGCGTTTGATTATCTCGATGCGCCGGTGGCGCGGGTCAACGGCAAGGACGTGCCGATGCCGTATGCCGCCAACCTGGAAAAGCTGGCGTTGCCGAACGTCGATGAAGTGGTGGAGGCGGCCAAGGCCGTCCTCTACGTGTAAGGGAGGACCGCAACATGCCAACGGAAATCCTGATGCCCGCCCTTTCGCCCACCATGGAAAAGGGCAAGCTGGCCAAGTGGCTGGTCAAGGAAGGCGACAGCGTGTCGTCCGGCGACATCATTGCCGAGATCGAGACCGACAAGGCGACCATGGAAGTGGAAGCGGTGGACGAAGGCACGGTGGGCAAGATCCTCGTGGCCGAGGGCACCGACGACGTTGCAGTGAACACGGCGATTGCGGTGCTGCTCGAAGAGGGCGAGAGCGCTGGCGACATCAAGTCAACCGGCGAAGAGAAGAAGCCTGCTCCAGCGCCGAAAGCCGAGGCAAAGGCAGAAGCTGCGCCTCAGCCCAAGGCCGAAGCGCCGGCACCAGCCGCTCCGGCAACTAAGGCTGCTGCGCCCGCGCGCGAGCCGGACAGCCGCATTTTCGCCTCGCCGCTGGCCCGGCGCATCGCCAGGCAGAACGGCATCGACATTGCGCTGCTGAGCGGGTCTGGCCCGCATGGCCGCATCGTAAAGGCAGACGTGGAAAAGGCGCAGAAGGAAGGCGTTCCCGCCGCAGCGCCGAAAGCCGCCGCACCGGCTGCGGCTCCTGTTGCGGCAGGTCCGTCCGACGACATGGTGCGCAAGCTGTTTGCGGAAGGCTCCTACGAGGAACTGCCGCATGACGGCATGCGCAAGACCATCGCCGCTCGCCTCAGCGAAAGCAACCAGACGGTGCCGTCCTACAACGTCTCGCTGGATTGTCAGCTCGACGCGCTGCTGAAGGTGCGCGCCGACCTGAACGCCGCAGCCCCCGAGAAGGACGGCAAGCCGGCCTACAAGCTGTCGGTGAACGACTTCATCATCAAGGCGCTGGCGCTGGCGCTGCGCGACGTGCCGATGGCCAATGGCTCGTGGACCTCGACTGCGCGGCTGTTGCACAAGCATTCCGACGTCGGCGTGGCGGTGGCCATTCCCGACGGGCTGATCACGCCGATCGTGCGCCGGGCGGAAGAAAAGCCGTTGTCGGTCATCTCGGCCGAGGTGAAGGACATGGTGGGCCGGGCGCGGACCAAGAAACTGAAGCCGGAAGAGTACCAGGGCGGCACCACGGCGGTGTCCAACCTCGGCATGTTCGGCGTCGACAACTTCACTTCGATCATCAACCCGCCGCACGCCTCCATCGTGTCGATCGGGGCAGGGGTGGAGAAGCCGGTGGTGAAGAACGGCGCGGTGGCCATCGCCACGGTGATGAACGCCACGTTCGCCTTCGACCACCGGGTCATCGACGGGGCGCTCGGGGCGGAACTGGCCAGCGCCTTCCGCCACTATGTCGAAAACCCGATGGCGATGCTGGTGTAGGGAGCGGGAACGATGGCAGACACTACATTCGACGTGATCATCATCGGCTCCGGCCCCGGCGGCTACGTGACCGCCATTCGCGCCGCGCAGCTTGGCCTGAAGACGGCCATAGTCGAGCGCGAGCACCTGGGCGGCATCTGCCTCAACTGGGGCTGCATCCCGACCAAGGCGCTGCTGCGCTCAGCCGAGATCTACCACTACATGAACCACGCCAAGGACTATGGCCTGTCAGCCGAGAAGATCAGCTTCGACGCCGCCGCCGTGGTGAAGCGCTCGCGCGGCGTGTCGGGCCGGCTCAATGG
>JAZBOA010000179.1:0-8683 GCA_036350935.1 Anderseniella sp. | reverse complement strand
GGCAGGCGGCGTGCCCGACACGCTTGACGGACGCTATGACATGATCGTCCTGCACACGGATGCGGTGATGGTTCACCTGCAGCAGGGCAGCGAGGCCGACAAGGCCTTTGCCCAGGAGCTTATCGACGAGGTGTTCCGGGACATGGATCGCTCCCTGCGGGAGATGGGCGTTGGTGACATGGGGGTCGGCAAGCGCGTCAAGAAGATGGCGACCGTCTATTATGGCCGCGCCAACGCCTACGCCGGTGCGCGCGCCGGGGGGCAGGACAGCCTTGAGGCTGCGTTGTTGCGAAACGTGTATGCCGGCGATGAGGACAAGACCGGTTGTGCGCGGCGCCTGGCCGCGTATGCCTGCGCGCTGCACCATGCCGTGGCGGTTCTCAGCCGCGACGATATCCGGGCAGGAAACCTGCAGTTGCCGGATATCCGGCTGGCGCAGGGCTGATGGAGCCGGAGCAGATGATGGTTGTTACCCCGGAATTTTCCCGAAGCATTGATGTGAGCCGCCTGCCGCCCGAAGGCCGCAAGCAGACGCTGTCTGCTACCGCGGAAGAGTGTGAGGCCCTGCGGGCGCGGTTCGGTGTGGATGCATTCAAGTCGCTCGAAGTCGAGGTCTCGTTGCAGCCCTGGAAGCGGGGCGGTTGCCGGGTGCGCGGGCATGCGCGGGCCGAGATGACGCGGACCTGCGTGGTGACGATTGAGCCCTTTGACCAGGTGCTGGAGGTGAAGCTGGACAGGCTGTTCGCCGAGACCCGGGAGGTGCGGCTTGACGGCAAAGAAGTCATCGTCTCGATCGACGATGAAGACTTCGGTCAGGTTGTGGATGGCGAGATCGAGGTTGGAGAGTTTGCCGTCGAGGAGTTGCTGCTGGAACTTGACCCCCATCCGCGCAAGCCTGGCGCCGAGTTCAAGCCGCCGGCCGGGAAGGATGGCGACGCCGCCGGTGCCGCGGACTCCGGCAATCCGTTTGCGGTGCTCAAGTCCCTCAAGGATCAAGATTGAGTTCGTGCGATTACCGGCTTAAAAGCCCCACTTGCCTGTTGAGTAAGCACGGCAAACCTTTATTTTCTCAAGCTCATGACAACGAGGGGCCTGCCTGTTGAGAACCGACGCCGGCGACATCATCCTTGCGCTCGACGCAATGGGGGGCGACCACGGGCCTGCGGTTGTGCTGCCGGGTGCGGCGCTGGCTTTGGCCAAGCGTCCCGAGTTGCGCTTCATGCTGTTTGGCGATGCAGCGCGCATCACGCCCGAACTGGATAAACTGCCCCAGCTCAAGACCCGGGCGAGCGTTCATCACAGCGACGTGGCGATTTCCATGGACGACAAGCCCTCGCAGGCCATTCGCCGCGGCCGCAAGACGTCCAGCATGTGGCTGGCCATCGAGGCGGTGAAGAAGGGCGAGGCGCATGCTGCGGTGTCTGCCGGCAACACCGGCGCGCTGATGGCCATGGCGAAGCTGGTGCTCAACACCATCGAGGGCGTATCGCGACCGGCAATTGCCGCCGTCTGGCCTACCTTGCGTGGCCGCTCCATCGTGCTGGACATGGGCGCGACAGTAGGCGCCGATGCCGCTCAGCTGGTGGCCAATGCCGTCATGGGCGCCGCCATGGCGCGCTGCCTGTTCGGCATTCGCGAACCACTGGTTGGCCTGCTCAACATCGGGGTGGAAGAGGTCAAGGGCGTCGAGGCGGTCCGCGAAGCCGGTTCATTGCTGCGAGCCGCTGACCTGCCGCTTGAATACCACGGCTTCATCGAGGGAACTGACATCGGCAAGGGCGTGGTGGACGTGGTTGTGACTGAGGGCTTCAGCGGTAATATCGCGCTGAAGACTGCGGAAGGGACGGCCAACCAGATTACCGCCGCGCTGCGCGAGGAACTGAACCGGACGCTGCTTACCCGGCTGGGCGCATTGCTGGCAAGGAGCGCCTTCCGGCGCCTCAAGCAGCGGCTTGACCCGCGCGCCTACAATGGGGGCGTTTTTCTTGGTCTCAACGGGGTTGTGGTCAAGAGCCACGGCGGCACGGACGCGGATGGTTTTTCCTCTGCCGTAAATGTGGCTGCCGACATGGTCGAGAATGATTTGGTGAAGCGCATCATCAAGGGTATGGAACTTGCACCCCACGACCACCACGAGGGTGACCCGCCGGCACCGGCCAGCGCCGTCAGCACCGGCTGAACAGGATAGAATTCAACACATGCAACGTTCCGTTATCCGCTCTGTAGGTTCATACCTGCCGAAACGCGTGCTTACCAATGCCGAACTGTCCACCATGGTCGATACATCCGACGAGTGGATCGTTGAACGCACAGGCATCACTCAGCGCCACATTGCGGCAGAAGGCGAGTTCACCTCCCACCTTGCCATCAAGGCCGCCCAGGCCGCGCTGGACAATGCCGGGATGGCGGCTGACGAGATTGACCTGATCGTGCTGGCGACATCTACCCCCGACCAGACATTTCCCGCCACTGCCGCCACCGTGCAGGCGGAACTGGGCATCACCCAAGGTGCAGCATTCGACGTGCAGGCCGTGTGTTCGGGTTTCGTGTATGCGTTGACCACGGCAGACAACTTCATCAAGGCGGGTTCGGCGCAGAACGTGCTGGTGATCGGCGCGGAGACATTCTCTCGCATTCTCGACTGGCAGGACCGTGGCACCTGCGTGCTGTTCGGCGATGGGGCAGGCGCGGTGGTGGTGTCGGCGGCAACCCTTGACGATGAACCAGACCGCGGCATTCTGACCACCCGCCTGCGCAGCGATGGCCGCTTCCGTGACAAGCTCTTCGTGGATGGCGGGCCATCCACGACACAGACCGTCGGACATCTCCGGATGGAAGGCAGGGAGGTCTTCAAGCACGCCGTGACCAACATCTCGGACGTGATGGGAGAGACCCTCCAGCAGGCAGGTGTCGAAGTGGCGGATATTGACCTGTTTGTGCCTCACCAGGCCAACCGCCGCATACTTGACGGAACAGCCCGGAAATTCGGCCTGTCGATTGACAAGGTGGTTATCACCGTTGACTTGCACGGCAATACGTCGGCAGCCTCCATTCCGCTGGCGCTTGACGTTGCGCGAAGCGATGGGCGGCTCAAGCCTGGCAGCCTCGTGCTGATGGAGGCCATGGGTGGCGGCTTCACCTGGGGCGCGGTGTTGGTGCGCTGGTGAGTTTTTGAAGTTTTGCCGGCTGCGTCTTACCTTCCGTAAACGTTGACGGCCTCTTGTCTTTTTCTGTAAGACGAAGCCGCGGCAAGATTGACTTGTTCAGGTCAAGCTGTGGTAGACTGCAAGAACTTCTGAGGGCTAGGCAAATGTCAAAAACGCTGACCAGGGCAGACCTGAGTGAAGCCGTTCACCGCAAGGTGGGGTTATCACGCACAGAGTCTGCCGATCTCGTGAAAACGGTTATCGATCTTATTTCGGATGCCCTGATCGCGGGACAGCAAGTCAAGCTCTCGTCGTTCGGTACATTTGACGTCCGCGCCAAGCGAGAGCGCGTTGGCCGCAATCCCAAGACCGGCGAGGAAGTGCCGATCACGCCGCGCAGGGTGCTGGTGTTCCGTCCAAGCCAGATCATGAAAGCCGTCGTGAACGGCGAGCAGGCCGGAGCCGCCAGTGACAGCTGACAGATGATGGTCAAGGGGAGGGGACAAGAATGAGCGACAAGGCGCCGGAAGCCTTCCGAACCATCTCTGAAGTTGCCGAACAACTGGATGTGCCGCAGCACGTCCTGCGGTTCTGGGAAACAAGGTTCTCACAAATACGGCCGATGAAACGGGGCGGGGGCCGGCGTTATTATCGCCCCGCCGACGTTGACCTGCTCAAGGGCATTCGCACCTTGCTCTACGGGGAAGGCTATACAATCCGCGGGGCACAGAAGATCCTGAAGGATCAGGGCCTGGCCCATGTTGTCGCCATTGGCCGTGGCGAGATATCGGCAGAACCGGCTGACGAAGGCGAGAGCGGAGCCAGGAAGGCGGCCGTGGCGCCCTCACCGGCCAGTACTGTCCGCCAACCGGAGCAGGCGGCCCAGCGTCCGGCAGAGCAGTCTGGCCGCATCCAGACCCGCGTCGTACATGAACTCACTCCCGCGCAGATTGACGAACTGCGCCTCGCCCTGACTGATCTCGCGGCCGCCCGCCGCCTGCTGCTTCCTGACCAGCCGAAGTGACCTGTGGCCGCCGTTTCCCGGCGTGCCAACAAATCATTCCATGGGACTGATTGCGGGCTTTCCTTTTGCGCCGGACGGGTGCTATACCGCGGCCAACCGGTCGTGATGATTGCTCATCTGGCCGGCGCCGGAAAACAGGGTCGGAGCGTAGCGCAGCCCGGTAGCGCACTTGTCTGGGGGACAAGGGGTCGTGGGTTCGAATCCCGCCGCTCCGACCAATTCCGGCCCATCAGCCCGATGCAGCGTTAGGTGGCCCAACTACCGGATTGGGCAGGCCTCGCTCGATGGTCGCGGCATACAACCCCCATGACAACCCCAGCAGCAGGTAGAAATGCCGCCAGTGATCGGTATCGATCTGGACGCCTTGCAGGATGGTTGCCAGCAGGACCGAGTTGATCGCGATGGCGTGGTGCTGCCAGGGCGAGGCCGTAAAGACCGAGCGCCACATGATGCCGATGGTCGAGATGATCAGCAGCAGGTAGGAAAACCCGCCGAGCCAGCCATAGGCCGAGAACGCATTCAGGAAGACATTGTGCGGCGCCTCACCCCAGATCTTGCCGAACTGCAGCGGACCATAGCCGTTGGGCAGGGCAACCAGTTCCGACAGTGAATTGAGCTGGCGTCCGAACCGGCCTGTCTCGCCAACGTCGTAGGACTGGTTGAGGCTGAACCGCAGCAGGAATATCTCGCGCACCTTCTCGATCGACAGCGCCACCGACAGCAGCAGGCTGAAGGCGATGACACCGGCCACGACGTACAGGACGATGCGCCCGCGCAGCGCAAGTGACCGTGTCAGCAGGAAGCTCAGCCCGACCATCATGGCTGTGGCGGCAATGGCGTTCATCCAGGCGCCGCGCGAGAAAGCCAGAAACAGGCCTGCAGCGATGATCGTGAGTATGACCAGCCGCGCCAGCGCCCACCTGCGCTTCAGCACCACGATGTCCTGCACCAGGAACACGAAGGGCGCGATCAGGAACGTCGACAGCACGTTGGGATCCTTGAACAGGCCCTGGGCGCGCTGGATTGGCGCCCAGGCCTCTCCAAGGCCGAACAGGTTGAAATAGCCGATCATGCCGTTGATGGCCGCAATCAGGCCGGCAAATATCCACGCATTGCGGATGGTGGCGAGGATGGGCAGCGGCGCCCGGAGCACGGCCATGGCGAAGAAAATCGCGGTGACGGCCATGTAGATCGACACGTAGACAAACATCTTGGCCTTGGCGTCGAACAGGATGGGCATGACCGAGAACAAGCCGCCGATATTGTACAGCGACAGGAACACGATTAACGGACCGAAGATCATCGAGACCTGCAGGCCGCCTGCCAGGAACAGCAACAGTGAGATGGCGAACAGGCCTTCATAGGGCGCGGGTTCGATGACCACCACGAACCCCGACGCGATCATCAGCCACAGGAAGAAGCGCTGGACGCTCTCCATCCCAACCAGGGAAACCCCGGAGCGCCCATTGCTCGCTGTAGCGGAAAGGTCGATCATGACTGGCCTGCTCGTGGTCAAGGAATCATTAACCACGTTTTAGCGCGACAATCCTTACCGGCTGGTTTCCAGCAGGGAGCCTGGTCTGGACGGCTTCAGTAGGCATTCTCCGACTTCAGCAGGGCGAACGGCGTCATGAGCAGGATCTGCAGGTCGAACAGCAGCGACCAGTTCTCGATGTAGTAGAGATCGAACTCGACCCGCTGACGGATCTTGTCCTCGGTATCTGTTTCCCCCCGCCAGCCGTTGATCTGGGCCCAGCCGGTAATACCCGGCTTGACCTTGTGCCGGGCGAAATAGCCGTCAACCACGTCATCGTACAGCCGGTTGGCCGCCTTGGCGTGGTGCGCGTGCGGCCGCGGCCCCACAAGCGACAGTTCGCCCCGCAACACGTTGATGAGTTGCGGCAACTCGTCCAGCGACGTCTTGCGGATGAAACGGCCCACCCGAGTCACTCGCGGGTCGTCGCGGGTCACCAGCCTGTTCGCCCTGGCATCGCACATGTCGGTATACATGGAGCGGAATTTCAGCACCTCGATGGGCTGGTTGTTGAAGCCGTATCGCTGCTGCCGGAACAGCACCGGTCCCTTGCTCTCGAGGCGGATAGCGATGGCGACAGCCAGCATGACCGGCGACAGCAGTAGCAGCGCGACACTGGCGATGACCTTGTCCTCGATCGTCTTCAGCAACCGGCCCCAGTCGCGCAGCGGCTGGTCGAAAACATCGATCATGGGCACGTTGCCGAGCCAAGAATAGGCGCGCGGCCGGTAGCGCAGCCGCTGTGAATGAGCCGACAGCCGGATGTCGACAGGCAGCACCCACAGCTGTTGCATGATCTGCAGCAACCTGCTCTCGGCGGTCACCGGCAAGCTGATCACCAGCATGTCGACGCCATAGGTCCGGGTGAAGCCGACCAGGTCCTCGATCTTGCCAAGCTTGGGCAAACGCCCCACGGCTTGCGGCGAGCGGTCATCATTGCGGTCATCGAACAGGCCGATGAGCTCGACGAAATTGTTGTTGCTGGCGTGCAGCGAAGAGATCAGCTGCTCGGCAGGCTCGCCGCCGCCGACAATGACCACCCGGGTGCTCAGCCGCCCTTGCCGGTGCCAGTATTCCATCTGGGCGCGCATTGCGGCATGGCTCGCGATCAGCAGGGCTGTCGACATGGCGAAGAAGCCGACCAGCCAGACGCGCGAATAGTTGTCACCCAGCTTGAAGAGGAATATGGCCGCCATGGTCACCATCAGCAGCCCGCTCATCAGCGCTGCAATGCGCACGGTCTGGCGGACAAGCGGCTGCATCAGGCCGGAAGCATAACCTCCGCTTGACTGGAGAAGCACTGGTGCGGCCAACGCAATGGAGGCGGTCAGCACCAGGTACACGGAGTGCAGATAGACGGGCGTGCCATGCAGGTACAGCCACTGCACGCAGAGCCCGGCCAGGATGACGAGCAGGCCATCGACAGCCACCAGCAGACCTGACAGCAGGTTCAGCGACAGCCGCCCCTTTGCTCGTTCCTTTATCCGCTCAAGCCACGTCTTGCGGTAGAACTCGCTGCCTGGAAGATGATCCGAAGTCAGCAGGTCGTCGAGATTCTGTATGGTGATGCCGTCACCGGGCTGTGTCGCATGCTTCATTGCCGTTGCCGTCCCATTGCGGTCCATTCGACCGCTGACGGCAAAACCGAAGCAATTGACGTTCCAGAGTTAAGCTGCTGTTAAGCCTGTTTTGAAACAGGGTTAATCAATCCTTAACGCAGCAACGAGGCGTGAAAGCCGGATATCTTTTCCGCCATGCGCGATGCTGACAGGGTAGCCGCAAAATGCTGCGATAGCGCTTGGGCATCCCGGTCGGCTATCGCCCGGTTGTCCAGCCGCCCGATCATGCGCTGCGCCAGCGCCTCCGGATCGTTCGGGGGAGTGAGTTGCGCTGCTTCCAGCACTTCCGGGACGCCGCCCACGCTGGTGGCGACAAGCGGTTTGGCTGCGGCGACCGTTTCGAGCACGATGTAGGGAAACGATTCCGCCCTTGACGGGATCACCATCAGCCAGCCTTTGGCAAATGCCTCGCGGGCGGGCAGGGCGCCGGTGAATCGCAACTGGCTGTCGATTGCCAGTTGCGCTGCCTTTGCCTTGAAGCCGGCCTCGTCAGGGCCTGCGCCGGTAATTGTTGCCGTTACGGTGCGGCCCTGCGCCTTCATGAGCGCAATCGCATCCAGCAGCTCATCGACTCCCTTCAGCGCCCTCAACTCGCCGACGAACAGGATATCGGCTGCATCTGCTGCCAGAGGAACGGGAGAGAAATCTTCATTCCAGAGCCCGTTGTGCGCCACGATGCTCTTGGCCTTGCCGAGGCCGATCTTAGACGCGAACTGGTCCTTCTCGTACTGGCAGACGAATACAAGCCCGTCTGTCTTGCCAAGCAGCAACCGTTCTGCTGCCAGGAAGGCGATGCCTTGAGGCGTGTTCCAGCTGTAATGCAGCACACCCCCATGCGGCGTATAGACGGCGCGCGCGCCAAGCCGTGCAGCGGCGAGGCGGGCATACACCCCGCCCTTGGCGCCATGTCCGTGGGCAATGTGCGGCGCGAGTTTCCTGGCGGCGGTCACGATCCGGCTGGCGCTTGCAATGTCGCCGGGGCCGGGCAAGCGTGACATCGGCACCCGGTGAACGCCAAGCGTGCAATGGGCCGCCACTTCGTCAAGTCGCTTGTCCGCCAGTGCATCGCCGGTGGTGGAGTCGCAGATGACGCCGACGTCGTGCCCTAGGGCTGCCTGGCCGCGAGCGAGATCGCGGACATGGCGGAACAGGCCGCCGACGGGAGCGCGGAAGATGTGCAGGATACGCATTGTTCGGGCTTTCGGGCGCTATGCTGTCTAGGGTCAGGACCCATTACTCTGACGGCAATGGGTTGGGCCAATCTGGCTGGATACAAGGCGTAAGCGCGCCGGAAACCATATGGTTTTCAAGCGCTTGCAACGCGGTTGCAGGCAGATTGACCATATCCCGAAGGGACGCG
>JAZBOA010000178.1:0-6738 GCA_036350935.1 Anderseniella sp. | reverse complement strand
GAGACCTACAAGGGTTACGTCATCGAACCACGGCCCAAGGGTACCGGTGGCCAGTACAACGTGGCGGGCGTCATCCGCAAGGAAGGCGAACCGGAAGGTCCCTCGCACACGTTCATCCGGGCCGATACGTTCACCAATGTCGATGACGCGGTGAAATTCTCGCTGGTAAAGGCAAGGCAGATCATCGACCAGAAAGGCGACAGGATGTTCGCCGACGGCGGCGGCTGGTAGTCAACCGCTCCACTTCGTCCGCATCGTCACCAGTTCTTCCGAGGCGGTGGGGTGCACGGCCATGGTGGCGTCAAAGTCCGCCTTGGTGGCGCCCATCTTCAGCGAGATGCCCAGCAGCTGCGCCATTTCTCCCGCGTCCGGCCCCATGATGTGGCAGCCCACCACCTTGTCTGACTTCGGCTCGACGATCAGCTTCATCAGCATGCGTTCATCGCGGCCAGACAGCGTATGCTTCATCGGCCGGAAGGTGGACTTGTAGATATCCACCTCGCCGAACTGCTCGCGCGCCTGCGCCTCGGTCAGGCCCACGGTGCCGATCTCGGGCTGCGAGAACACCGCGGTGGGAATCAGCCCGTGGTTGACCTTCACGTCCTTGCCGCCGAACACCGTGTCGGCGAAGGCATGGCCTTCGCGGATGGCGACCGGGGTGAGCGCCACGCGGTCGGTCACGTCGCCCACGGCGTAGATATGGTCAACGCTGGTCTTTGAGTATTCATCGACCTTGATGGCGCCGTTGGCCTGCAGCTCGACGCCGGCATGCTCCAGCCCCAGACCGTCGGTGTAGGGTGTGCGGCCGATGGCGAACATGATCTGGTCTGCCTCGATGACCTCGCCGTTGGTCAGGGTGCCGTGCAGCTTGCCACCCTTCTTCTCGATTTTCGAGAACACCTCGCCGCAGATGATGTCGACGCCCTTCTTCTTCATCTCGGCGGTCAGGTGATCGCGCACGTCCTCGTCGAAGCCGCGCAGTATCTTCTCACCGCGATACAGCAGCGTGGTGTCGACGCCGAGCCCGTTGAAAATGCCGGCGAACTCGACCGCGATGTAACCGCCGCCAGCCACCACGATGCGCTCGGGGAGCTGTTCAAGGTGGAAAGCCTCGTTGGAGGTGATGACGTGCTCGACACCGGGCAGGCCGGGGTCGACGTTGGGCACGCCGCCGGTGGCGATCAGGATGTACTTCGCCGTCACGTGCCGCTCCTCGCCGATGAGGCGGACAGAGTGGGCGTCGCGCAATTCGGCCCGGCAGTGATGCAACTCGACGCCGGCGGCCTCGAGGTTCTTCATGTAGACCTTGTTGAGCCGGTCGATTTCGGCATCCTTGTTGGCGATCAGCGTGGGCCAGTCGAACTCGACCTTGCTGGTGGTCCAGCCGAAGCCGACGGCATCCTCGAACGCCTCGGCGAAGTGGCTGGCATAGACGAACAGCTTCTTCGGCACGCAGCCGCGGATCACGCATGTGCCGCCGTAGCGGTATTCCTCGGCAATGCCGACCTTTGCGCCGTGCTGGGCTGCAATGCGGGCAGCGCGGACACCGCCGGAGCCGCCGCCGATGACGAAAAGATCGTAGTCGTAGTCAGACATGTCAGGAATTTCTCTCGATGATCTCGATCCCGTCCGGGCCGCCGAGGATGGCCAGCGACGCCATGCCGATGAACAGGCCATGGTCAACGACGCCGGGGATGGTGGACAAGGCGGATGCCAGCTTCTGGGCATCAGGTATCTTGCCGAAGGCGCAGTCGACGATGACGTTGCCGTTGTCGGTGACGAACAGTTCGCCGTCGCGGATGCGCAGGGCCAGCGGCCCCTCGCAACCGGCCCAGCGGGAAGCATGCTCGATCTTCATGGCGGTGGACTTCACGCCGAACGGCACCACCTCGACGGGCAGCGCAAACTTGCCCAGCGTTTGTACCTTCTTGGTGTTGTCAGCGATGACGATCATCTTCTTCGACGACGAGGCGACGATCTTCTCGCGCAGCAGCGCGCCGCCGCCGCCCTTGATCAGCGTCAGGTCGCCATCCAGCTCGTCGGCGCCGTCCACGGTGAGGTCGAGGATGGGCTCCTCGTCCAGCCGGGTGAGCGGAATGTTCAGGCTTTCGGCCTGCTGCCGCGTCGCCTCGGACGTCGGCACGCAGACCACGTTGAGCCCCTGCTTCACCATTTCACCCAAGCCGGCGACGAATTTCGCCGCCGTCGATCCGGTTCCCAGCCCCAGCTTCATGCCGTCGCGCACGTGCTTCAATGCCTCGCGCGCGGCGGCTTCCTTTGCTTCATCTGGCGTCACTGGGCGAGACCGCCCATCAGCATGTACTTCATCTCCAGGTACTCTTCAGTGCCGTGCACCGAGCCTTCGCGGCCGATGCCCGACTCCTTGACGCCGCCGAACGGGGCGACCTCGGTGGAGATGATGCCCTCGTTGATGCCTACAATGCCGTAGTCCAGCGCCTCGCCGACGCGCCACACCCGGCCGATGTCGCGGGTGTAGAAGTAGCAGGCCAGGCCGAACTCGGTGTCGTTGGCCATGCGGATGGCCTCTTCCTCGGTCTTGAATCGGAACAGCGGCGCCACCGGGCCAAAGGTCTCCTCGCGGGTCACCTTCATCTCGGTGGTGACGTCGCGCAGGATTGTCGGCTCATGGAAGTTGCCGCCCAGCGCCTTGCCGCCGGTGACGATCTTCGCGCCCTTGGAAAGCGCGTCCTGGATATGTTCCTGCACCTTCTCGACTGCCGCCTTGTTGATCAGCGGGCCGGTGGTGACGCCTTCCTTGGTGCCGTCGCCCACCTTCATCTTGCCGACGGCAGAGGCAAGCGCCTCGGCGAAGCGGTCGTAGATGCCATCCTGCACCAGCAGGCGGTTGGCGCAGACGCAGGTCTGGCCGGCATTGCGGTACTTGGAGGCCATGGCGCCTGCCACGGCGGCGTCGATGTCGGCGTCGTCGAACACGATGAACGGCGCATTGCCGCCCAGTTCCATGCCCACCTTCTTCACCGTCTTCGCGCACTGCTCCATCAGGATCTTGCCGATCTCGGTGGAGCCGGTGAAAGTCAGCATCTTGACGGTGGGGTTGGAGGTCAGCTCGCCGCCGATTTCCGAGGCCTTGCCGGTGATGACGCTGAGCACGCCAGCCGGAATGCCGGCCCGCTCGGCCAGCTCGCACAGGGCAAGCGCCGAAAGCGGCGTCTCGGAAGCGGGCTTGATGACCATGGTGCAGCCTACGGCAAGCGCCGGGCCTGCCTTGCGGGTGATCATCGCATTGGGAAAGTTCCACGGGGTGATGGCGCCGCATACACCCACCGGCTGACGGATGACGACGATGCGCGCGTCGGCCTTGTGGCTGGGGATGGTCTCGCCGTTGATGCGCTTGGCTTCCTCGGCGAAGAACTCGATGAACGAGGCGCCATAGGCGATCTCGCCACGCGCCTCGGCCAGCGGCTTGCCCTGCTCGGCGGTCATGATCTGGGCCAGGTCTTCCTGGTTCTCCATCATCAGGTTGTACCACTTGCGCAGGATGTTGGAGCGCTCCTTGGCGGTCCTGGCAGCCCAGCCCTTCATGGCTTTCTCGGCGGCGGCGATGGCCTGTTTCGTTTCCTTCGCGCCCAGCTTCGGCACCGAGGCGATGACGTCGCCGGATGCCGGGTTGGTGACGTCGATCTTGTCGTCGCCGCCGACCCACTTGCCGTCGATATAGCACTGTTCCTTGAGCAGCGACTTGTCCTTCAACAGGTCGCGAAGCGCCTGAGTCTTGATGGCGTCCATTGTCCGGGCCTCCTCACTTACTGGTTGGTGGCTGGCGGTTTAGCACGGGCCACGCGCGGCTCCAAGGCAGATCAGGTTGAAAGTGATGCGAGGTGAGTGCATATCTCAATGCCTGTGCCCCGGTCTTCGTGCCGGGGCCAAGCCACTTTCAATTGCTGGGTCCCGGAACAAGTCCGGGACACAAGACCAGATGGAGCTCCAGAATGCCCCGCCCCGCCGTCATCTTCGACCTCGATGGAACGCTGGTCGACACTGCGCCTGACCTGTGGGCGGCGACCAACCACGTGCTCACCGCCCACGGGCGGCGCGCCGTGACGCTGGACGAGGTCTACGAGATGGTGGGCATGGGCGCCAAGAAGCTGATCGAGCGCGGTTTCGAGCGCACCGGCGATCCGGTCCGCGCCGACCTGGTGGACATCATGTTCCGCCAGTTCATCGACCACTATACCGCCAACATCACCGCCACCTCGAAGCCCTATCCAGGCGTGCTCGCCTTGCTGGACGAACTGAAGGGCCGCGGCGTCGGCATGGCGGTGTGCACCAACAAGCTGGAACGGCTGTCGGTGAAGCTGATCAACGGGCTGAAAATGGACCATTATTTCTCCGCCATCATCGGGCCGGACACGACGGGCGTGGCCAAGCCCGACCCGAAGCCGCTTTTCGCGGCCATCGGCAAGGCAGGTTCACTCCACACGCACGCTGTGATGATCGGCGACTCGGCAACCGACATCCGCACCGCCCAGGCCGCAAGGGTGCCGGTGATCGCGGTCAGCTTCGGCTACACGGACACCCATGTCTCGGCTTTCGACCCGGATCACGTGGTCGATCATTTCGACGAGATATTGCCATTGCTGGACGCCCGCTTCGCCGCTTACGCCTGAGCACGCTCCAGCCTGCCGAGCATGATGCCGGCCAGCGCGGTGAGCGCCGCCATGGGCAGCAGGTAGGCCAGCGACCAGCCCCATCCGCCGCCGCCCATGCCGACCAGCCAGGTGGTGGCGGCAGGCCCGATGAGTTGACCGATTGCGACGCCCTGCAGCATCAGCCCGTTCACGGTAGAGACATGGGCCGGGCTTGGGGCATGGCGCGGTACACCGGCGAACAGCGAGCCCGGTATCATGCCGCCAAAACTTGAAAACAGCACCGCCCCGGCGATGCGCAAGGCCACTGGCAAGGCTTCAGACATGACGATGACGGCGCCGGTTGCCATCATGGCGGCAGCCAGCAGGATGAGCGTGCGCCGCTGCCAGCCGCGGTCGAGCAGAAAACCGGAGGCCACGTTGCCCGTGGTGTTGGCGACCATGACCAGCGCACCCACGGCTGCCGCCGGGGCCAGCGCCCAGCCGGCGCGCTCCACCAGGATCAGCGGCACGAAACTGGTCACTGCCATGTACTGGCCGGAATAGCAGCCGAACACCACGGCCAGCATGACGGCGCCGGGTGTCTTCAGCACTGTGGCGATGCGCCCTGCCCCGGCCGGCCTTGCCGGCGCGGCCTGTTCCGGCGCCGCCCAGACGAGGGCTGCCAGAAAAACCACGTAGCTTGCCGAAATGGCCAGCCAAAGCCCGCGCCAGCCGAGCGCGGTGATGATGACGCCGCCGGCCAGCAGCACAAGTCCCGCGCCGAGCGGCAGGTAGGCGCCCCAAAGGCCCATCGCAGTCTGGCGGGTGCGGTCATCGGCAAGCCGGATGATCAGGCCGGGCAGCGACACCGACATCATGAAGAAGCCGACGCCCTCGGCGACGCGCGAGGCAATAAGCCAGCCGGCGGTGTGCACCTGCGCGCCGGCAGCGCCCGCAATCGCCGCCACCAGCAGGCCGGCAACGGCGAGGCGAAGCTGGCCGAAGCGGTCCGACAGGGCCCCGAACATCAGTCCTGTTGCGGCCGCCACCAGCGAGAACATCGACACCACGAGACCCGCCTGGAACAGGCTCAGCGAAAGCTCCTCGCGCAGCACGGGCAACGCGGCGGGCGCCTTGCCGACCAGGAAGGCCGCCGCAACGCCGGTCAGGAATACTGCCCAGATGCGCAGCCACCTGCGCTCATGCCCTTCCGGCTGCATCCGTCGCTCCCCTGTCCCTGCGATATCCGCTGAAAGCTGGCATGAAGCGGTCAGTCTTGCCAACCGCCAAGGCCGCTTGACTTGCAAGCCTGCTTCAACCTATATCCGCGGCGACCTCGAAGCGGGCGGTTAGCTCAGTTGGTAGAGCACAGTGTTCACATCGCTGGGGTCACTGGTTCGAATCCAGTACCGCCCACCATTCTTTCCCTGTTTTTCGGGACTTTCTGAACCGCTGAGGATTTCTCCCGGCATTCCGGGCGTTTGGCCTTGGCCGGTTGCCGTTCGGTGGACGGGAGACGCCGTGTTGCGGCCCGAACTGGCCCAATTCCCGCATTCGTCTCTGCGGCGCCAGTTTGGTGTCCACGGTTTTGGCAGGAAGATTAGCCCTTGGGCTCACCGTGAAGGCAGGAATCCCAGCAGACGGCGCTGTTGCTGCCAATCGAGCGGGATCGGCTTGTGTCGCTTCAGGCGCGTCGAAGTCAATTCGACCGGCTGACGCCCGTCAAGCATGGCCTCGACGATATCCGGGGCCAGGAACGCCAGGGGCAGGATGCGGGTAACCTCGCGAGGATCTGCACTGCGCTGTTTCGCGAGTTCAGCTATGGAGAGGCCAGATCCGCTGGTGAGCAGGGCAAGCCAATGCCGGGCTTCGGCAAGCTTGCTGACGAGCTTTTGATCCACCCGCGCCCGATTGAGCTCCGGGGCTGTCATGACGAGGCGGGCCTCGATGCCGCGCCGCCTTATACTGAATGGATGGTGGATCTCGAAGCTGTCGACGCTATCCGTGGGTAGTGGCTGGATGCCCAGCGCATCGCGGAGTGCTTTACGACTCACTGTCAGCACAAGCTGTCCCGGTGAGACAGTTACCCGTTCGATGCCTGAACGGACGAGTGATCTGGCTTGGGTGG
>JAZBOA010000177.1:0-2541 GCA_036350935.1 Anderseniella sp. | reverse complement strand
TTACCTGATGGATCGCACGGTTGATGGCATCGCACAGATATGTCCGCAGTGGGTCAACAACGGCCGGTTCTGGCCATCACTGAAAGTGTCTGCTTTGCCCCGAGAGCAGACATAATAATTACCGTTCTAGGCTCGAGACCCATGAGCAGTGGAAGCTGAAAGCTGCGATGTAGGCTCAGTCGGAGGTAGTTTGCACGACAAGCAATGGTTATGTCAGTCCGGCAAACCCGCATCTCGGAGCGCACCGAGCAGATTTTGAGAATCCGACTCTTTTCGGAAGGTCTTCCAAAAACGCACATCTGCAAGTCTGAACGACGGATGCGTACGCAAAACCTCGGCAGCTCTGGCCTGTGCCTGATCCGACTGCCCGAGTCGCGCGTAGCAGGCTGCCAGCATTTGGGCCTTTATGAAATCCAAACCGGAAATCCTTCTCAGAAGATCGACAGCCGAAGCATATTCCGTCGCGGCAAATAGTGCGGTCGCCTTCCAATAACGCATTATATCGGCAGTATGCGGGGTGTCGGCGTGGATTTCGAGAACCTTATCTATCCATTCGATGGCGTCTGCCGGCTCACCATGGAACAGATGGTAGACGCCCCTGTTCCCGATAATGTCGCCATCGTTAGGGTCAATGCGAAGGGCGCGTTGCACGCAGTCCCAAGATTCCTCCCATCTGCCCATAGCACCGTAAGTTCGGCTAAGCAGCCGATAGGTCTGTGCCTCCTCGGGCGCAATCTCGGCAACCCGCAGGGCGTGATGATGAGCCTGCTCGAGCCACTCATCGTCACGGTCGCTCCAGTAGCCATTCCATAGATAGCAAAACCCAAGAACCGCGTGACCAAGGTGAAGGTCAGGATCGAGGGCGAGCGCTGCCTCTTCGCAAGCTATTGCCTCCAACATCAAGACCGGGTCGACCCGATGTAGCAGTTCCATGCCCCTGTAGGCATAGTCGTATGCATTATAGTCCTGACGCCTTTTCTGACCGATGTCGCGGACTACGTCCTGCCAGATGCGCTCTGTCAGGATAGATGAAATTCTTTGTGCAATCTCGTCCTGAACCGCGAACTCGTCGTCGACAGACCTATCGTAGCGATCCGCCCAAACATGATTGCCTGAGAGGGCGTCGATCAGTTGCACCGTGATCCGGGCGCGGCTGCCACTCTGACGAACACTGCCCTCTAATACATAGCCAACACTCAATGCCTTGGCGACTTCGCGGATGTCCGGCGATCTACCCTTGTAAGCGAATGTTAAGTTGCGCGATGTCACGTCGAAAGAATGTGACCGAGAGAGCGCGGTGATGATGTCTTCGCTCATTCCATCAACGAACCCGTCCTGAACGGCGTTACCCGATAGGTTATTGAAGGGGAGTACGGCGATAGCGGGTTTTCCAGATTGCGGCGCCGCCGGTCCAGGAGCTGCCAACGGCGCTGATCCGTCAAGGATGACCCCATAGGCTTGCAGCGGCTTGGCGATGTTCTTCACCGCTTGTGTACCCATGTCCTGAAGTACAAGGTCCAGCTTGCCCCGAACCTCGTCTTGGACCTTGCTTGACAAGCAGATGCCGCCGGGATCAGCAAGAGCTTCGAGACGGGCAGCAATGTTGACGCAGTTGCCGTAAACATCACTGTCTTCGGCAATTACATCACCCGAGTTAATGCCAATCCGAAAACACAGGTCAGCATCTGCAGCGCCGGTCTGCCAGGCGACCGCACAGCCGACAGCATCAACGACACTAGCGAACTCGACCAGGATTCCGTCGCCCATCAGTTTGAATACCCGACCACTGTGGGCTGCAATCAGGGGCTCGATCCGCTCCTTCCGCAACCGTGTAAGACGCGCCAACGTGCCTGTCTCATCCTCCCCCATCAGGCGGCTGTAGCCCACTACATCAGCGGCCAATATTGCGGCGTGGCGCCGTTCCAAGCGTGTCTCCCTATATGGAAGGCTATAAGCCCCGATGCTAGAAAGGTCAGGGCGCTTTTGAGGTTTGACTGTGACTGATGTTCGCCTCTGACGCCATTCCGAAGTTCCATCACCTGTCGTGATGTCTGCTTGGGGTCAACAGCGGAAGGTTTGGCGTGGAGCGGAGAATGTCCGCTCCACATCCGTTTTCAGACATCGGTTTGTTCTGACAGAGCAAGCGCGTCATCCACTTCGACACCGAGATAGCGCACAGTACTTTCGATCTTGGTGTGGCCGAGAAGCAACTGGACGGCGCGCAGGTTGCCCGTTCGCCGGTAGATCAGAGTCGCCTTGGTTCGTCTGAGCGAATGAGTGCCAAACAGGGTTGCGTCCAACCCGATGCTTTCCACCCAGGTGGACACCAGCCGCGCATACTGGCGTGTCGAGAGATGCCGGTCTGGGTTGGCCCGACTGGGAAACAGATATGGGCTATGATCCGGATGTTTGTCTTTCAAATGGGCCAGCACCGATTGCCTCGTCTGCTCGGTTATTTCAAACCTGACAGGTCGACCGGTCTTCCGTTGCCGGATCGTCGCGCGATCAACGCACACGCCATTTGGGGCAATCTCCTCCGCC
>JAZBOA010000176.1:0-3009 GCA_036350935.1 Anderseniella sp. | reverse complement strand
GTCCTCGACGCGTTCACCATGCGCGCCAAGTGCCGTTGCCATTGCGGCATAGTCCGAATGCCGCAGCATGGTGCCGACGATGCGCCCGCCGTAGTTGTATTCCTGATCGTGCCGTTCGATGTTCCACGCGGCGTTGTTGGACACGATGAAGACAGCTTTCGCCCCGTGCCGCACAGCGGTGTCGATCTCCATCGCGTTGATCCCGTAGGCGCCGTCGCCGTTGATCGAGATCACCTGCCGGCCCGGGAAGGCCAGGCTGGCAGCAACCGCAAACGGCACGCCCACACCCAGGCAGCCGAAGGTGCCGGCATCCATGTAGGTCGAGGCATCAAGCCCGACGCGGGCAAAGCTGAGCAGGTCCCCGCCATCGGCTATGGCGATGAAGTCCTTGTCGGCCTTCGCCTTGATCGCGTCGAAGATCGCCATCGGGTGGATCTTGCCGTCCGCCCCGGTCTGTGGCGTGGCAGCGGCAGCGCCCTTGGTTGTGCGCTCATTCTGCTTGGCGCGGAAACCTTCGAGCCAGGCCTCGTCGCGGGTGCCTGCGTCATTGCCCAGCGCATTGGTGATCGCTTCCAGCGCCAACCCAATGTCAGCCAGCAGCTCCGGTGCGCCACGCCGGTTGTCGATCAGTTCTCCGGCGGTATCGGAAATGCGGATGAATCGGGCATCGCCATAAACGGCCGGCGAGCCATAGGCGGTCTGGTAGTCGAGCTTGCGGCCCAGCACGATGACGAGGTCGGACTGGCCCATCACGGCCCCGCGCACGGCCCCAGCCGAGGAAGGATGGCCGGCGGGCACCAGCCCGCGCGATTCCTGGGTGTCGAGATAAAGCGCGTCGGTTGCATCGAGGAACCGCACAAGCTCAGGTCCGGCACCGCGTGCGCCACGACCTGAAATCACCAGCGGGCGCTTCGCTGCGCGGATGGCGGAGACAGCTTCGGCCACGGCAACAGGTTCAGGCTGCGGCTTGCGGCGCGGTGAGCCATTCAACCATTCGTCCAGCACCAGTTGCGGCTGTACGTGGGTGCGCAGCACGTCGGTAGGAATTTCGATGTAGGCAGGACCCGGTTCGCCCAGGTCGCCGAAGGCGCGCGAGATGGCCTCGTCCATTTCGCGCAGCACCTGGTCTGCCACGCGGGCTGTGCGTGAATAACGGCACACAGGTTTTAGGATGTCGGTGTGCGGGATGTCCTGCAGCGGGCCCATGTTGGCTTGCGGGCGCGAGGTGCAACCGCCGATCAGCAGAACGGGAATGCGGGCGAGCGAGGCGTTTGCCATGGCCGTCACGGTGTTGGTGACGCCGGGGCCTGCGGTCACCATGGCGACGCCAAGGGTTCCCGTCAGTTCTGCGTGCGCGTGCGCCATGTGCACGGCGGAGCGTTCATCGCGAACGTCGATGATGCGCACCCCGGCCTGGGCGAGGTAGTCCCAGATCGGCTGGATGTGCCCGCCCTGCAGGCCGAATATGCGGTCGATGCCGCGCGCCTTGAGTGACCTGGCAATCCAGGCAGCAACGCTCAGCGGATCGTCGTTGAGGTCCTGGCGGGGGATGTCGCGGGCACTGACTGTCATGGTGTTTCCTCTGGAATTTGGGGGGTGTCTGGAATTGGTTCAGCCAAGCTGCTCACGCAGCAGTCGGTGGAGGATCTTGCCGGTGGCATTGCGCGGCATCTGGTCCGGCGTAATGAAAATGACCGAGCGCGGGCGCTTGTAGCCGGCCAACTTGTCGCGGCACCAGCCGGCCAGCGCGGCCTCATCCACCTCGGCCCCTTCACGGCGGACCACGGCTGCGGTCACCCGCTCGCCCCACTTGTCGTCGGGCAGGCCGACAACCGCCACGTCGCGAACGCCGGGGTGCGCGCCGATGACGGCCTCGACTTCGGAAGGGTAGACGTTTTCACCGCCGGTGATGATAACGTTGTTCTTGCGGTCGATTAGGCGCATGAAGCCGTCTTCGTCGCGCAAGGCAATATCGCCGACGCTCATGTAGGTGCCTCGGAACGCATCCGCCGTCTTTTCCGGATTGTTCCAATAGCCGGTGAAGGAGTACGGCGTGCATGAAAAAAGCTCGCCGGGCTGACCGTCAGGCACCTCTTTGCCCTCGTCGTCCATCAGCATGATGGGGGCGGAGCCGATAGTTTCGCGACCCACGGTACCCAGATAATCGAACTGTTCGTCCGGGTGCAGCATGGTCACCCAGCCGCCCTCGGTCGAGCCATACAGTTCGAACAGGCCGGTGTTGGGAAACATCTCCATCACCGCCCGCTTGGTATCGGCGCGGGCAGGGGCGGAGGAAATCATCAGCTTCTCGACGCGGTCGAAGCTGGCCCTGCCGCGTTCGCCCGGTGGCACGTCCAGCATCATGGTGTAGTGGGTCGGCACCAGGGACGTGAAGGTCGTGCCGGTTTCGCCCATGGTACGCAGGCACAGGGCCGGGTCAAAACTCGATTGCGAGAAGATGGTGACGGCAGCGCCGGAATAGACGAAGGCTGAGAAGAAGAACAGCGAGTTGGCGTGGCACATGGGCATCACCAGCAATGCATTGTCGGCGCGCCGGGTGGCCAGTTCGACTGCGGTCATCAGCGCGATCATGGCAATGCCGCGGTGGTTGCGGATGGCCCCCTTGGGCCGGCCGGTAGTACCGGAAGTGTACATCAGGCACCAGGCGTCATCGGGCGAAACCGCGATGCCGGGCTCGGCGTCGCTGGCGGATGAGAGCAGGTCCTCATAGGCTTGCCACTGACCGTCCACCTTGCCATTGCCGATCAGGATGTAACGATTGGCGAAGATATCGAGATCGGCCCGGACTGCGTCGATGGTTGACGTCAGCACGTCTTCGCAGATGATGGCGGCAGCACCGGAATTCTCGATGATGTACCGGGTTTCAACGCCAGTAAGCCGGAAGTTGATCGGTACGGCGATCATGCCGGCCTTGGCAGCCGCCACGAAGATCTCCGTCCACTCGATACGGTTGTAGGCAAGGATTGCGACCCGGTCGCCCTTGGCCAG
>JAZBOA010000175.1:0-6233 GCA_036350935.1 Anderseniella sp. | reverse complement strand
CGCCGCCCGAGAAGTTCAGCCCGAACACCCAGAACAGCACAGCAAACGGCAACGCCAGAAGAAAGATCTTCCGCGCCTTGGCGGTGAACTCCTCAAGGGTTCCACCCTGCCACTTGAACATCCGCTCGAGCGCCTTCATCAGCCAACGCTGCCTTCCAGCGAAATGCCGATCAGCTTCTGCGTTTCGGCCATGAACTCCATCGGCAGCTGCTGCAGCACGTCGCGCACGAAGCCGTTGACGACGAGCGCCACCGCCTCTTCCTCGTTGAGGCCTCGCGACTGGCAGTAGAACAGCATGTCGTCGGAAATCTTCGACGTGGTGGCCTCGTGCTCGAAGGTCGCCGTACGCGTTTTTGACTCAATGTAAGGAACGGTGTGGGCGCCGCACTTGTCGCCGATCAGCAGCGAGTCGCACTGGGTGAAGTTGCGGGCGTTCTTCGCCTTCGGGTGGGTGGTGACCAGACCGCGATAGGTGTTGTCGGAATGACCCGCCGCGATGCCCTTGGAGATGATGCGGCTCGAGGTGTTCTTGCCGAGGTGGATCATCTTGGTGCCGCTATCGACCTGCTGGTAGCCGTTGGAAATGGCGATCGAGTAGAATTCGCCACGGCTGTTGTCGCCACGCAGGATGCAGGACGGGTACTTCCAGGTGATGGCGGAGCCGGTTTCGACCTGGGTCCACGACACCTTGGAGTTGCGGCCACGGCAGTCGGCGCGCTTGGTGACGAAGTTGTAGATGCCGCCCTTGCCTTCCTTGTCGCCGGGATACCAGTTCTGCACGGTCGAATACTTGATCTCGGCGTCATCGAGCGCCACGAGCTCAACCACCGCCGCGTGCAGCTGGTTCTCATCGCGCATCGGCGCGGTGCAGCCCTCCAGGTAAGAGACGTAAGACCCCTTGTCGGCGATGATCAGCGTGCGCTCGAACTGCCCGGTATTCTCGGCGTTGATGCGAAAGTAGGTCGACAGCTCCATCGGGCAGCGCACGCCCTCGGGGATATAGACGAACGAGCCGTCGGTGAACACGGCGGAGTTCAGCGCGGCGTAGAAATTGTCGGCCTGCGGCACCACCGAGAACAGGTACTTCTTCACCAGTTCGGGGTGTTCGCGGATGGCTTCCGAGATCGAGCAGAAGATGACGCCGGCCTTGGCCAGTTCCTTCTTGAAGGTTGTCACCACCGAGACCGAGTCAAACACGGCGTCCACGGCCACGTTGCCGGCGGTATAGGACTGGCCGCCCTCCTCGTCGAGATGGCTCGGCTCGCCCTGCTTGCGCACACCGGCAAGGATTTCCTGTTCCTTCAGCGGAATGCCCAGCTTGGCATAGGTTGCCAGCAGTTCCGGATCCACCTCGTCCAGCGACTTGGGGCCGGTCTGGCCCTTGGGCGCGGAGTAATAGTAGATGTCGTTGAAGTCGATCTTCGGATAGTGGACCTTGGCCCAGGTGGGCTCTTCCATCTTCAGCCAGCGCTGGTAGGCTTCCAGGCGCTGTTCCAGCATCCATTCCGGCTCGTCCTTCTTGGCCGAGATGAAACGGATCACCTCTTCCGACAGGCCCTTCGGCGCGGTGTCGGATTCGATGATGGTCTCGAAACCGTACTTGTACTTGTCGACGTCGATTTCCTTGACGCGCTCGATTGTTTCGATATCGGGCATTTTGCCTCTCCTTCGCCTCTGAAACTTTCCTTCAGGCAGCAGCCGCCTGGGCGGCATGGCGCCCGGCAATACGCTGCCAGCTTTCGATGAACCTGTTCACGTCTTCGTCAGTGGTGTTCCAGCCGAGACTCACCCGGATGGCGGACGCCACCGCATCTTCGGCTGCGCCCATCGCCTTGAGCACGTGGCTCGCCGCCACCTTGCCGGACGAGCACGCCGAGCCGGACGACACCGCGATGCCCTCAAGATCGAAGGCGATCAATGCGGTATCCGCCGCAAGCCCCGGCAGCGCGAAGCACACCGTGTTTGGCAGCCGTTCCACGCCCTTGCCGAATACCGTTACTTTCCCCGGTCCCTGTTCAATTGCAGATTCAACCTGATTACGTAACGCCTTGATATCGGATTCGGTTTCGCCCGCCGCCTTGACCGCCGCGGCAAATCCGGCAATGGCGGCAACGTTCTCGGTGCCAGCGCGGCGGCGCAGTTCCTGACCGCCCCCGTGGATGAGCGGCGACACGGCGAGACCGTCGCGGATCACCAGCGCGCCCACACCTTGCGGGCCGCCCAGCTTGTGGGCGGAAACGCTCAGCAAATCCACGCCAAGGAGAGCGCAATTGACCGGAATCTTGCCGAAAGCCTGCACCGCATCGCAGTGAACAAGCGCATCATGTTTCTGCGCCAGCGCCACCACGTCCCGCACCGGCTGGATGACGCCCGTCTCGTTGTTGGCCAGCATGACGGAAATGAGTGCCCGGCCTTCGCCATCGGCCAGCAAACTGTCAAGCGCGGCCAGATCGATGACGCCGTCACCGTTCACCGGGGCAATCGATACCGGCTTGCCGGTGGCCCGGGCCGCTTCGAGCACGCAGGGGTGTTCAACGGCGGAGACGATGATGCGGTCAACCCCGGCGCCACGGATGGCCTGATTGCAGCTTTCCGAACCGCCCGAGGTAAACACCACCGCAGGCGCAATGGCGCCGAGCGCGCGGGCGATATCCTCGCGCGCCGTCTCGATCAGCGCGCGCGCCGCCCGGCCCTCGGCGTGCACCGACGAGGCATTGCCGCAGACGTCCAGCGCCGCGATCATGGCGTCGCGGGCTTCAGGCCGCAGCGGGCTGGTGGCGTTATGGTCGAGGTAGGCGCGCATGGTTTGCTTGTTCAGTTGGTGCTCTGGGTCATGGTGGTGACGGGGTGCGCCTTGGCGCGGCGGATCGAGGCTTCCAGCGCCAGATTCCGCCGGCCAACCACGTCGCCCAGCGTGATGGCGGACAGGAAGCCAAAAACCTGGCGGCCAAGGGCGGCCCAAAGCTCGTGGGTGACGCACTTCTCGCCCCTGACGCAGCCGTCGATGGCGTCGCCCTGGCAGCGCGTGACCTGCATCGGTTCGTCGACGGCGGAAATGATGTCGGCGATGTAGATGGCGTCAGCCGGGCGCGCCAGCCAGTAGCCGCCGCCGGGGCCGCGCTGGCTTTCCACCAGCCCTGCCCGGCGAAGCTTGGAGAACAGCTGCTCAAGGTACTCCTGGCTGATGTCCTGGCGCTCGGCCACATCGGCCAGCGCCACGCGGGCGCCGTCCGGCTGTGCGCCGATATCGGCCATCGCCATTACCGCATATCTGCCTTTGGTCGAGAGCTTCATAGCTTCACTGATTCCACTGCAAGTTGCCATAAAGCGGGGCCGAAACCGTGCAAAACCGGCTGATCTCCCGATTTGCTTGCATTTCAGACCCCGTATTGTGTAAGACGCGCCCGGATACCTTGTTCGGGGACGGGCGCCCGCTTCCTTGAATTATTCTAAACTGGGTATAGAAAACCCGACGAACAGAGTCAACAATTCAATCCGGCTTTTTCCGGGGCAAATGAGCGGAGAATTTCCTCCGCCATGCCAATGTTCCGGACCCGGCGCAGCCTGCGCGGGGGACCTGCCGTAACCTGACGGGATACACAAATACATGCCTGAGGTCATTTTCAACGGACCGGCCGGCCGCATCGAGGGCCGCTATCATCACAATCCCGAACATGGCAGCCCGATTGCGCTGATCCTGCATCCGCACCCGCAGTTCGGCGGCACCATGAACAACCCCATCGTGCACGACCTCTACTACATGTTCCGGGAGCGCGGTTTCTCGGTGCTGCGCTTCAACTTCCGTGGCGTTGGCCGGTCGCAGGGCCTGTTCGACAATGGCGCGGGCGAGTTGTCAGATGCAGCCTCGGCACTGGACTGGATGCAGACCTTCAACAAGGAAGCCGCCACCTGCTGGATCGCGGGTGTGTCGTTCGGCGCGTGGATCGGCATGCAGCTGCTGATGCGGCGGCCCGAGATCGCCGGCTTCATGTCCATCGCGCCGCTGGCGAAGCACTACGACTTCTCGTTCCTTGCGCCCTGCCCGGCATCGGGCCTGTTCGTCAACGGCGCCAACGACACGGTCACCCCGGCTGAGTCGATCAATGCGCTGGTGGCCAAGCTGAAGACCCAGAAAGGCATCAAGATCGACCACGAGGTGATGCCCGACACCAATCACTTCTTCGAGGACAAGATTCCGGAACTCACCGCAATCTGCTCGAAATACCTGGACAAGCGGCTGAAGCAGGACCTGAAGGAAGACTAGGGTCAATCCTTGCACACTCGAGAAACCGGAGCCGCCCATGAAAACCGATGTTGCAGACTTGCTGGCGGCCCAGGACTGGACCTTTCCGGTGCCGATTGCCTATGGACCCGGACGGCTTTCAGAAATCGGCTCACGCTGTGCGGGCCTGGGCCTTGGCAACCCGCTGATCGTGACCGACCGTGGCAGCCGCGGCTTGCCGTTCATTGGCGAACTTCCGCAACGGCTGACCAGGGCCGGACTGGATTGCGCGGTTTTCTCCGAAATCTCCCCCAACCCGCGCGACGACGAGATCGGGGCCGGGCGCGAGGCGTTCCGCGCAGGCGGCCATGACGCGATCATTGCCATCGGCGGCGGCAGCGCCATGGACGGCGGCAAGGCGATCTGCCTGACCGCCAACAACGACATCGGCCTGTGGGACTTCGAGTTCGAGCAACCAGTGCCAGCCATAGCGCCGGATCAGCCTTTCCCGAAGCTGATCACCATCCCGACCACCGCCGGCACCGGCGCCGAAACGGAAAGCACGGCGATGGTCACCCATGTCGAAAAGGGCATGAAGTTCTGCATCTGGCACCCGGGCCTGAAGCCCTCGCTGGCGCTGCTCGACCCGGCGCTGACTGTGGGCCTGCCAGCCAACCTGACGGCGTGGACCGGCGCCGACGCACTGACCCACGCCATCGAGGCCTATTGCGTGCCGGGGTTTCATCCCTTGTGCGACGGCATGGCGCTGGAGGCGCTCCACCTGATTGCCGGGTGGCTTCCGGTGGCGGTGCGGGAGCCGGAAAACATGGCCGCCCGCGGCGGCATGCTGGCCGGGTCCTGCCTCGCCGGCGTCGCCTTCCTGAAGGGGCTGGGCATGGTGCACGCCATCTCGCACATGGCCGGCGCCGAGTACAACACCCAGCACGGGCTGACCAATGCGATCATCCTGCCGGTCGTGCTGCGCTACAACCTTCCCGGCATGGAGGGCAAGGTCCAGCGCATGGCGCAAGCGATGGGGCTGGACGACACCTCGGTCGATGGATTCATTTCTGCAGTCGAGCGGCTGCTCGACGAGCTGGACATCCCGCGTTCGCTCAGCGAGATCGGCGTGCCGGCAGACCGCGTCGAGCGGATTGCCGCAAAGTCGCTGAAGGACAGCGCCGCCGCAACCAACCCCCGCAAGGCCTCGCTGGACGATGCGCGGATGCTGGTGGAAAAGGCGATAGTGCGGGCGCGGTAGGCCGGCTGAACGCCGGCCTCAATGAAGCCTGAGAACTACGGCTGCGGACGCAGGTAAATCTTTTCCGGATCGAGCTTGAAGCCCCAGGGCAGCTGCGAGTTCTTCCATCCGTCTACCGTGCGCCAAGGACCGTCCGGATTGTCCTTTGCAACACTACCCTCAAAGCCGTCGACAACGACATAGACCGCTTTCAGGCCAAGGCCTTCAAGAGCCTTGGCAGAAGGCGCCCCGCGCTCGCCGCCAGACCGGCACATCAGGATGACCGGGGTGGCTTTGTCCAGCCCTCGGTCTTCCAGCGCCCTGGCCACGCCCGCGGCGAAATCCTTGTTGACCTCCATGGCCAGGACCGGTTTCTCCGGGTGCCACCTTGACGGGTTTGCAAGCATGTAGGGCACGTTGACGTCCACCACTTCGGTGAAGCCGGTGAACATGATCTCGACCGGTTCGCGCACGTCGATGAACAATACCCTGGCGCCTTCTGCCTGCTTCATGGCGAAGGCTTCCTTGGCGGTGAGGTACAGTCCCCACGAGGTCTGCCGCTCCGGGTTCTCGGGTTCTGGGGCCGCCGTTGCAGGTGTGGCCAGCAGCAGGCTGGCGACCAGGGCAAATGCAAGTTTCCACATGGGTTTGTTCCTCAGAATGACAGCAGGCGGGTGTTGTCTGCCAGCAGCCGGCCAGCCATTTCATCCGGCTTAGCGGGTGAAATGCCGTCCAGCAGCGCTTCCTGGCCAACACCCTTGTTGGGCAGGT
>JAZBOA010000174.1:0-2882 GCA_036350935.1 Anderseniella sp. | reverse complement strand
TGGGGGAATTCCCCGAGGAAGAAGCGGTGGCGCTGGCCTTTGCGCAGCACTGGGCAGAGACCGGTGGCGAGCCTGACCCCGAGGCGGAGCACCGTTTCCGGGCCTACTATGGCGAGCGGGTGAGCGACGATATTTTGAACTGGATGCGGATGATCCAGATGGGCAATTTGCTGGGAAACAGCTTTGATGCGATTGTGTGGCGGTTCGGACTCGGCCGGAGCCATACCTGACATGCGACCACCGGAAGAAGAGCCAAAAGTACCACCACAGGCCGAGCGAGAGGTAGGAGCATGTTGAGTCTCCAGTTGGACCCGCGCTTGGGTCATTTGAGCGATCAGGAACGAAGTATGGTGGTTGACTTTCTTGGGCGGCTTCACGCCCGGTCCGATGGAGAGCTAGTGTCTGCTATTCTTTTCGGTTCTCGTGCTCGGGGTGATGCAGCACCCGATTCAGATATGGACGTGGTGGTCATCCTAGCCTAACTTTTGTGCAACTAGAGGCCAAACTGCTAAAAATGGCCAAAACATGAACTTTCTGCGAAAGGCAGTGGTAGTTGCACAGGCCAGTGCCTTTCCAGCTCAAAAGACTGACCAGCAAAAATGCTGGCGTCCGTGAACCTTAACAAACAACCCTGTTCCTGCCAGTGGACCCACGCCGACGTGTGTGCGCCGACCTTGACCTGCTCTTTCACCTTCGGCTGTGTCATGTCTTGCCAGCCTGACGGGAGCTGCGGGCACTGCGTCGCCAGCCAATGCGCTGCCCAGCGCACAAAGTTGGCGGCAAAGACCGCAAACTGCTCCTGTAGATACAGACCAGGCGCTGACCGGACTTTCAAGTGGTGCATCCCGAACACACCTTTTCCTTCTTTGATCCCAGCCTCGATTGTCTGACGTGCGTTGTAGCACTCGAACCAAGCGGGCAAGTCGGTGGTGACAGGATCGGTGCCGAAATGAAGGAGCGTAGCATGCTTCTGCTTGTCACCGACCTGGAAGCGCTCCAACGCCACATCGAGCGGATACGGAAAATCATGCAGGACTTCGGCCTTCCAGGCGATCATCTCTGCATTCTTGCCCACCCGAGTCCAGTCACTGCGTCCGGCTACCCGACGCTTGAGTCGAGGTGTTAGCCAGTCGGCGTACGGTTTGGTGTACACTTCATAGCCCATTTCGATCAACAGTGCCACATTTTCCCTCACACCAAACCCTGCATCCAGCCGAAAATCAGCCTGGATCGGGCATCGGTTCGCCTGGTTGTCTGCCTGGAACTGCTCCAGCCGTCGCTGTAGTTGCGATTCTCGAACCTGCGAGACGGCGAGCTGTCCTTTGCGGCGAGCAAGTTGCTCCTTGAGCTTGGGCGCCTTCTTCGCCAGCCGTGCTTGCCGTCGTTCCAGCACGCCCAACTTGTGCCGCGCCCGGCCCAACTTGCTGTATGGTCGTTCCGCCCGCTGTTTCTCTCGATATTCCGCTTCCAGATCGGAGACGAGAGCGCGCTGTTGATCAATTTGCTGCCGGGTTTCGACCTCTTGGGCTTGCACGGCAGCCAGTTCCGACTCGATCGTCTGCACTTGCCCTTCTCGGTCCTTGCGCTCCCGGTTCGCACCTTGCAGTCGGCCCTGGAGTAGGTCCGTCCGGCGCAAAGGGCGCAGGCCGGTTTTCGCTTCTGCAGCCAGGACCATGGCTTCCGCCTCAGTACACGACGCCGTGTTGCCGGGGTGAGGCACGACAGAAAGCCATAACCGGCCATAGGTAGGGCTGTGCATGCTGACCATCGCCGCCTGATAGCCGAGTCGAATCGCATCGTCCATGTGACCATAGCCCGTATTCGGGTAGGTGGTGCTGCTGTTGGACACAGGACGGCCGGTCAGATCGCCATCGTAGGTCAGTCGCCCGGACAGCTGTAAGGCTTTCATGACCTCTCCATCCAGGATGAGCTTGGTGATCTTGTGCAGCACAGCGGCCACTTGCTCGGCCTCTTCTTGGGAAAGCGTGGTGAGCGTGCGGCTGACGCCGCTGTAGTCGGCCCAAGCCGGTTGGAGCCAGGCTTTGGCCACCGCCTGATCCTGGTCAATTGGGTGCGCGGACCGGCTCAGATCCTTGAGATACTCCAGTCCGGCGAGAATGGCGACGAAGAATTCCAGAATCTTGGTCTGCGGCCGATGCGTGACCGTCTTTTGGTGCAGGGGCACGTTCTCGATCTCTTGGATCAGGCCGATGCATTGGGCAAACTCGCCCCAGGCCACGAGCATGGCATGATGAGTGAGTTCATTGATCTCGTTGTCGCTCACAGCAGTCCTCCGGACAAGGCTGCCGAGAGTGTAGCGGAACAGGGTTCAGTTGTAAAAGTTCAGGTTTATGCCGAAAAAAGCGATTCGGCTTCTGGTTGCACAAAACTTACGCTAGGTCAAAGAGTCTGATAATCCTCCCGTTGGGCGCGGTTTCAGCAGCGCGGTTGTTGCCATACTCGCTTTGTGCTACTCTTTCGAGTTTGATCCCCTTGGGCAGCGCTTGTCTAAAGGCATCACGGCCTCCGTAGGCCGACGCCATTACTTGCACACCATCCAGCACAGCGGTCAGCGTATTCAACTCCCACGCGCCCTTTTCCCAGTGATACAATCCGCCCAAAGCCAACCAAGTGTCAGGTGTCCAGCCAAAGTCTATCAAGATGTAAACACCATACAGCCGCAGCATCTCGAGAATATCCATGGCTTGTTCTTCTTCGCCTTCTTCGATATGCCCGGTTGGATCAATGTAGCGAAGGGGGGCACGATTCACAAGATGCCCGCAAATCGTCACACGCTGTGCGGTATGTGCGCGTCATCCGCGCCTACCATCCCTTGGCAGGCCAAGTTGTCAAGGTGCTGCGCCAGACCAAGGAGCCGGGCC
>JAZBOA010000173.1:0-3372 GCA_036350935.1 Anderseniella sp. | reverse complement strand
GCGAAGAATCTTCCGGTCGATGTCGTCGAGGGCGTGCTGCATGGTCGTGCTCGCTTCGGTTGGTGCCAGACACCATCAATGCATTGCATCATGGCGCCAAGCACTAAAAATACACGATTTCATATCTCAATTTGGTAAAAAACACCTCCAATGAGGTGCCATGCTGGTCTTGCACAAACAAAAGGATTGCATGGATCATGGAAAAGGTCGGTTTCATCGGGTTGGGCACCATGGGATTGCCCATGGCGCGAAACCTCGCGCGGCATGGCATTGCGCTGAACGTCTGGAACAGGACGCAAAAGGCTCCAGACGCCTTCCCCGGCGGATCTGATGTCGAGTTTGCCCCATCACCACGGGCCGTTTTGCGCGGGTCGCGGACATCCATTCTCATGCTTCTGAACCAGGACGCTGTTGATGCAGTGCTGGAACGCGACACGGCCGCCTTCGCCGAGAATGTTCAGGGCAAAACCATCATCGGCATGGGCTCGGTCGATCCGCTCTATTCGGTTGGTCTTGCAAGCGATATTGCGCAGGCGGGTGGGAGCTATCTCGAAGCGCCGGTCTCAGGCTCACGGGTGCCCGCGGAGAACGGCCAGCTTGTCTGTTTGTTGGGCGGTGATCGCGCTGTGGCGGACGCAGTGGCCCCTATCTTGCGCCCCATGTGCAAGGATCAGATCTACTGCGGGGCCGCTGGCGACGCCTTGCGCATGAAACTGGCGATCAACCTTTACCTTTGCTCCAGCCTCGTCGCCTTGGCCGAGGCGACCAATTTTGCACGCAAGGGCGGCCTTCCGTTGGACAAATTCAAGCAAGCCGTGGCGGCAGGCCCTCTCAGCAGCGATTTCGTGACCATCAAACTTCCCAAGATGATCGAAAGTGATTTCGGGTTGCAGGCGGGTGTGGCAGACGCGCATACGAGCACCTGCCTGATCCGAACAGAAGCGGCGCGCCTGTGCTCGGCAACGCCGCAACTCGACGTCAGCTCTGACCTTTACGCACGGGCGGCAGAAGCGCTCGGCCCCAAGGTCGACATGTCGAGCGTGATATCGGTACTCGATTAAAGAGAGCGGGCCTTGAGAGATTTGCCAAATCCTCCTTGGCAACAAGGTGACCGCCCGACAGCGGCTTTGTCCGGATTGTGTTGAAAAACTCCGCTTGAGCGGTGCGTCTTCGACTGATTCACTTCCCTTGACACGCTGGATGACAAACAAATGCCTGCCCAGCGGAAGCCGCAGAATACTGCCATTAGGCGGTTTGCCGTCGAAGCAGTTGGCAAGTCTATTGAACTGGCCTAGCTGTGCATCCTAGGCATCGACGCCGGATCGAGAATAAGCTCCAACAACACCGGGCCTGTAGTATCGGTCGCAGCGGTCAGGGCATCGTCGAGTTCCGCTACTGAACTGACCCGCACCCCTGTGGCCCCCATAGCCTGTGCCATCGCTGCAAAAGAAGGCCAAGCGAAAGCGGACAGCGCCGGATCAAGCTGTCTGTCCGTGAACTGAATATATTCTGCTCCATACGCCGAGTCGTTGCAGATCACCGCAACCATATCGAGCCCCTCACGGACGACCGAAGAGAACTCGGCCATGCCCCCCATCATGAAACCGCCGTCGCCGCAGACGAATAGGGTCTTCTGACCCGGGCGCGCCACTGACGCGCCAATGGCGTAGCCCATGCCGTTTCCGATTGCGCCCGCATTGATCGCTGGCACCATGTTTCGAGGCGACGAGACACCGATCCGGCACCATGCTTCTGTCATGAATCGACCAGCGTCGGAGACAAAAATCCGATCCTCGGGAAAAGCAGCGTTGATCCGATCCAGCGCGACAGAATAATCCAATGTTCCCGGCGCGTTCGATGGCTTGGGCAAAGGGTGTCCCGCGCGGAGGGCCTCCCGATCAATTGTGTCGGTCGACTGAGAGGATGGGA
This sequence comes from Anderseniella sp., assembly GCA_036350935.1. Taxonomy (GTDB): domain Bacteria; phylum Pseudomonadota; class Alphaproteobacteria; order Rhizobiales; family Aestuariivirgaceae; genus Anderseniella. The sequence goes on along the minus strand of JAZBOA010000173.1, from coordinate 1,443 downwards.
TCTCAGCCTCATTGACCCAGTGCAGCATTGTCTTCGCCACAAGTTCCGGGTCGCCCGCCACCATCGCATCGGGAACGTGCCGACGTCCGAATTGGCGCGCATCATCGTCGATTTGCACCACGCGGGTGTTTTCGAGGAAGGCCCCATGGAGCGTGGTGAAGCGGCTGAACCCGACGCCAAAGGCAATGATGCAATCGGCGGATGCGATCACATCGCTTGCAGCGGGCGTGCTGAGTGTGCCGCAGACGCCAAGATCGTAGGGCGCGCCGTTGAACAAGCCCTTGGCCTTCAGCGTCGTGGCCACTGGAGCACCGATGCGGCCGGCCAGTTCCAGCAGAGCAGCCCGCGCATGAAGAGCACCACGCCCAGCCAGGATGAGTGGTCGGCGGGCGGATGCTAGAATCCCTACAGCGTCATTCAGAGCAGCGCCTTCACCAGGCGCGGTCGGCAAGGTCGGTACCTCGGTTGCGGCCGTTTCGTATGTGGTTTGTTCCCACATCATCGCAGACGGCATGTTGAGCACGATGGGGCGGCGTTCCAAACGCGCACGGCGAAACGCCGTGGCGACATCCCTTGCCACGCTGGCAGTGGACTTCAGTTGCTCGAAGCCCGCGCCCGTCGCTTCGATCAGCGCGCGTTGCGCCACGGCTTGCTGGTGATCGGGATCCTCAACCGGGGTGTCGCCGCACATGAGCACAATCGGAATCGTACCTTTTGTGCCCTCGATCAGAGCTGTGACGGCGTTGGAGACGGCGGGCCCGTGGGTAATGGTTGCGACCGCGACTTCGCCGGTGACCGAGGCATGGCCAAGCGCCATCAGCACCGCGCCTGCTTCGTGCACGGCGGGAACGTAACGGCCACCGAGTTCGCGGACGAAGTGATCGACCATGAACAGGTTTGCGTCACCCATCAAACCGTAGAGAACGTCCACCCCCTGATCATCAAGAGCACGGGCAAGGGCGGCATGAACGGTCAGTGTTTGTGTCATCTGGCGCTCTCTCATCGTGCGGTTTGCATGCAATACAGGCATCTCATCCCACGGGGAGCCGCTTTACAACCGTGCGCTCCATCCCGGAAGGCAGGTTGTTTTGGATGTTCACCATGCGGGCGAGTAAAGAACCCGAGACGACAAAACAAGTTGGGAAACAGCCCGCCATGCGCTCATTTTGACGCCGCATCCCGCGCAAGTGACTGCTTGAGGCAGACAACTTTCGCTGAGAGCACTAAATTGAACGACAGCTGTGTCCGCACTGCTGGAGTCGGCCAGGTGGATTCCCTGGATTCCGCCGAGGAATCCACCTGGCCAGCTGCGTGATCGCGCAAGGCTTTGATATCGAGTCGGAAATCTGAGTGGCGAGGGTGAGGTGGATTCCGGGTGGATTCCCCGGTGAAAAAGCCAGTCGCTAGAAAAATCCCGCGCCAAGCCCCCCCGTATACGGATCG
>JAZBOA010000172.1:0-2096 GCA_036350935.1 Anderseniella sp. | reverse complement strand
CCTGCCAGGCCACCGCCTCGCCTAGCCACGCCACGCCATGCCAGGCCCCGCCTCGCCTGCCCGGCCATGCCAGGCCCCGCCTTGCCAAGCCTCGCCTCGCCTAGCCACGCCTTGCCATGCCTGCCGTGCCGTGCGCAACAGGCGCCGTCCGTGGCGCGTTCGGGTTACGCGTTGAGATGTGGCGTGGTGTTCTCGATCTTCTGCCGCAGAAGTCCAAGCGTGGCGCTGAGGTCGTCAACCTCTGACTCCATCTCGAAGAACTCGGCCAGCCGCCGGGCCCGCGTCAAAAGCGAGCCGACTCGGCTGAACTCTCTCAACAGCACGTCGCGGGCGGCTTCGGCTTCGTTGCGAATGCGTGCGGTCTCGACATAGCCTTGCTGCATACTGTCGGCTTCCGGGTCGCGCACATAAGCCGGAATGGCGATCTTCCGGTCGTTGATTTTGAATTCCACCTTGCAGCTACGCAGCAGCTCGCGCGCTTGCATAAGCCTGTATTGCTCGGCGGCTGTGCTGTCGTCCCATTCGAAATACGCGTGTAGCGCGCTGTCTTCGTCTCGTGCAGCTTCGACAATAGCCGATGGTGTAATCCTCCCGCCGCCGGCTTTGGCGAGCCGATTGAGTTCGGCCATTGCGGCCTTTTTTGCTTCGTGCGTTTCTTGTGACATCGTAATTACCTCATGTTGTGTGATTGCCGGCCAAGCCGTGCTAGGCCACGCCCCGCCTCGCCCCGCCCCGCCGTGTCTCGCCCTGCCGTGCCTGCCGCGCCACGCCCCGCCTAGCCTCTCCGTGCCTGGCCAGTCCTTTCCATGTCACGCCGCGCCTGCCCAGCCTCGCCGCGCCCAGCCTCGCCGAGCCTTGCCTGCCCGGCCACGCCTGCCTTGCCGTGTGCCATCCGTGGCAGCGATTGGTTACGCGACGCTTTTGATTCCGCGGCGGGTGATTTCCTGCGCATACCATTCGAGCAATGCCTCGGTCTCGCCGTCATACGCGATTGGATTGCTCAGCGCCTCTTTCTGCGCCTCGCGCCCGCCAGCGTCCATCAGCAGCTTGACCTGTGGATGAGTATCGTCGGTGCTCTGGAAGCGGCCGAAGTTGCCGCTGCCCTTCTCGACGCGCCAGTCTCCAATGCCCTGGGTGATGCCGGCTGCGGCGAGCAGCTTCAGCACCGCCTGGCCGCGCAGCATGGGCTCAGTATGCTGAATGGTGATCTTGGCGCACCAGGTCGGGAAAATGGCGCGGGTGCGCACGTCTGGCGTGCGGTTCATGTCGGCGGATCGGGTGACGCTCATCATGACTTCGGGAGTGCCGTAGATCGGCACTTCGTCGCCTTCGACGTACATCAGCCGTCCGAGCTGAGCCTTTTTTGCTCCAGGGATGTCGATCGCTGCGCCCATGATGGCCTTTTTGAAGGCTACAGCGGGCATCATGAAAAGCGTCTGGCTTTCCGGGTCGCGGGCGTAGTACATCGAGTCTCGCCATTCCGCGAGCGGATCGTGTTTGAGCGATGCGGCTTTTTCTGGCCCTGTCTTGCGCCCGGACGGCAGCAGCAACTGATGTTTTGCTTTGTTGCTCATGCAGTTCATGATGAGCGGGCTCTCGCCAAGAAGGACCGCGCTGAACCGACCTTGTGATACTTGGATGAAGTCCAAGGTTGCGTCTGCGTTTGCTGTACGTGTTGCCATTGTGTTTCCTCGCCGCATCTTGCGGCCTGTTGCATTGTGGCGCGGAAGCCGCCGCGCCGTCGGTGTTTGCCTCGCCCGTCCATGCCTGCCATGCAGAGCCACGCCGTGCCGCGCCTCGCCCTACCACGCCCCGCCACGACGATTATTAGTGTAACGCCTTTCCCTACAATGTCAACCCCGTAAACACAAATACTGTCGCCCTTGCCGCCACGCTCGCGTTGCGCTATTCTATTGGGCACCCGAGCCTAGCCAGCGCGGGGGCAGAAGATGTTGCAGATCCCCGCTCGGTGTAGCGGGAAGGTTGTGGACCGTGGCAACTCCGGTCCCGCTGGGTGGCTCCCGGCACCTTCCCACTGTGCCGAGCGGTTTTTTTTGGGTGCTACAGATGCCGACTCAATCCAGCGCAACATCCGT
>JAZBOA010000171.1:0-4910 GCA_036350935.1 Anderseniella sp. | reverse complement strand
TCTATGGTGGTCTGGGCTACAACTTCACATCCAATTTCTCTGGAAGCATCGGCTATCGAGGTCTCGGCGTGAACTACAGTACCGGCCCCGTGGATCTGGACCTAACCATGCATGGACCGGTAGCGGGCCTGACGCTGCGGTTCTGAGCCCACTCCTAGCGTGAGTTTTCGACCGAGCTGCCGAAGAGGCTATTGCCGCCAAAACGTTTGGAAAGGGCGGGCATATGAGACGCAAACGCCAGGCCCCGAGCACGTTTAAGACAGCTTGGAAACAGCACATGCAGTCCAATCACAACACGTGTATTGTTTGAAAAAGTCAGACTGTCCAATCGGCCATGGAAAGCGGATCATCTAATGACAGGTTTAAATAGCTTCCGCCGGATTGGCGCGATGATCATTTTGCTGGTCGGGGTGCTAACAAATCACCCAATCTCAAGCTCGGCGAAGTCACCCGACATTGATTTCGATCTTCTCTACCGTGCAGCCCAAATTGCCAATATGGCTTATGACGGCAAATCCAAGATTCTCGGAGAACTGAAGGGCAAGTCTGCCTGGGTCGCCACGCCGGGAACGTCGGATGTTCAGTACGTTATTGGCTATAACGATCAGCGGAAAATACAGGCGATCGCAGTCCGGGGAACCGCCAACGACACCAACTGGACACTGGACAAGGATACCCATGCTATAATGGATCAGAAGAGCGGCATTCACATGCATCGCGGCTTCAGGACAGCGGCCGAAGCGATCTATCGGGATGTCAAGCCGCGACTCAAGCCCGGTTATACCACTTATCTTACGGGGCACTCCCTTGGTGGCGCTGTGGCGGCGATCTTGGGGATCTACCTGCAGAATGATGGTGTCAAACTTGGCCGTATCTTCACTTTTGGCCAGCCAAAATTCACCAACGTGGCTGGGGCCAGGGCATATGAAAGCCTGCCCTTGCTCCGGGTGATTTATCAGAATGATACCGTGGCCCTGTTGCCTGACAGCGATGCCCAGGGCGATCAGGAATTCGCTCACATTGGGCCAGTAATCAACATCTTGAGCGGACCCTACTATGTGTATGGAACTGCGGAGCAGACACTGCAGTTTTCTCAGGGTTCATTTTCGAAGTTTCTAACGCAAGTAAGTCTGCCTGATCATAAGATGAAATGGTATCTGCAAGGTCTGCGAGACAAGCTCAATGGGGCTAAGGAAGTGAGCTTCAAAGATCGAAACAAATACATTGTCCGACACAAGTACGGGACGGGCGTCGAGACCGCTCCAGCTAAATACAAGTCCAATTTCAACCATCACAACTAGTTATTTTTTTATATTTTAATATGACTTATTTATACATGGGCAATAGATCTTGAGGGGTATGTGAAGGCTGTCAAACGAGATTGAATGGCCCTGCATGAAGCCTTAAGAGGGAACCGACAATGAGTTTGCAAACCGGCACTTCACATCCGAGCTCCAGTGGATTTTTCCGCGGATGGTGGTTGATGCCGCTCTCTATACTATTGTTCGTGGTGCTGCTGAATCCAGAAGCTCACTCACAGGAAGGGGTGACCCTGCCGGACACGCCAGGCACGACTGTAGCGCAGCCCGTTACAGAGCGTGAGTTCATCGTGCCCTTGGTCAGGACTGAAAGTCCTCGCCAAACATTGTCGACATTCCTTCACTTGAGAGACGCGCTGGAAACGGCGCTGAGGTCTTATGAGCTGGATAGGACGCTACAGAATGCCGAGCATCTCTCTATCATCAGCCAGCATTTACGTTCCCTGATTGATCTGTCTGGTGTTTCAGAAGGCTCGCGCAGGCAGGTTGGCCTCGAGACACTGGGCTATCTGCTTAACATTCTGGGGCGCACAGGTATTCCGAACCTCGACAAGGTGCCTGATGGAGACGCTTTCAGTGAAACCGAACCGGCAATTTATCGTATTCCAGACACACCGCTGCAAATTGTAAGAATGGGAAAAGGGGCCCAATGGGGCGAATTCTTGTTCAGCCAGCAAACAATTCAGGTTGCCCCCCGGTTTGATCGTGGGATTCGCAATCTCCCGCTTCAGACAACACTGCCAATCAAGAGCTGGGTTAATCTGATGCCACAGATTACCGGTCCGCTGTTTCCCTCGGTGGATATCTCCGCGCTTCCTGACAGCCTCAAGGCGCAGGTTCTGGATACACCAATCTGGAAGGCAATCTCCGTAGTCACAATCTCACTGATCGCAACGCTACTGTTCATCTGGTGGCAGCGAGCATTGGATCAGGTATATTCTGAAAAGCGCCTCACTCCTCTTTTGCTACGTATTATACGACCTGTTTCGCTGCTAGCAGTCGTTGCAGCGTTGAATTTCTATTTCGATACACAGGTTGTTGCTACTGGAGCTTTGGCTCGGCTAATCGATTTCGTCTATGCGGCGATCTTTTTTGCGGCTGCTGCCTGGGCTTTTTGGCTTGTGGTGCTCGCCTTCTTCGAGGGCGTTGTGGTTGATCCGAGATTTCCGGATCAAAGCCTTGATGCAAACATGTTGCGGTTGATTGCAAAGATTGTCGGTGCCGTGGGCGGTATACTCATTCTCGCTTACGGAGCCCAGGATATGGGTGTGCCTGTCCTGACTATGGTCACCGGACTCGGCATTGGTGGTATCGCTGTTGCGCTCGCGATTCGGCCGACACTCGAGAACCTGATTGGTGGCTTCATTCTCTACTTCGATAAACCTGTCAAAGTCGGTGACTTCTGCAACTTTGGAGATATGAGCGGCACCGTCGAAACCATTGGTATCCGGTCGACCCAGGTCCGTTCCCTTGATCGGACACTGATTTCAATTCCCAACTCGCAATTTGTCGACATGCAGCTGATCAATTGGGCGCGCTGTGATCAGATGATGATCACCCACACGATTGGTCTGCGCTATGAAACCGAAGCAGACCAACTCAGGTACGTGCTGGCGAAAATCCGGGAGATGTTCCACTCGCATCCGAGGATCGATCCTGAGACTATCCGGGTTCGCTTCTCCGGATATGGCGCATCGTCACTGGATGTTTCAATCCGGGTGTATGCCAAGACCCGTGAATGGAATGATTTCTATGCGATCAAGGAAGATATCCTGTTGCGCATAGGCGATGTCGTCAAGCAATCCGGCACTGGCTTCGCGTTTCCCTCACAGACTGTCTACATGGGTAAGGACGAGGGGTTGGATACAAAGCTTGGTGAAAAAGCCAAGGCTGAGGTTGCGGCATGGCGGCGCAATCGCCAACTGCCATTTCCCAAATTTGCCGACTCCAAGCTGGAAAAACTTGCTGCGAAGCTCGACTATCCGCCGCGAGGCTCACCAGACTTTAATGCGACAGAAGAGGAACTCGCTGAAGGCAGCGAGCCTCTTTCTGTGGATCCAACAGCAGAAGATGACAACGAGCAGCTGGAAGAGCAGAAATCGTCTAAGGGAGCAACTTCAGCATAACTACACACGGATGCAAAAGCTTCTGCTTCAACGCATAAAGTGACGGCTGGTCGACACCGAGTCGCTCGGCTACCTCCGCGATCGCATACGAACGACTTCAATTGTGGCAGATACTTCACAATGCATTTGCTGCAATCATTAATCTGCTCGCCAATGTTGCAGCAACCCAACCGGATTTCCGTCAATGCCAATAGAACAAGCTGAATGGTTCGTCATCCGAAGCGAATGGAAGTCAGATGCACTGACTTTGCAAACGCTCCGGGAACTGATTGAGCGCGGAATTCTGACCAAGAACGATCTTATTTGGCGCATGGGCTGGCGCGACTGGGTTGGGGTGGATGACGTTGTTGCGGCCTTCCCCCAACTTTTGGGAAAAGAACAACCGCATCTGCAGGTCGACAACCGTCACGCCTTAACAGATTCAAAGCACGCAACAATCAAAAACAAAATCTACCATGAACTGGTTTCCTATTCGGCGATCACTGGATATTTGTGGATCGTCCTGTTCATGCTTTGGCTGCATGAGATCATCATACTCGACCAACACGGCATCGCTGGCAATGAACACCAGTCCCTAATTGTCAACGCCTTGATTCTCGGCAAAGTGATCTTGATTGCAGAAGTCCTGAGGCTTGGCACGAAGATCAAATTCAACCTGCCAATAATTTCAATCATCGTTCGGTCCTTGCTCTTCGCAATTGCCCTAATGTGCTTTCACCTTCTTGAGCACGCAGCGCTCGCATTGTGGCATGGGGAGTCCGCACTTTCAGCCATGACCGACATGTCACATCTTCAGCAAAATATCCTTGTTGTTTCGATCATGACGGTCGCATTAATGCCCTATCACGCGTTTAAGGCCATTCAGGAACTGGTCCCGGACATCAACATTCTGTGGCACGTAATGGGTGTTGGCCAGAGCTGTCCTCGGCGCCCTGATTGACCAAGGGCAAATGAGCCGTAATTTTAGCCACAGCTTGGCTCTCTTGGGTTGTTTGGACGGGACCGTCAGCCCCTCACGCTTCCAGATACGTTCGACCCGATTGTGGTTCTGACCTGCCCCCGCCAATTCGGCCCGTTCTGAGCTGGAATTTTCCAAGTATGATCCCATTGACGGGAGAAGGAGAGTTCCATGAAGAAGTCGAAGTATTCCGAAGCCCCAGATCGCCTTCATCCTGCGTCAGGCTGATGAAGGAGCGCCGGTGGCAGAGGTGTGCCGCAAGGCCGGTATCAGCGACGCGACATTCTACAACTGGCGCAAACGCTATGGCGGGGTGACGCCATACTCTGCCAACCGAGCCCGGCTGGTGTCCTGCTCACCGGTCGATGCGGACCAGTTCAACGCGGCGGTTCTGCTTGCGTCCTTGCAATGTATCATTGCGGCCCTTGGGTTGCGAAGAGCCGAGGCCTTGCGTTTCCAGCCGGCCGGGATCAATGCCATGGCGGTTGACCAGCGCAGCCTTCACCG
>JAZBOA010000170.1:0-13087 GCA_036350935.1 Anderseniella sp. | reverse complement strand
CAACCCTCCGGCTGGGCCATGTAGGCGCGGACCATCGCTGCCACGGAACTGGCGCAGGCCCCGGGGTCGAGCAGCATGCCTGCATACTGGGTGTGAGGATCACCCAGCGCCGACAGCACGCGGGGGCCAGCGGATATCCGGGTCAGCATCAATGGAACGGCAGCAGCCAGCCTTTCGCCCTGCCACACTGCAATCACGTAGGGCTCGGTGCCGGGCATGTGTACCGCGATGCGGCGCAGCCAGTTGGCGCACCAGTCGAAGCTCTGGAAGTATGCCAGCCGGAGGCCGCAGCGCTGTTCAAGCGCGCGCCATTCCTCGCCCATCGCCTCGACTTGCGCCAGCGAGCGGGCCACCTCCAGCCTCAAGCCTTGCTCCGGCGCCGAAAGCTTCTGTTGATCCACAAATACCGTCATCACCCCCCGCCACAGTTAACAAATGCCTAAGGGGCCGCTCCACGCCGGGAACGGCACCCATGTATCTGACTACTGAGCAATCACCGTGCCATCCGCCAGGCGACCAGCTCAGGTTGCATTCAACACTCGGGGAGGTTAACAGCCAGTCCACCAAGACTGGTTTCTTTGTATTTTTCGTTCATGTCGACGCCGGTCTGGCGCATCGCCTCGATGCAGTTGTCCAGCGGCATGAAGTGCTGGCCGTCACCATGCAGGGCCAGCGAGGCGGCGGAAACTGCCTTGATGGCGCCCAGTCCGTTGCGCTCGATGCAGGGAACCTGCACCAGCCCTCCGACGGGATCGCAGCTCATGCCGAGGTGGTGCTCAAGGGCGATTTCCGCAGCATTCTCAATCTGCTCATTGGTGCCGCCGAGGGCTGCGCACAGCCCGGCGGCAGCCATGGAGGCGGCCGAGCCGACCTCGCCCTGGCAGCCCACTTCGGCGCCGGAAATGGATGCATTGTGCTTGATCAACCCGCCAATGGCAGCCGCCGTCAGCAGGAAGGTGCGCAAGCCCTCGTCATTCGAGCCGATGCAGTGGTCGCGGTAGTACCGCATCACCGCCGGCACGACGCCGGCTGCGCCATTGGTCGGCGACGTGACGACCTTGCCGCCGGCGGCGTTTTCCTCGTTCACCGCCATGGCGTAGACGCTCATCCAGTCGTTGGCGACGTGGGGCTGGGCCATGTTGGAGCCGCGCTGCTCAATGAGGCGCTGATGGATGTGCCTTGCCCGGCGGCGCACGTTCAGCCCGCCCGGCAGGATGCCATCGACCCGCAAGCCCCGGTCGATGCAGTCCGACATGGCCCTCCAGACCTGGTCCAGCCTGCGGTTGAGATCGTGCGGCTCCATGTGCACCTGCTCGTTGGCCCGCTTCATCTCGGCAATGGTCTTGCCGGAGCGCGCGGCCATCTCAAGCATCTCCTTGGCCGTGCCGAAGGGGTACGGGTAACCGGCATCCTTCTTCGCAGCCTTGAGGCCCTTGGGGCTGCGGTCGAGCACCGCCAGCTCTTCAGCCGTGACCACGAAGCCGCCACCGATCGAGTAATAGGTCTCCTCCTGGCGCAGCGCACCGTGAGCGTCGAAGGCACGCAGCACGAGGCCGTTGGCGTGGCCGGGCAATGGCGGGCCATAGTCGAACACAAGGTCCTCGTCGGGCCGGAAGCGCAATGGCTCGAACCCGTCAGGCTCTACCATGCCGGTCTCATGCACGCGGGCGAGCGCCGCCTCGGCGGCGTCGGCATCGATGGTGGCTGGCTCGAAGCCGCACAGGCCGAGAATGACAGCCCGGTCGGTTGCATGGCCCTTGCCGGTGAAGGCCAGCGAGCCGTGCAGCGAGCAGGTCAGATGGACGGCCGGTCCGGCTCCGGGGATCGGCTCCCTGCCGCCGCGAAGATCAGACAGGAACAGCGCGGCTGCCGTCATCGGCCCCATGGTGTGTGAGGACGACGGGCCGATGCCGATCTTGAAGATGTCGAAAACCGAGAGGAACATGACGCCACGGAAAAAGATGTTGGAGCAACGAAAATAGGCCCTATTGGCGATGGCGCAAGGCGCGGCGCGACATCAAAATGCACGAAGACGGCAAAGGCCATAGAACAGAGGCGGCGAGGAGGCAGGCGATGGCGCCGATCAACGGTTGCAAGTTCGCGATTTCCGGCATTTCTTGCCGGGTATGTGGCGGCATGGCAAAGTTGGCATCGCTACAGGAAACCAGATTCAACACCCGGGAGCGCAAATGAGAACTGTGTGCAAGGCCGTTACCGGCATCTATGTGGCGCTGTGCGTGGCGTCATTGCTGGCGATCCCGTTTGGGGGTGGCGCGCTCAGCGGCGTCTTCGCGGGCATGCTGGCCATGCCGTGGTTGCACATTCTCACCAACCTGATGGGCGACACGAGTGGCAACATCACTGCAAGCTTCGCGCTGGCGGGCGCCGGCATGGGGCTCAACGCAGCCATCCTGTGGTACGGTTGCCAGTGGCTTGCTACCGGCAAGATCAAGCCCGACGCCAGCTAGCTGGCGTAGTTCGAACCTTCGTCATCAAGGATCGACTTCAGCTCCGACAGATGCCTGTCAGCCTGGCCGGGATAGTCTTCCAGTTCCCTGGCCGTCTTCTCGGCGACCTCATCGGACAGCACCTTGAGCTTGCGGCCGGTCCACAGCGCCTTGACGTAGGTCTCGGCGGCGCGCTCGAAGTAGTACATCCGGTTGAATGCTTGCGCGACCGTATCGCCGATGACCATGATGCCGTGATTGCCCATGATCAGCACCTGCTTCGACGGATCGGCAAGGTGCATGCAGGCGCGCTCGGCTTCTTCCTCGAAGGCAAGACCGCCATACTGGTCATCAATGGCGTATCGATTGAAGAAGGTGGCGCAGTTCTGGTCGATCGGCGGCAGGCTGGGATCATCCAGGGTGGCCAGCACCGTGGCGTGGATTGAGTGCACGTGCAGCGCCACGCGGGCATGGGGGCATAGCCGGTGAATGGCGCCGTGCAGGCCCCAGGCGGTCGGGTCCGGCGCATCGGGGCGGTTCATGGCCTCCGGGTCATTGGCGTCGAGCAGCAGCAGGTCGGACGCCTTGATGCGCGAAAAGTGCACCTGGTTCGGGTTCATCAGGAACTGCGTGCCGTCGTCATTTACCGCCACCGAGAAGTGGTTTGCGACGGCCTCGTGCATGTTCAGGCGCGCCGTCCAGCGGAAGGCTGCGGCAAGGTCGACCCGCTCCTGCCAGTGATCGAGGGTGTTCGGGCGAAGCTGGGTTGCGGTCGCGGTCATGGGCAGAGCCTCCTGATGAATTCCGGTTTCGACAAGGATTGCAGCAAAATCAATCCGTGGGCAACGGGGTTCGTCAGGCCGGGACGGTCTGACCATCCCAGGCGATGACGCTGCCTGTCTGCTCAGGTCCGGTCCTGTCGATCACGTCGAGCAGATATCCGGCCGACTGGTCCGGCGTGAACAGCTTGCCATCGCTGACATTCGACTGGAAAGGCTTCGACAGGCCGGTGTCCACGGTGCCCGGATGCAGGCCCAGCACCACGAGGTCCCGCCGGGTGCGGCCAAGCTCGACGGCGGCGGTCTTCAACATCATGTTCAGGGCCGCCTTGGAAGCACGATAGCTGTACCAGCCGCCCAGCCGGTTGTCCGAGATCGAGCCGACGCGGGCGGATATGGCGGCGAAGACCGACTTGCCATGACGCGGCAGCAGCGGCGCAAAATGCTTCAGCAGTAGCGCGGGGCCGATGGCGTTAATGGCGAAGTTGCGCGCCATGGCTTCAGGCGACAGCGAGCGCAGCGCCTTTTCCGGCTGCAACGCCTCACCGTCATGGAGCAGGCCCGTCGCCACAAACACGAGGCGCAGGTTGGGCAGTTGCGCGGCGCGTTGCGCTGCGGCGGCGATGGAGGCTTCGTCGGCCAGGTCGATGTGCCTCGCCGGGTCCGAGCGCGACAAGGCGAGAACGCTGGCAACTTGCGGGCTGCCGCCAAGGATGCGGCAGACGCTTGCGCCAATGCCACCACTGGCGCCAATCACCACCGCATCGAACGGGGCTTCAAAACTGTCGAAGTGCATGGGACTTTCACGTCTGTTCAACCGGCTTTCAACCAGTTCAACGCGCCAAGCCCGGCAGCGTTGCCGGTGGCGAAACAGGCCTGCAGCAGATAACCGCCAGTGGGCGCGTCCCAGTCCAACATCTCGCCGCAGGCAAACACGCCAGGAAGCTTTTTCAACATCAGGTTTGCGTCGAGTTCATCCAGCGCAATGCCGCCTGCCGAGGAGATCGCCCGATCAAGCGGCTGGATTCCCGTTACCTCGACTGGCACGGCTTTCAGGCTTGCAGCCAGCGCGGCATCATCAGCGGGCGGTTGCGGGGTGAAATCGCGCCACACCGAAATGGCCGCAGGGCTCAGACCCGCCCCCTTGCGAAGCCTGTTGGACAGGGACTGCTTGCGCGGCACGCGGGCCAGCCGGGCGGCAAGTTCCGCTGTTTCAAGATCGGGGCGAAGGTCGAGCAGCAACGTGGCTGGGCCGGTGGCGAGGGTTGCCCGCAACTCGCGGGACAGCGCATACACTGCGCCGCCTTCGAGGCCTGTGGCGGCAATCATGGCCTCGCCGCGCACGTTGCGCCCGGCAAAGCTCAACCCGATCCGCTTCAGAGGTTCACCGGCGTGGCGGGACCGGGTCTGATCTGACCAGTTCGCGCTCACGCCCGCGTTCGAAGCCATCAGTTCGAGAACCGAAACGCCCCGTCCGCGCAGCAATGGCACCCAGCCGCCATCGGCGCCCAGTCTCGGCCAGCTTGCGCCCCCCAGCGCCAGCACCGTCACATCGGGCCGGGCGGCTGCCCCGTCTGCAAATGTCAGGCGCCCCTCCCCGTCCCAGCCGGTCCAGGTCTTGCGGGTGTGCAGGCGCACGCCCAGCTCTCCCAGGCGGCGCAACCAGGCGCGCAGCAGGGGCGATGCCTTGAAGCTTTTCGGGAACACGCGGCCCGACGTGCCGGCAAAGGTTTCCTCGCCGAGGTCTGCCGCCCATGTCCGCAGGGCTTCGGGCGGCAGCGCGCGGATCATCGCGGCAAGCGCGTCTTGCGCCGGCCCATAGCGGGCAAGAAAGGTGTCGAGAGGTTCTGTATGGGTGAGGTTGAGGCCGCCGCGGCCGGCCATCAGGAACTTCCGCGCCGGCGACGGCATGCGCTCGTAGACGTCGACCGCCAGCCCCGCCGAGGCCAGCACGTCAGCGGCCATGAGCCCGGCAGGCCCGGCGCCGATTATGGCGGCATTTGCCCGTTCAGGCCTGCCAGCATCGCCTGGCCGCATCAGTTGGTGGTCTGTCTGGCGCGCTGCTGGGAAACAAAGGACTGTTCTATCGCGGCCTTGAGCTGCAGCAGCGCCCGGCCCCGCGTATCGCCGGGAGGCAGCATCAGATAGGCCGCATTCACGTCCTTCATGGCCATGTCCAGCTTGTTCTCGCGATAGTAGGTCGTGGCCCGGTTGATGTAGGCGTTGTAGAAATTCGAATCGAGGTCGATCGCCTTGTCGAAGAACTTGATGGCCAGTTCGAAGTTGCCCAGCATGAAGTGGTTCTTGCCCATCATGTCCTGAGCCACGGCATTGTCCGGCTTCAGCTTGATTGCCTCGGCCAGATCAAGCATGGCGAGGTCATGCTGCCGCTTCTGGAAATGGGCTTGCGAACGGGCCAGCCAGAGGTCGACGTTCTGTCCGTCGAACTTCAACGCCTCGGTGAAATCGACGATGGCAAGATCGGTCTGGGCCATCTGGCCGTACGCCACGCCACGGAAGAAACGGGCCTTGGCGAGATCTTCGCCAGACAGGCCTCCGTCGAGTGCGCGCGAGCAGGCGCCGATGCGGTCAAGCGCTTCGACCGGCGTATCGGTGGCAAAGCACGTTTCCAGATCGGAAGCAGCATGCGCCGGACCACTCACCAGAACCAGCGCAATCGCACCGGCGATCAGCCCAGCCACCTTTCCTGATAGCGAAATGTTCAACAAACCCGACTCTCCAACACCAGAAATTCTGCCAAGCCAGGGTGGATCAAGCCGAATCCCGGCGACCTCCTCCCTGACGTTTCACTGCCCTTCCTTTGCGGAGAAACTTGGGCAGCAACGCGACGTAGGACCTTACATCCCGCATTGGCAAGAAAAAAGGGCCGGACAGCAATTTGTCCAGCCCATGCAGATGCGTTGAAGGTAGCGGATCAGGCGTCGAGCGTAGCGCGGCGGCGTTCGAAGTCTGCCTTCATCCGGCTGATCTGCTCTGCGGTGAGCAGGTGTCCGGCTTCCTGCTGGACGCGATAGATGGCGCGGGCTTCGAAGGCCAGCATCAGGCCGGCGCCAATGCGCGCGAGCAGGCTCTTGCCTTCGGTTGAAGTGGACTGGAAATCGGTGAGTTGTGCAGTGCTTGCCATCTTCTGTCTCCTGTAGTGGCTTGAGTAACGCCGGTCAGGCCGCGTTTCATGCTTCGATATAGAGACAGATTATGACTGATTTGTTGCATTGCAACATTTCGCGCTGCAACGCAGCATTGCGATCAACGCATGACTCTGGACTTCGTCAGCTGGACGGGTCCATGACGATCACGGTGGGGCTTGCCGGCAGAGTGTCGAGCGACAGCGACAGCGTGGTGATATCGCCGCGGCGTACTGCAAAATCCTTGCTCAGGCCGGCCACGAACTGGTTCAGCGACCACTCCCCGAAGGCGTGCATGGGCAGCACCACGCGGGCACGCAGCAGCTTGATGACCTCGATCATGTTTTCGGTCGGCAAGGTATAACTCCCATCCACCGGCACCATTACCACGTCCAGCCGGCCGATCCAGCCGACATGCTCAGATCCCAACTCATGATGCAGGTGCCCAAGATGCCCGATGCACAGGCCTGAAATCTCGAAGATGAAAATCGAGTTGGCGTCCTTCTCGGGAACGCCCCAGGCGCGGATATCGGTGGTGACGTTGCGGATCAGGACGTCGTCGACCTCGACATTGTGCTCGGCGGGGCCGCCTTCCGGGTTCCAGCCGCGCAAAACGTGTTCGATGGCCGGGTCCGGGTTGTCGGTATAGTGCGTCTCATGGGCCTTGTTCATGGTGACGACGCGCGGAATGCCGCGATTGCCCGCCCAGCCGGCGAAATCGGTGGCGATGGTGACGCCGCCGGGGCTTTCGATCCAGAACGTGGAGTGGCCAACGTAGCCAATGCGCACCGAGCCGGCAGGCACGTTCGCCTGCTGGGGTGAAAAATTCACATAGGTTGCGCGGGGCAATGACTGGGCGATGGCAAGGCAATTGCTTGGAACGCGCTCAGCCGCTGCCTGGGTCTGGGCGAGCACCACAGCCGCCGCTGACCGCTCGAAACCGGTTGCCGAAACAGCCAGCAAGCCCAACCAGGCCCACGCGAAAGCAAACCACCACCAGCCGGCCTTGACCATGCGAACCTCCCATGTCTGCGGGAGCAACGCGGCAAGACCGGCAACGGTTCCGGCGGTTCAGCCGGCAGGCCTATTGGGCCTGCAACTCGATCTTGGCGTTGTCGCGCAGTTCCTTGATGATGCCCTGCAGCTTTTCTGCTTGCAACGACACCTTGATGCGGTCCTTCACTTCATCGAAGGCCGGGAACGCCTGCTCGCGCTCATCTTCCTTCTTGATCACGTGCCAGCCGAACTGGGTCTGCACGGGTTCCTTGGTGTAGGCGCCCTTTTCAAGCGCGAAGGCTGCCTTTTCGAATTCCGGCACCATGCGGCCCTCGCCGAAGAAGCCGAGGTCGCCGCCGCGCGGGCCCGTCGGACCGGTGGACTTGGACTTGGCCAGTTCGGCAAAGTCTGCCCCCTTTTCCAGTTCGGCAATAACTTCAACGGCCTCTTCCTGGGTCTTCAGCAGGATGTGGCGGGCCTGGATTTCCATTCTGCCGGACACCTGGGCGCGGGCTTCGTCGTACTTGGCCTTCACTTCCTCGTCGGACACCATCTCGGCAGTGCGCTTGCGCACGAATGCCTCGCGCAGCGCCTGCGCCTCGAGCCACTTCACCTGGCGCTTGTATTCCTCGCTGTCAGCCACGCCATCCTTGCGGGCGGCTTCGGCCAGCAGGTGGCTTTCCACCAGCATGTTGACGATGAAAGGCTCCTGCTGGTCGGCCGGCATCTGGTTCAGCGCATCGCCCAACGCATCGCGGGCGAAGGTAACATCGGCGCTGGTGATCTGGTGACCGTCGACGGTGGCGAGCACCTTGGCCTCTTCGGCGGCCAGCGGCAGGGTGAAGGCAAGGCTTGCAAGTGCAACGCCGGCAGCAAGACGGCGCAGCGAGGTTGAAACAGGCATTTGAGGGTCCTTGTGCTTTATCGTGCGATAGGGGGGTGTGCTTCGTGGTGGCGAACATGCCCCGGCTTGTGCGGCAATACAACTGAACAATGTGTCAGGCGCGGGGCACCGGACGGGTGAGGAAAGCCACGTCCCTGGCGGCGAACTCACAGGCGAGCCCGAGCCTTGCGGCGATGACGGCAAAGGTTTCTGCCCGGTAGAACACGACATGGGTCGGGCCGAGGCGATAGTGCCAACCTTCGAAACGGGCGTCGTCGGTCTGGAACATGGTCATCACCGCGAGGATGCCAGCGGGTCTCAACATGGACGCCAGGCGGGCGAATTCGCTTGCGGGCGAATGGAAGTGCTCGGCCGTCTCGGTGCAGGTGATGAAATCGTACGTCCTGTCCAGCACCGCCGCATCTGGCGCAAAGAACGGGTCGTATACATCCACCTGATGACCGGCCTCGCGCAGCATGGCGGCGAGTGCCGGGCCGGGCCCGCAGCCATAGTCGAGCCCGCACGAACCCGGTTTCAGCCGCGCAAGCAGCGGCTCCGCCAGCCGGGCCAGAAACGCCCGGTAACGGGGATCATCAACCTCGTTCTCGTGGGTCAGGTAGTGAGCGCGCTCCGACTCGCGAGGCAGGTGGTGCGCCGGGTCGAGGACACTCGCCAGGCAGATTTCGCAGCGGTGATAGGCCCTGCCCTGCCGGTCCACAAGCAACGGGCGGATTTCGGGGCTGTCACAAACAGGGCAGGCAGAAACCGTCATGCCGCCAAGCGTTACAGGGTTTCCGGCGCGATTGCACCATCGGCCACGCCCGGCGCGCGGCGGGGCGGCGGCGGCGCCGGGTCGGTGTCCGCCGGGGTGGTCACCGGCTCGCGGCGCAGGTACGGATGGGCAACCGGCTCGCGCTGGCGCAGCAGCCAGTGGCGGGCCACCTCCATGTAGCCGCCGGGATAGTGGTAGTGACCATTGCCGGACAGCGTGCGCTTTCGCTCCTCGCGCCATAACGCCGGCAGCCTGTACCAGGACAATGTCGGGTGGTTGTGATGCACCGCATGATAGTTGTTGTTGAGGAACAGCAGCCGCATGACCGGCCCTGCCTCTACTACGGCGGTGCGCTCCGGCGTGGCTTGCGCGGCGCGATGCTCGATATAGGTGCGGATCATCAGGATCGACATGCCCGCATAGGCGACGATGAGATATTGCCACAGCGGGGTACCCGCCCAGTGGATGAATGCCAGCACCGGCACCACGCCGATGACATGCATGATCCAGGCGTCGCGCACCTGCCGGTCACCAGCCATGATGCGGCGCCATTCGGAGCGCCAGAAGCCGGTCAGGCCGAGCGCCGGGCCGAGGGTAAGCCGGCCCGCCAGGGTATTGTTGATGTTGAGCAGCCGGCGGCGCAGGCTGCCGGTGCGGTTCCACTCGGGCAACGGCAGGTACCAGCTTTCGGGATCGTCGTAGGGGTCTGTCAGGTTGGCGTCGTTGTGGTGGCGCAGGTGCGTGTCGCGGAAGCTGCGATAGGAAACGAACAGGCCGATCGCGGGAAACACAAGCGCCTCGTTGATGGCGGCGGACCGCGTCGGGTGCCCGTGCAACGCCTCATGCTGGAGCGAGGAATGCAATGTCACCATCAGGGCCGCGGGGATCATCCACCACCAGCCCAACGCCTCATGCCAATAGACCGATCCGAACCAGATCGCATAGCAACCCGCCAGCACCACCAAGGTGGGCCATTCGCGCGCTGCCCTGGAGCCCCGCAGCAATGTCATTTCAAAGAGCAGTCCGAAAAGCACCGCCGTTGACCCGGCTGATCGTGCTGAGTCGCGAAATTAACTCACAATCGCGTCACTGTCACCAGAATGTCACCAGGCCCGCCCGGCTGTTCACAACTCGCAGAACACGCCACACAGCTCATTCCACTGGCGCGCGGTGATGGTGTTTTCAGGCCCGGTCAGCCACCAGCCGGAGGATGGCTGCAACGCGCCCTCGCCCAGCCGGACCAGCCGGCCCGCGGCCAGGTCTTCGCGGCACAATGGCAGCGAACCAAGCAGCACCCCAAGCCCGGCGCGGGCGGCGGCAAGTCCGTGCGCCTGGCTGTCAACGCGCAGGTGCGGCACCGGCGTGGCGGGATCACCGGTCTGCCGCGCCCACTCCTGCCAGCCGGGACGCGGGCCGGAAACGGCGATCCTGGGAAGGTCCTGCCATCGCCCTGCCCCCAGCGTGAGGTCCGGCGCTGCAACCGGGGCCAACACCTCGTTGAACAGCCGTGCAGCGCGGCGGCCCGGCCAGGCGCCGGCGCCATGGCGCACATCGGCGTCGCTGGCCTGCTGGCCGATGCCGGCGGTGAGCACCGACGTGGAGAAGACGAACTCGAACGGCGGCGGCGACGCAAGTGCGCCGAGGCGCGGCATCAGCCAGTTCTCGATGATGGAGTTGCCGGCGGTCAGGGTGATGCGGCGCTGGCGCGAGGCGAATATCTCCTCCGCGCTCTGCTGCAGGCCCTGCAGCGCCGCCGAGACATAGGGCTGCCAGGTCTCGCCTGCCACCGTCAGGCTGACGCCGCGAGCCCCGCGCAGGAACAGCTGCGTGCCCAGCCGCGCCTCAAGCTGGCCGATGCGCTGGCTGATGGAGGCCTGGGTGAGACCGGTCTCGCGCGCGGCGAGGGTGAAGCTGCCGGTGCGCGCCGCCGCCTCGAAGGCCCTGATCCATTCCAGAGGCAGGTTGCCCAGTGTGGCTGAAGACATAATAAATCCGGTGTCTTGTTCATCAAATATCCAATTGGAATTTATATCTGGACTCTGCCATCGTCCAGTCACGCACGGATTTCTCGAAGGAACAGCAGTCAATGAGCGATGTGACCATCAATGCAGGCGGCAGCGAGCTTGCCGTCAACACCGGCGCAGGCTCGCCGTTGCGGTTCCATGCGGTGTGGCTGCGCGACAATGCCTGGGACGGCGAGACCCGCTCTGCCGGCAACGGCCAGCGGCTTGTCACCATCAATTCGCTGCCGGATGACGTGCGCATTGCGTCGGCCAGTGTTTCAGGAAGCACCCTGTCCGTGACCTTCGCGCCGGAGAACAAGGCCGTCGACTATGACCTTGGCTGGCTTGCACGGCACGCCTATGACCGCCCTGCCCGCACCGGGCGCGGCTGGACGGCGGACAGCATCGAGACCTGGGACAAGGGGCTAACGCCGCACCTGCCTCGCGCCGTCTTCAACGACGTGAAGACCCGGCCGGGGGCGCTGCGCGACTGGCTGGCAGGGGTGGCGCGGTATGGCGTGGGCGTGCTGACCGGCGGCCCGGTAAAGCCGGAGGCGCTGCTCGCGGTGGCCGGCCTGTTCGGCTATGTGCGCGAAACAAATTATGGCCGCTATTTCGAAGTGCGCACCGAGGTGAACCCGACCAACCTTGCCTATACGGGGCTGGGGCTGCAGGCCCATACCGACAACCCGTATCGCGATCCCGTCCCGACCCTGCAGATCCTCTATTGCCTGGAGAACTCGGCCGAGGGCGGCGAGAACATGGTGGTGGACGGCTTTGCCGCTGCCCTGCGGCTGAAGGCGGAGAACCCGGCATGGTTCGACGTGCTGACGAAGTATTGCGCCAGCTTCGAGTATGCCGGCGAGAAAGGCGTTCGCCTCACCTCGCGCCGGCCAATGATCGAACTGGCGCCGGATGGCGAACTGATCGCGGTGCGCTTCAACAACCGCTCCACCGCCGCCATCACCGATGTGCCATACGACGACATGGCAGCCTACTATGCCGCCTACCGGCGCTTGGCCCAGATCATCGACGATGAGGCGATGGAGGTGACGTTCAAGCTGTCGCCGGGCGAGTGCTTCATCGTCGACAACACCCGCGTGCTGCATGCCCGCAAGGGCTACTCGGGTGCGGGCTCGCGCTGGCTGCAGGGCTGCTACGCCGACAAGGACGGGTTGCTGTCGAAGCTGTCGGTGCTGAAAGCCGAAACCCGGGAGGCCGCGCAATGAGCAAGACCGCACCCGGCAATCTCGACGCCTCGAACATTGTTGCCTTCATCGCGGACATCTTCGAACGGCGCGGCGGCGAGGAATATCTCGGCGAGCCCGTGACGATGGCCGAGCACATGCTGCAGGGCGCCCACTTTGCCGAGAAGGCGGGCGAGCGCGAGGAGATCATCGTTGCCGCCCTCCTGCACGACATCGGCCACTTCACCTCGGAGTTCGGCACGTTCTCGATGGACGACACCGAAGACCGTTTCCACGAGGAAGCGGGTGCACAGGTGCTGGAGCGGTTCTTCCCGTCCATTGTCACCGACTGCGTGCGCCATCACGTGGCGGCCAAGCGCTATCTGTGCGCCACGCGGCCCGAATATTTCAGAAGGCTGTCAGAGGCTTCCGTGCATTCGCTAAAGCTGCAGGGCGGGCCGATGAGCGCATCGGAAGTGGCCGAATTCGAGCGCAATCCGAACCTGAAAGACATCGTCAAGGTGCGCCACTACGACGAGGCCGGGAAGGAACCGGACCTGGCCACGAAGCCGTTCAGCCACTATGCGCCGATGGTGCAGCGGGTGGTGGATGCCCATTGCGGGCGGGGGTAGCGATGGGGCAGACCTGGTAATGATAGTGGCACTTGTTCGATCAGCGACGACCGCTTAGTTTTCCTGATCTTGGCAATCGTTATATGGCGTTATGCTTGCAGATCGGTGGCAGCATGGAAAACATGATTGAATTGCCCCCCAGACAAGGGGTAGCGCTCCCCCTCAGCCGGGGGCAGCGACTGCGCCTCGTGAATACTCATGGCAACCAGGTTGTGGATACCTGGGCCGTCATGGCCGCCGAT
>JAZBOA010000169.1:0-3576 GCA_036350935.1 Anderseniella sp. | reverse complement strand
GCTGCGCGCCGCCTCAAGGATGGCGGAGATGTCGCCGGTGCCATACCCGGCGAACAGCACGGCAGCCGCACCGGCAAGCGCCGCATCGCCGGCGCGCGCAATGATGAACTTCTTGCGCGCCGCCCGCACCGCCTGCACCCGGTCAGGATAGAACAACAGCAGCTTGTGCAGGCACAGGCTCATGGCAATCCAGGCCGCCGTCAGCAGCAGCAGGTTGCCCGCCACCACCAGCACCATGACTGCCGCCAGTGTCAGGCAGAGCCAGCCCGTGAACTTCCCTTGCCGGGCCTCGCCGTCAAGATAGGTGGCGGAATAACGGATCACCACTGCGCCGATGAACGACACCAGCAGCAGCATGATGCCTGATACCGCATCAAGCCGCACGCTTAACACCTGCAGGAGGCCCTCGCCTGCACTCCATGACCGGGCGCCATGGACGGCAAGCCCGGCGCATGCGGCTGTTCCGGCAAACAGCGCTGTAAGGCTGGCCAGCGTGGCTGCAAGCTTCGCGCCCGACGGGCGCAGCCCCTGATCTGCGCGGCTGACGCAGAATGCCAGCAGCAAGGCTGCCGGGCCGGCGATGGCAAGCAAGGAGAGGGTGTTCTGCATGTTCTGTCTCCACGTCGGTGGTTGATGAACAGGCAGATAGCAGCGGGATCAGGATTTACTAAATTCATTGTTTGTGATGTATCGTTCTGCAAAAGAGAACGATGCCATGGCTCAGCTGAATTACAATCACTTGCGCTACTTCTGGGCGGTGGCCCACGAAGGCAACCTGACGCGCGCGGCGGACAACCTCAACGTGTCGCAGTCCGCCCTGTCCATCCAGATCCGCAAACTGGAGCAGCAGCTCGGTCATGACCTGTTCGAACGGCGCGGCAAGCAGCTGGTGCTCACCGAGGCGGGCCGGGTGGCGCTGGATCATGCGGATACCATTTTCGCCACCGGCGACGAGCTTCTGGGCACGCTGTCTGACCGGTCGGGGACGGTGCGCCGGGTGATCCGTGTCGGCGCGCTGGCCACCCTGTCGCGCAACTTCCAGCTCGGCTTCCTCCGGCCGGTCCTGTCGCGGCCAGACGTTGAAGTCATCCTGCGGTCAGGCGGCCTTGCAGACCTGTTGCGCGAGCTCGAGGCACTGCGGCTCGATGTGGCGCTGGTCAACCAGGTGCCGCAGCGCGACGCTGCCACGCCGTGGATATCTCACAAGCTTGGCGACCAGCAGGTGAGCCTCGTCGGCACGCCGCGGCGTATCCGGAAGGTGCGCGATCTCAAGGCATTGCTGGCGGATCACCCGATCATCCTGCCGAGCCTGGAAAGCGGCATCAGGACGGCGTTCGACGCGTTGACCGGCCGGCTGGGCGTGCGGCCGCGGATCGCCGCCGAGGTCGATGACATGGCAATGCTGCGCCAGATGGCGCGCGAGGATGTGGGCCTTGCCGTGGTGCCACCCATCGTCGTCAATGACGAACTGGCAAGCGGGGTACTTGAGGAAGCCAGCAAGCTGCCCGGCCTGCAGGAGACGTTCTATGCCGTAACCCAGCTCAGGCGCTTTCCCAATCCGTTGCTGAAAGACTTGTTGAAGGCCGATGTGGTGTAGGGGCGGGACTTCCAACCCCCTGGTCAACGGGAAGAGCAACTGCAGCGTCAGTCGGGCTGGCTTGCCGCTGCTTCCTTGATGAGCCAGTCGGCAACCTTGTGTTGCGTGTCGGTGAGAGGTTTGTCACCGGGACGGGTCAGGAAATAGCCGCTGCTCGTTTGCAGCTCCAGCGGTGACAGCCGCTTGAGTTCGCCTCGCTCGATGGCCGGGTTCAGGAGCACCGTCGGGCCGAGCAGGACTCCATGTCCAAGCTTGGCTGCCTCGCAGGCATAGGGAAACAGGTCGAATGTCAGCCGCCGGTTCGGTTTGGCGCGGCTGGTTGTCAGTCTGAACCAGTCTTCCCAGGGCGCCGAGCCGTCCTGAACGCTGATCAGCGGGAGCTTCTCCCAGTCGTCGCAAGCCATGGCCGGGCTGCAGACTGGCGTCACGCGATCCATGAACAGGCAGCGGACTTCAGGGCCCAGCTGGCTACCATTGCCGAACTCGATGTCGAAATCCGGCTCCAGCGTGGCTTCCGGATAATCGATGCCTTTGCTGTAAAGAGTTATGCCTGCATCTGGCAACTCTTGCGTAAGGCGGTTCAGGCGCGGCAACAGCCAGTAAAGGGCGATGCCTGGTTGCAAAGCAATCGTCACATTGTTCGTCGAGCGGCCGGAGAACATGGATTCCGTAGAGCTTGTGATGGACAGAAGCGGGCCTTCCACAAGCGCGAGGTAATCGGCGCCTTGCGGCGTAAGGGTTACGCCGCGCCGGCCTCTGGCAAACAGCCGTGTCTGGCATTCCCGTTCCAGCGCATTGATATGCTGGCTGATTGCCGCCTGTGTAAGCCCCAATTCTTCGGCTGCCCTGGTAAAGCTGGCATGCCTGGCTGCCGCTTCGAAACTGCGGACCCAGGCGAGATTGGAGGGCCGATTAGGCATCACAGAATTTATCATCCAGATGAATTATCCTAATTTGATTGATGTCAGATTGATCGGTATCATTCAAGCGGGGAATGGATTGGAGCAACCGTTTGCGCTGGCGTTAGGCCAGCAGTGATTGGAAGACCAAAGTCATGGTGGACAGCCTCAAACCAGTCTCGAAGCTGCGCATGCTGCTTGCTGAAATTGAATCCGAACTTGGGCTGACCGCGCTGTCGTCCTCCGAACGCGACCTGTTGTATGCTCTTGTGTCCGAGAGCGCGGACACTGGCAGTGTCGTCACGACGAACGCGCTTCGAGCCAATCCGATTGTCGAGTACATGTCGGATCCCACCATGTACCGGTATATCATCAAGCTGATTGAGAAGGGCGTCATCATGCTTGCCCCGGGCCGCCAGCGCGGCGCCTACATGGTGGTTGCAGAGTTCTTCCATCCGAAGCACTAGGGTCAGGACCCCAGGACAACAGCCGTTCGGGATGAACGGCTGTTGTGCAACGGTCAGTCGCACCGGGCCCTGCGGGCAGGGGCTGCTTGTATGCCGGTTTCCTGCAACTGTTCTCAGGTGCCATTCTCGCGAGTGTGGACCGCGACCCCGATGACGGGATGCCCGGACCGATGGCGGAATTAGCCAGGATGCCGATGCAATTTCTCTTCGAGACAGTGGTTTTGCCACTGATCCGCTCGGCGAATTCACCCGGGCTGCACTAACCGAAGTTAATGCAGGTTGCCTTGTTCCTTGATCCACTGAAGCGTGCTTTCGGGCACCCGGAAGAAGGCCGGAGATCTTCAAGCGTGAATGGATATTGAAGCTGCTGATGATCCGTTCGAGAGGAGAAACAAGTCCACGTTAGGAAGAGAAAAAATGAAACAGAAAAATCCACCTGAAGACACCTATGCCCGCGATAGTTTTTCTTTCAGGAGAATGTCGAAATGGCAACTTTGGTCGATTTCGATTGTCGTTGCTGTTCTTGTAATTGTGAGTATAGCTTACTTGTACTGAGCTAACTGCGGGCTCAACAGAAGCCAGTGACAGCGGCCCTCGCCGTTGAATGAAACTG
>JAZBOA010000168.1:0-7616 GCA_036350935.1 Anderseniella sp. | reverse complement strand
CCCCAAGGCAGGGTCGCCTGGCAAGCCGCTTGTGCTTAACGGCACTGAGTCAAAGCGCGTCGTTGTGCAGAAGACCGATGCCTACCGCGAAGATATCGTGCGGGTGGCAGAAACCTACGGGGTTGACGAGGCACTCATCAGGGCGGTTATTCAGGCCGAATCCGGTTTTCGCCCGACTGCACTATCGCCCAAAGGTGCGATGGGGCTCATGCAACTGATGCCGACGACTGCGCGCCGTTACGGCGTGGTGAATCCTTATGACCCTGTCCAGAACATTGACGGCGGAACACGCTACTTGCGGGATCTTTTGCACATGTTCGACAACGATCTCGAGTTGGTGGTCGCGGCGTACAACGCTGGTGAAAATGCGGTGATACGTCATGGCCGGAGGATCCCGCCTTATTCCGAAACGCAAGTCTACGTGCCCAAGGTCGTGGCGATTTATGAAAAACTCCGCACCGGTATGTGAGCGATGCCTAAGCTGATCTGGAAATGAAATTGGCATTGGCGTTGGAGGCAGACAGGCTTCGTTCCTTTCCGATTGGCGAAATGCTTGTCAAGCGGGGTCTCATAAGCAATCTCGACCTCGACAAGGCTCTTGCCTTGCAGAAGCAAATGCCGGGGCGTCTGGGGGCAATCCTGGTGCGACTTGGAGCCTTGTCGGAAGACGCACTGCTGCCTGTCTTGTCAGAGCAGACTGGTTTTCCCGTAGCGACAAACGCGGACCTTCCGATGCATGCGGCGGATGTTGTCGAGACGGTCCAGATGAGCGGCCTGTCTGCCGAATGGTGCCTTGATCAGAGCCTGTTGATGTGGGAGGCGCCGGATGGCGTCATTCACTGCGCGTGCCGCGACCCACTTCAAGGTTATCTGCACGAGACCCTCGCTGCCGTCTTTCCGGCGCGTCAACTTCGTTGGCTTTTCATTCGCAGTTCCGATCTTGATCGCCTGCTCAAGACACTTGAGCAAACCGATCGCACGGACGCCAGCGACATAAGTCACTTGAGGGAACTTGCAGAAGAGGCCCCAGTCGTTGAACTTGTTAACAACACGCTGGCCCAAGCCATCGACGAGCGGGCCTCCGACGTTCACGTCGAGCCAGAGGAAAGCGTTTTCCATATCCGTTTTCGCGTCGACGGCATTTTGCACACTCGGGCAAGCTATGCCCGTGAAAGCTATGATGCGGTGGCTTCCCGAATCAAACTGGTTTCCGGAATGGATATTGCCGAACGGCGTTTGCCGCAGGATGGCCGAATTTCCATGCGTGCCTCGGGGGAGGAAATCGACATTCGCATCTCTGCGGTTCCAGGAGTGCACGGGGAATCGATCGTCATGCGTTTATTGCCCAAGGAGCGAAAGGACCTTGCCCTTGAGCGCCTTGGCCTCGAACCGGACCATCTTGAACTTCTTGAACGATGGATCAGGGAACCGCATGGCATCATCCTGGTGACAGGGCCGACGGGGTCCGGCAAGAGCACCACCCTCTACGCCGCGCTCACCGCGATGAATGATCGCAGTCAGAAGATCATAACGGTCGAGGATCCGGTCGAATACCAGGTTCCTGGCATCACGCAGATTCAGGCTCACGCTGAAATTGGCTACACGTTCGCGCGTGCCCTGCGCGCGATCTTGCGGCAGGATCCGGACGTCGTTATGGTCGGCGAAATCCGTGACCTCGAAACCGCAGAGATCGCTGTTCAGGCATCCTTGACCGGACACCTCGTGCTCTCGACCCTGCACACCAATGACGCCCTCTCTGCCTTCGCCCGTTTGGTTGATCTTGGCGTCGAGCCCTTCCTGGTCGCGTCTTCCGTCAGACTTGTCCAGGCACAACGGCTCGTGCGTCGCCTGTGCCTTCATTGCGCGGAACCGATGACGCCGTCGCCAGCCGTTCTTGAATTGATGCGACCTCTCGAAAGCCTGCTTGCCACATATGGTCCGGCCGACTGGCGCAGCCCGCTAGGTTGCCCGCAATGCCGAGGCACCGGATATCAGGGCCGCATCGGCATCTATGAATTTGTTGTCGCTACGCCTGAATTTCAGCAGGGGATTAGTCAGGGTCTTTCTGCCAGCGATCTTGTCGCGATATCCCGCCGCGCGGGTTATCGCAGCCTCCGTGAGGATGGTCTCATCAAGGCTTGGCGAGGGCTCACTAGCGTTGACGAGGTTTTACGCGTGACCGGCCTCGGTAGCGGCGGCTAATGGCCAGTGGAGTACCGGCGTGCACTACAACTATCAGGCTGTTAACCGACAGGGCGAGACCGTTAGCGGCGACATCGAAGCTGACGGGGAGCGCGCTGCTGCACGCATGCTGCGGCAAATGGAGCTAATGCCGACGGTCATCCGAACCGGTTCGGCAGCGGTATCGAGGCCTGCTCAGCGCAGTCGACGCGGCGTGAAGAGAGCAGAGCTTGCGCTCATTGTGCGGGAGCTTGCGACCTTGCTCCGTGCCGGTGTACCGCTCGCGGAGTCGGTGGAATCGCTGGCCCAGGCGCACGGCCAGGATTCCATGGGCGTGGGCCTCGATCGTATCTACATGCAATTGCGCGCTGGCGCCTCGTTCTCGGCCAGCCTTGCAGAGTGCGGTCTGCCTTGGCCCGAATACTTCCGCCCGCTGGTGACCGCAGGCGAGCAGACCGGCAAGCTTGCCCTGGCACTAGATAGTGCCGCCGAGCAAATGGAGCACGAAGAGCGCGTCAACCGGGAAATTCGCAACGCACTCATCTATCCTGCAATTCTGGTATTTTCGGGCATTGCAGCGACCCTGCTAATTTTTGTCATTGTTGTTCCCAAGTTTGCCAACCTGCTCAGGAGTGGCAAGGGAAACATTCCGCAGATATCGGTCTGGGTGCTCGAGACAGGCATGTTTGTCCAGGAGCACCTCCTGCTTTTTGGCCTGGGTGGAATTGCGCTGATTCTTGCGGCATGGGCTACGCTCAGCAATCCGCGCATGCGTACCCGTATTCTCGACCAACTCTCCGTCATGCCGATGGTTGGGCGCTGGATACTGGAGACCGAATTGGGACGCTGGGCGGCCATGCTCTCAACGCTGCTGGCAAATCGCGTCCCCATTCTGGCCAGTTTTGCGCTTGCCGAGCAGGGGTTGCGGCTCGCCAGCGTAAGAAACAAGCTTCAGCGCGTTGTTCGCGAAATCCGGGCTGGCAAGAAAATTGCCGACACGATGCAGACGACGGGGTTGTTGGGGCTGACTCAGGTCAACCTGATCCGAGTGGGCGAGCGTTCCGGAGAACTTGCCATGACCCTTCGCAGCGTTGCCACCTTGTACGAGAATGCCAGCCGGGAGCGGCTCAAGCGTTTTTTGATTCTGCTCGAACCGATCGCCATTCTGCTGATCGGAAGCGTCATCGGCTTCATTATGATAGCCATCATGCTTGCCATCACCAGTTTGAGCGACATTAACATATGACTGGGAGTACTTAATGATCGATCGATTCGAATGTGCGCACCTTTACGCGCGACGCCCTGTACCCAAGCCTTCCAGGCTGCGTGGCCGGGGGTTCACCCTGCTCGAAATGCTCGTCGTGCTGGTGATAATCGGCTTGCTGGCCGGGCTGGTCGGGCCGCGTCTTTTCAGCAAGGTTGACACATCCAGAGTGCAGACTGCGGAGACCCAGGTCAAAATACTTAAGGGAGCGCTTGACACGTTTTACCTAGATGTCGGGCGTTTCCCTACGGAGGCTGAAGGACTCGCAATTCTGATCGGTCAGCCGGCCGATGAAAAACTCCGCGCGCGCTGGCGTGGCCCTTACCTGGATGGTGACGTGCCGCTGGACCCCTGGGGTGCGCCCTACCAGTACTCTCTCCCCGGTGCCAACAATCAGCCCCTCGCACTTTACTCTTTGGGGGCCGATGGCAAGCGGGGCGGCGAGGGCAACGATGCCGACATCGGCCTGCTGCCGCCCACACGGTAGCCTGGCAGCCATACCCATGGCCGACCGGATCGCGTATCCATCGCGCAGCGGTGGGTTCACCCTGGTCGAAATTTTGGTGGTTCTGGTGATCATTGGCTTCATGACGGGTCTTGTGTTGCCCAGGTTGATAGATTTGCCACAGCGGATCGAAGCGAACAACCAGCGCAAGCACCTGCTTGGTCAGATCGCGGGTCTGGGTTATCGCGCCTACACCACAGGGGAGAGCTTCATCCTGCACGGCCAGATGGCCGCCGGGAGCGAAACCGCGCCCCTTCTCGATATTCCGGAGGGCTGGAAAATCAGTGTTGAACGACCTCTGCGATACGCCATTAATGGCACGTGTGGGGGAGGGGAAGTCGTTTTCCGCTCGCCGCAAGGCATTGAAGAGCGTTACCTGCTCTCGCCACCCGCATGCAAG
The DNA here is from genome assembly GCA_036350935.1 of Anderseniella sp. Lineage (GTDB taxonomy): Bacteria > Pseudomonadota > Alphaproteobacteria > Rhizobiales > Aestuariivirgaceae > Anderseniella. The sequence goes on along the minus strand of JAZBOA010000168.1, from coordinate 3,266 downwards.
CCGGCGGAAATAGGCGCGGAAGATTTGTGAAGGTCATGTTCCTCCCGCACAGAGCCGCTTGTTCCTGCCAGCGGGGCTTCACGCTGCTCGAGGCCATCGTCGCCCTCGCGCTCATAAGCAGTGTCGGAATGGCCTTGTTTTCCTGGATCAATTCCAGCATCTCGACTCTCGGTCGCGTCGAGGAATCCATTCAGCGGGCGACCGCCACGCGCAATACGCTGCAATTTATGCAGACAGTGAACCCCATGGAGACGCCCAGTGGCGAGGAAACGCTGGGCGAGTACCGGATTCGCTGGAATGCCGAGCCCATCACCGAACGGGTCGATGGTGCGAGTTTTCCATACGGCATCAGCCTTTACCAGTTCACGCTTTACAACACCCGTATCGAGGTTCTGGGCGCCCCCCGCAGGCCGGACTTCACCGTCGAAGTCAAGCAGGTGGGGTACAGGCGGGTGCGGGCCATGGTGTTCGCGCCGCAATGAGACCCTGCAAGACGTCGTCTTCGCCCCGTTTTAGCGCGGGGTTCACGCTTGTCGAGATGCTCGTGGTAATGGTCCTGACTGCAATGATCACTACGCTGCTGATGGGAGGGCTTAGCCTCGTGCACCGTCTGCAAAGCCGCTTCGGCCCTGAGATATTCAACAGCCAGCACGGCGCCATGTATGCCGATTGGTTTCGTATGACGGTGAACGGCCTGATGCCGGACTACGCGGATGGAGAACACCGGTTTAAGGGAGAACCTGACCGCTTGAGCGGCCTCACCCTGAGCCCGCTGGACCAGCCTGATGGGACACTGGCGCCATTTGCCTGGGCGCTGCGTTTCGATCCACAACTCGGGCAGACGCAACTCGTCTATGGGGACTCCCCCGATAGCCCGCCCATACTGGCGTGGCCTGGCAACGAAGGTCGCTTCAGCTATGTCGATCAGCAAGGCGATGTCCACACCAGTTGGCCCCCGCCATTTGGGTCCCCAGCCCAACTGCCGGCCGCCATCCGGCTCGAAATGCCCGTTGATCAATCGCCCCAATGGCTGGTCGCGGTCCCGCTTGGGCCGCCGGCGACCGAGATAAGGCTGAGGGACTTGCTCAAGCTATGATCCGTGCTTATCCTCCCCGGCGCCAGTTGGGCTATCTTCTGGTGGCTACGCTTTGGCTCCTGGTGCTCGTCACCGTTGCGGCGACTTACTTTGCCCAGCAGGTCGGACAGGCTGTCCGCCAGGCGCAGCGTTCGCAGGATATTTCCGCAGCGCTTGCCGCCATGGAAAGCGCGCGCGCCGAAATCCTGTTCCGGCTCGGAACGACGGCGCTCACCGTCCACGGCCTGGGTGGCGATCCCACCCTGCGGCTCGCGCTGGACGGTCAGCGCTACATCGACGATGCGGGCGTCAGCGTTGCTCTGCAGGACGCGCGGGGTTTGCTTAACATCAACTTTCCCAAGGAGTTCATCCTCGTCCGCCTGCTCTCCGCGCACGGCGTGAATGCCGAACACCACAGCCGGCTGGTTGACACCTTGCGCGACTACACGGATATCGATGACCTGCACCGCTTGAACGGCGCTGAGAAAGACGAATATTTGCGCCATCAGCTCCCCCCGCCACCCAATGACCTGCTAGTGGTAGTCGAACAGCTTCCCCAGATTCTGGGCTGGCGTGACCACGCGCACCTGTGGCAGGACCGCGCGTTCCTCGACTTGTTGAGCACCAGCCGGGTCGAGATGCTCAATCTGAATACGGCGCCCGAGCCGATTCTCGCGGCATTGCCCGGCGCAACCCCGGAACTGGCCAGCCAGATTGTCAAAATGCGCCAGCAGCAACCCCTGCGCAGCTTTCGCGATGTTCTCGGCCTTACCGACCAGTTCGGCGCGCAGCAGGCCGACTGGATCACCTATTACCCCGGGCAAGGCATCCGGGTTACAATCGCCCACCCCGATGTGCCCTGGCAGCACAAATACGAGTTCAGGCTGACCCCCAATTCCGAAGTCGCGCCATGGCGAGTCGACTCCTACATGCGCCTAGCCAAGCCGAAAAGCGATGACGAAAAAAACAGCATTCCGCTTCCTCCGCGCCAGCCATTCATCTCCGTTTTGGATGCGACGTCGCTATAGGCAGACCACGCAGGACGTTGCGCTGTTGCAGCGCGGTTTGCCACCCGCCGAGTGGGTAATTGCCCGGGCCCTCTGCCGGTTTCGCCGGTTTCAGATTCAGGCCGTGCCCAAGGCCCAGCGGGCTCAGGCACTCGACCTGGAAATCCGTCAATGGAGTCCCTACCAGCGAACCGGCCGCGCGATTGTCCTCAAAGAAGGTGTCGCGCACGTCTGGATCTGGGACGCCGACATGGTCGAGGCCGCTCAGCGCGCGCAGCGCGCCGACCCGCGCCATGTGCGTGTCATTCCCGAGTCGCTGCTTCATCCCCCCGGTACCGAAGGCGCCTGTCTTGTGCAGACTTTGGAGGGCCTTGAGGGGCAAGTCTGGCGCGACGGCCAGTTGCAACACAGTGCCTGGTGGCCAGCCCCTCCCGATGCTGACGCCTGGTTGAACTTCCAGCGTGACGCCAGTCTGCCGCCCGCAGCGCAGGAGGCGCAGCCGCCGCGGCCGCAACCTCTCGCATGGCGGGCGCAGCCCTGGGCCAGGCCGGTCGACGGCGTCGCCCCCGTCGGCCTGCCCGGCATTCAGGGCGTCCTCATTGCCGCCGCGAGTTTCGTCCTGCTGGCCGCGACATTCTGGCTGGGCGCCCAGCACTATCAGATTGCCCAGGCGCGCGCGACGCTTGAGCCGGAACAGGCGGCCACGCAAGCTGTCGCCGCACAGGTTGCGGCCACCCGGGGCGAAGCCCTCGAGCGTCTGGCCCGGGTCGAGGCCTTCAGAAAACTCGACCCGTACCCCGACCCCCTCACGCTGATGGCCCGGATTGCCGAACTGATACCAGCCGATAGTGCCAGCCTGCAGGACTGGGAGTATGCAAACGGCAGGCTCAAGTTCGTCCTGAGCCTGAAAAACCCCATGCTCAGCAGCCAGCTCGTCAAGGCCTTGCAGGAGGTCGACGCATTCGATCAGGTGCAGGCCCAGTCCAGCGCGAACCCCGCACTGCTGCCCATCAGCCTGACTCTCGTGCCGCATGCGCGCCTCGAGCTTGGCGCCCGGTCCGGCAACCCCGAGGCGCCCGAAAAATCTGGCGCGCCGGCGTCCGCCAAGGGCAGCAATGGCCGCACTTGAGCGTTTCCGGGAGGCTCTGCGTGCCAATCCGCGGTTGCGGCTTTGGCTGTGGCTG
>JAZBOA010000167.1:0-3205 GCA_036350935.1 Anderseniella sp. | reverse complement strand
GTGGCCGGCGATGCGGCAAAGGCGTGCGGCGTTTGCATCTGTCGCCATATGCGCCGTGCCTCCGCCAGGCAGGCGCACGGCAAACCAGCCCTGGCGCATCAGCACCGCCAGACCGGCAGCGTCAAGCCGGCCGATTGCATCCGTTGTCCGGGTCTTGTCAAGGCTGGCCAAAGGCGCCGGCGCTGGCAATGCAACATCCGCCAGGCCGGGGGGAGCAGCGGATGCTGCCTGACTGCTCATCAGCTCAGATTGTTGCCCCGGCATTTGACGCTGCCACCATGCCACCCGCCCCAAAAGATTACCATAAGTAAATCACGCTGCCCTTTCCCTGACAATGCAATTCCGTTATCCGGGTGGAGGTGTTAAACCGGCGGCAGTCGGAGCGGGGGATTGGTCTTGGGCCTTGCAGCGCGATGGATGCGGATCTGGTGCCTGGCAGTGCTGATGTTGCCGGGCGCCATGGTGTTGCCGCTCACGGCCCAGGTTACCGGGGTGCCGGAGTTCCGCCAGCCCGGCAGCGCCGACGTGTCAGCCTCGTTGCGGAAGGTGCGTGCGATCCGTTTCGCCATTGACGAGGCCATGCCGCCCTTTGCCTATCGCAACGCCGACGGGGCGCTCACCGGCTTTGTCCCGATCCTGCTCGACGCAATGTGCCGGGACCTCAAGCTGTCCTGTGAGTTCCTGACCAGAAACCAGGCCGCCGCACTGGCAAGCCTCGATGCCGGCGATGTCGATGCCATTGTGAGCTTTACCGGACCGGAAGACGCCGACCTCAGCCGCCATGACTTCACCCGGCCGTTCCTGCGGTCGTTCAGCCGGTTCGCCACCCGCATTGCAAGCCCGATCGGCGGCATCGCCCAGCGCGACCTGGCAGGCAAGCGGGTCGGTGTGCGCGCTGGCACCCGTCAGGAACAGTTCCTGCAGCGCTATTATCCCCGTTCCGCCATCGTCAGCTTCGACAGCCATGAGGAGATGCAGGAGGCCCTGCGCCTTGCCCGCATCGACGCCATGTTCGATGACGCCTTCCGGTTGATGTTCTGGTTCCAGGGCGAAGCATCGCGCGGGTGCTGTGATTTTCTGGGCCGGGGTTTTGGCCCCGGCACCGGCGTCTCCAGCAGCGTATCATTCATGCTGCGAAAGTCCGATGCCGACATCCGCAAGGTCATCGACCATGGCCTCGACAAGATGCAGTCATCGGGCCGGTTCGCGAGCGTTTACGTGCGCTTCTTCCCTGCCTCGCCGTACTGACTGCCATGCCGGCCATGAACCCTGCCCCACTCCTGCATGACGGCCCGGCCGGCGGGCCGAAGCTGGTGCTGGCCCATGGCGCAGGCGCACCGATGGATTCAGGCTTCATGCAGGCCATGACTGCGCTGCTGGCGGCGCGCGGCATTCATGTCATTCGCTTCGAGTTTGCTTACATGGCCGCCCGGCGTTCTGGCGCTGGCCGCAAGCCTCCCTCGCGCATGCCGCAACTGCTGGAAGAGTATCGCGCCGTACTCTCCGGCTTGGGAGAAGGGCCGGTTTTCATTGGCGGAAAATCGATGGGCGGGCGCGCTGCCTCCATGCTGGCGGCTGGCCCGGACGCGCCGGGCGACATCGCCGGGCTGGTCTGCCTCGGCTATCCGTTCCATCCGCCCGGCAAGCCTGACCGTTTGCGGACGGGCCATCTCGATGATGTCCGTTGTCCGGCGCTGATCGTGCAGGGTGAGCGGGACCCGTTCGGCACCATTGATGAAGTCGCGGCGTTTGCGTTGCCTGCGTCCTTTACGGTGCACTGGTGTCCGGCGGGCAACCACGATCTCGTACCGCCGAAGCGGTCCGGCCATACGGCCGAAGGAAACTGGCAGTCGGCGGCTGATGCCATCGCCGGTTTCATCATGTCAGTGAGGGGCTGACCTGCGGCAGCATCGCAACGCAGGACGGGATGCAGGGTCCGGGGGTACAACACCCTGCATCCCTATTGGTCGCATCAGCCGCCCACTGTTCGAGTGCGTATACCTCTGCTTCCAATTTCCTGTTGTCCTGCGGCGCCGGTGCCGTTCTTGTTGAGGATGTTCTAGCGGCTGCCTGGTCTGGCCGATGTGCGCTTCGTCACATTGCGCAGAATCCGCCGCTTTCCTGATCGTTGCAGTTGCAAAACTTTCCGTAACCGCACATCATCGCTGCCGTGGATAAGTTGAGGGACATTCCGCTGTTTTCAGGGCTCGCCGACGGTGATGCGCGGCGGCTTGCGGTGCATTGCGTCTGGCGCAGCGTGGCCGAGAACGAACTCATCATCGACTACGAGGACGATACCGCCGAAGTGCTGTTTGTGGTTGAAGGCCGGGTGAGGGTACTGCTGCGCACCGCGGCAGGGCGCGAAGTGATCCTCGACGACATGACAACCGGCCAGTATTTCGGCGAGATGGCGGCGATTGACGGGCAGCCCCGTTCCGCCAATGTGACGGCGCTGGAAAAGACCCGCATCTGCGCCATGCCGGATGCCATCTTCCGCGAAGCCTGCACGTCCATTCCCGCTGTCGGCCTGTCGGTTCTCAAGATGCTGGCCGGCCGGGTTCGCACCCTTAACCAGCGCCTCAGCGAATATGCCTTCCTCACCGCCAAGCAACGGTTGTGCGCCGAACTGCTGCGGCTGTCGCGCCCGCGCATGGGCAAGGACAGCCAGCGCATCGTGTCGCCGCCGCCGTTGCAGCGGGAACTGGCGGACCGCATTTCCACCCAGCGCGAAGTGGTCACCCGCGAACTGGCCGCACTTGCCCGCAAGGGCATCGTCGAGAAGACGCGCGGAGGCCTCGTCATTGCCGAGCCGGACAAGCTGCACGCCTTCATCGCCGAAGCCATGTCGAAGTAACAGCCAGTTTGCTGTTCACAGCAAGTCGCGCCCGATCTCTTCTGCAAAGTCGCGCTCGAAGACCAGCTCGTCGTTGAGATAGGCCTCGATACGTGCCGACAGGTGGAACTGCGTCTTCGTTGCGGTCATCGCTGAAAATGTCTCGGTGCGCACGTGAATGTCATCGCGGATCATCTCTTCCGTCCAGTGCGTGGTCATCTTCGCCGACAGCGGATCGTCCGGATGGATGGTGTGGGTTTCACGGCCCACCCCGCCGGAAACAAGCCCGTGGCTGGCCTCCCGGTACATCCCGAAGTCGTCGACGATCTCCAGCGTGATCGCCCCGGTATCGGGATCTTCCGTCTGCTCGCG
>JAZBOA010000166.1:0-4457 GCA_036350935.1 Anderseniella sp. | reverse complement strand
ATCATGACACATCAAGTGATCGATCGGTTTGACAGTCACCGGCGTTGACCAATCCACCGCGGGATCATCTTCATCGATGCCGATGACCAGTACGGACCTTGTGGTAAGGCTCAGAAAGCTTGATTGTCTGTGTGAGGCGGCAGAAGCGCCGACAGGTCACAGGCGCGGTCAGTCAAGAGACAGGTCACCGCCCGTTACGAGAGCTGCACCCGCTGCGAGACTGACCAAGGGTCTGCGTCAGGCGGCGGCATCATGGCCCCTGGCCCGCGACCTCAGCACCTCGAGACCCTCCGGATTTTTGTCGAGCAGCAGAAGCGCGCTGGTGATGGCCTTGCTCACCAGGACCTCGCCGGTTTCGTACTTCTGGAAAACGTTCGGGCCCCCGCCAACGGTGCTGGCCGCTTCCTTCTGCGTCAGTTTGAGGCGCTTCCTGATGCGCCTGACCGCTTCAGGCAGCAGCAGGCCCTCAACTTCAGCCTTGAGCCGGTTTAGGGCTTTGTCGGGCATAGCCATGTCCTTGCCTGAGTGAATGCTTTCGCCGCAATGCTCACAATACCATGCCGGCATCTCGACGTCGGCCGAGTGGCCCTTGTAGCTGAGTGTCACGGGCCGGACCGCCCTGTTCATCGGGTGCCTGTCTTCGGGGCAGACTGGATCATCCATTACCTTTCATCGACAAGGCCCACTGCGTGGTGCTGCCCTCCTACCCGCCAGGGCATGCCGCGTTCGCTGCTGGAGGCCGCCGCCATGGGCCGGCCGCTACGCCGCTGATTGCTACCGATGTGACGGGCTGCAAGGAGGTGGTCAACCACGGCGTCAATGGTTTCCTGTGTTTCGTGCGCAACCCCGAAGACCTCGCCTTCAAGATGCGGCCGTTCATCGATCTGTCCCAGCGTCAGCGCCAGGACGTGGGGCGGCAGAGCCGCAAGCTCGCACAGGAGCGGTTCGATGCCCGCAAGGTGGTGGCCACCTATCTTGACCTGATCGACCGCGTGGGCTTGTCTGTTCCTGACCGGTCCTGACGGGCCTCGCAACCTTTGAACAGGCACACACGATGACGGGTGACATTTCCCCTCAGTTGCTCACGCTGCACGACTTCCTGATCAGCGAAGCGGTGAGCGAGGACGCCATGCTGCTCGGCGAGCTTGACGGCTTCCTGGCCGGTGTCATTGTCTGCCCCGAGCTGATCCGCCCCGGTGAATGGCTGCCGCTGATCTGGGGAGAGGCGCCACCTGCCTTTGCCGACGACGCCCAGGCCCAGCAGATCCACGACCTGATCCTCGGCCACTACAACGACATCATCGCCCAGCTCAACAAGGGCCGGTATGAACCGATCTTCGAGTGCGACATCGATGAGAGTGCGCTGTGGGAAATCTGGATCGAGGGGTTCGCCAGGGCGATGGACCTGCGCCCCGGCTGCATGGTGGGGCTGGCCGAGCGCCACCGCGACAACGAAGACATCCAGCGCGCCGTGTTCGTGTTCGGGCGGCTGTGTTACCTCGTCCTTGACCCGCACCGGGCACAGGTCCTCGACATCGACGCTGAGCTGGAAGAACACGCCCCCGACCTGATTGCCTCGCATGCTGAAATCCTGCACGAGGCCAGGCTTGCAGAGGCGGCAGCATCGCGCGGTACGCAGCCCCTGCTGCAGCCGAAGATCGGCCGCAATGATCCCTGTCCCTGCGGCTCGGGAAAGAAGTTCAAGAAGTGCTGCCTCAATTGAGGTCGTGCTTTGCCGCCGTCCACAGTCACACCGTCCAACAGTGGCTGTTGCAGCGGTACCGATTGCTGTGTTGATAGCGATGATCCACCACGCGACAGATTATCGACAGCCCCGCTGGTCATGCCGTCGCCACGACGACGATTCTGATGCCGCTTGCCGGGGGAGAGGCTTTTTGGCACCCTCAAAACTGGCCCCGTGCGACATGGGGTTTGCTGCCAGTTTTAGTGCAACGGCAGGGGGTGAGGGAGAGAGGCCATGGCCGTCAGCAAGAACCGCCGCAAGAACGGCAAGAAAGCCACCAGGCAGCCCGCTGCAACGGCCCGGCAAAAGCAACCCGACGCGAACGTCCCTGCGGACTTGAGCGTCGGTCAACTGAAAGCCATGGAGCAGTTGATGGCGACCTTGCGGCGAGGCCTGGCTGCGCCGGATTTTGGCAGTGACGATGCTTCGACCGCGCTGAATGCGGCCCAGGACCTGGTCTACGAGGCCTGGGAGGCCAGCACCCGGCAACAACGGGTCAAGCTGGCAAAGCAGGCGCTCAAGATATCGGAGTTGTGTGCCGATGCGTGGCTTGTGCTGGCCGAGGAAACTGCCGGCAACACGGCAGTGCAGCGCGACTATCTCGAAAAGGCGGTTGCCGCGGGCCAGGCCGCGATCCACCAAACCGTCGGGCCGCATGCCTTCGAGCAGGAGGCGGGACACTTCTGGTCGATCCTCGAGACCCGGCCTTATATGCGCGCCCGCGCCGCGCTCGCCGAGAGCCTGTGGGATAGTAATGAGCGCCAGCAGGCTGTCGCCCATTGGCAGGACCTGTTGCGGCTGTGCCCGAATGACAATCTCGGCATCAGATACATTCTTGGCTCGAAGCTGCTGGAGCTTGATCAGCTTGCGGCAGCGCGCGATCTGCTCGAAGCCTACGACGAGCCGGACTCGGCAGAATGGAGCTATTCCTTTGCGCTGCTGCAGTTCAAGCAGGCCGGCGCCAGCCAGTCGGCGGCCAAGGCACTTGCCGCCGCCATCAACACCAACCCGCATGTCCCCGACTACCTTCTCGGGGTAAGGCGCCTGCCGGAAACGCCGCCGCCCTACTACGAACTTGGGTCAGACGGGGAAGCAGTGATTTACCTCCTCAGCGGCTTCAATGCCTGGCGATCGACCACAGGTGCACTTGAGTGGATAGGTGGTGTCGTGACAAGCATCGGCGATGCCAAAAGGCATTGATCAGGGTCGACAGGCGCGCAGTGGGACTGGCAACATGACGGCCCCCGGAGTGTTGTCAGATGATGCAGACAGTAACCCTGCACACTGTATCATGGCTGCTGCACGCCACCTTCGGAGCGTTCACGTCTGATGAGCTTTGGTTCAGGGCGACCATGGCCGCTCCTGAACAGTCAGCGTCTGAAGCAAAATCGCATTAATCCTTGCTTCGCTGTCGAGTGGTTCCTGTCCCCTGCCATCACCCCCCGGCGAGAACCACTCGGCACTCATAATGCCCTCAAAGCCGTCCGTTGTCATCGCGGACGGGTTTTTTGGTTCACGAGGGCGAGGGGGCTCAGTACTTATTGAAGGTCACGCCAACGACGCGGAAGGAATTGCCGGACCGCGCGACCTTTGAGCAGTGTGTGCCGCCGCGCAGCCAGCTGTTGAATCGGATGCAGAGCTGGTCGCCACTCACATGCCACTGACCGGTATCGTTATCGTCACCCCACGTGGCGGACAGCTTGCCGCTCGTGCTTGCACGGATCACCACCGTTGAACCACTGATACTCGCCTTTGCCCGACCGGGTAGCGTCCACGGATGCTACCTTCCGGGGCTGGCAAGGCCGGGACATGGCACGACGGAATGGAAATCGGCAAGACGTTTGGACTGGTCTCAGAAACTGGCAAACGACAAGTGGTAGCTGTCCCGCAGGTCTGCGGATTAGATGGGCCAGGCAGCTCTTGACCGCAGGGTCGAACCACCTGGCCCATGCCTGACACACTCCGGGGGGAAGGATGACAAGCCCTGCGAATTTTATCAGGCGGCCAGCCGCTTTGCCAGGTTCCCTGTTGAAAACCGATTAACTCGCAAAATGCACTTTACTTTGCGGCAAGTTGCAGCAAACATCTGCATACTGATGGTGTGCGGCAAGACCTTGTGGATAGGGGGCTTCGCTCGATTGAACGACCTGACCGTTTCTTGCAAGTCTTTGCGGACAGGTGCCGCACACCTCTTTTCAATCAAGCACAACCATACGGACATGCGCAAATTGCATGTGCATCCTATTACTTTGCTGACGCGGTAGCACCAACCGCTACTGTTGCCTATTGGTACGCGGCCAAGCCATTAACCATGCGTGTTGCCTTGTTTCTAACAGGTGGCCTTGCCGGTTAGGCGGTGCTGTGACAGGCGCCTTGCAATTAGGGTCCTCGAATTATCAATCATTCCATGTCTTGGCCGAGGGCCGGACGCCTTCGATATAGATTGGGACCGCAACGACGACGCTGTGATTCGCTAGAACTGGTCTGCGTTCCTGTGCCGATTCAGTCCCCAACTAGCCCGCTTTTGGGCGGTTTCTAGAATCTTATGCATAATTTTCCGGCTCCCTTAAGCTGGCCACAATGTCTGCTTAGCTAAACGCGTTAGGCAGTCGTTAACCTGGAAACAGATGAGAGGGGCCCCTCATGAAACTCACCCGATCAATTGCATGCGCTGCGCTGGCCGGCGCCGTTCTTGCTGCACCTGTCACAATCT
>JAZBOA010000165.1:0-4193 GCA_036350935.1 Anderseniella sp. | reverse complement strand
CTATCCAGCGAACTGCGCTCCGCGGCCGATTTGTTCACAATATGCAGCATGTTTTTCCCCTTAGAAGCTGATCACGACATCTTGCTCAGCCATGAGATTTGCCATCTCATCGACGGAGAGCACCGTCACATCCACAATCAGGTCATCTTCGGTCAGACCGCGTGCATCCATCGACGCCTGATCGACATACAACTTCTCGATATCGTAGCCTTCCAGTGCACGGTAGGTCTTGGAGAAATCCTTGACCTCGATACCCTTGGAGTCGATGCCCTTCATTAGCTGGTAAACACCATCATCGGTGAAGACCATGCTGACATCCTGATCGAAAGCAGCCGTAATCAGCACCACCTCCAGACCTTCCAGCGCATACACGGTACCGTGGGGCGCCTTGCGGTTCAGGAACATGAATTTCTTGACGATGCCAGAGCCGTCGTCCATTTCGTCCATATCGCTCATCTCGTTATTCCTCAATCACCGAACGTCACGAGACGATCGTACTGAATACCCATTTCCACCAACTGACCCAGACCGGAGATGCGATATCCCGGGGCCAGGATTTCATCCTTGATGCCACGGCGCAACGCTGCCGCAACACAGACGACCAGATCGACGCCGTGCTCTTCGGCCAGCTTTGACCAGCGCGTGCTGACGTTGCGGTCATCCTGCGGAGGCTCAGCCAGGCGATTGGCGTTGTTCACGCCATCATGGTAGAAAAAAACTCGCGGAACTTTGTGACCCTTCTCGATCGCCGTGCGGGCGAAGAGATAAGCAGAGTCACTGGCCTGATGATTGAAAGGCCCTTCGTTTACAAGAATGCCGAATTCCATGGCTAGTTCAAACTCCGAAAAATCCAGTCTTATTCTGCACTTCACCCCCGCCGCACCTAAGTGCGACGGGGGAACACATCTTAGAAACGGATGTGAGCAGAAGCGTTCAGGTTGGCACGACCACCACGCCAGTTATCGATGTGATACTTGGTGAAGGGCAGACCGGTCTTCTCGAAGAATGCGGGCCAGCCAATGCGGTCGATCCAGTCGATCATGCGCTCCCACGGCTTGCCGTCTTCCTTGTAGGTAGCGAGAATCTTCTTGACCACCTCGCCCACTTCCGGCCAACGCGGTGCGTTGTTCGGCAGGCCAGCGGCGACCAGCTTGTGGAAGGTCGGCTTGGAACGGGCGTTGGAGTTCTTGCCGCCCACCCAGATCGCAATCTTGGAGTGCTCGGGGTCGTTGATCTGCATCGGCGGGCAGGGCGGGAAGCAGGCGCCGCAGCAGATGCACTTCTTCTCGTCCACTTCCAGCGACGGCTTGCCGTTCACCAGGGCGGGACGGATCGCAGCCACCGGGCAACGGGCAACGACGGAAGGACGCTCACACACGTTGGCGACCAGATCGTGGTTGATCTTCGGCGGCTTGGTGTGCTGAACGATGATCGCGATGTCGGCCTGGCCGCCGCAGTTGATCTCGCAGCAGGAGGTGGACAGCTTGACGCGGTTGGGCATCTCGCACTTGACGAAGTCGTCGTACAACTCGTCCATCAGGGCCTTCACCACGCCGGAAGCGTCGGTGCCGGGAATATCGCAGTGCAGCCAGCCCTGGGTGTGGGCGATCATGGACACCGAGTTGGCGGTGCCACCGATGGGATAACCCTTGTCGGACAGCGCCTTGATCAGCGGCTCGACCTTGGAGCCGTCGGCCACCATGTATTCGATGTTGGAACGCGCGGTGAAACGCACGAAACCGTCGCCATACTGGTCGGCGATGTCGGCCAGTTCGCGGATGGTGTAGTGGTCCATCTGACGCTGGGTACCCGCTTTCACGGTCCAGATTTCGTCGCCGGATTCAGCGCGGTGATACAGGACGCCCGGCTTAGGATGGCTATGGAAAGCCCACTTGCCATAGTTCTTCACCATGACGGGGTGCATGTAGGGCATCGGATCGGGTGCGCCGGATTCGATGGGCGGACGTAGTTCTGCCATTTTATATCTCCAACTCTGATTTAATGCGCCGAACCCGGATCACTCCAAGGCCCGGGGTTAAGCGAAACTTAAGCGGCCGACTGCTTGTACTCGTTCCACTTCTCGACTTGCTCGTCCCAGTCGTCGGAACGGAAGTAGGGGTTGGAACGCGGCTCTTTGATCATGTTGGGGTCGACCGGGATGTCCAGACCTTCGAGGAAGTTGGTCAGGCCGATACGCTCGATCATTTCACCGGTACGCTCGTGCTCCAGCGCGTTTTCGGCGAAGAAGTCGAGGATGTTGCGAGCCAACTCGTTCAGCTTCTCGAAGTCGTCGTCGGACTCGAGCTTCATGAACGGGATCACCACGGTACCCATGGTCGCGCCAATTTTCAGCACGCCCTTGCCGCCCACCAGGATGGACACGCCCTTGTCATTGCCGGGCAGCAGACCGCCGGGGATGACGTTCAGGCAGTGCATGCAGCGCACACAGTTCTTGTTGTCGATGCACATGGTGTTGCCGTCGCCCAGGTTGGCGGCGGAAACGTGCTCGCTGGCCTTGAACTTGTCGGTCGGCACCAGGGTGATGGCTTTGGTCGGGCACTTGCTGATCACGTCGTTGACGAGATCATTCATGCCGTGGGCCTTCATATAGTCCTGAACTTGGGCTTCATTGACGCGGATGTTGTCGCGCCACGTGCCGATGGTGGCCATGTCGGAACGCTGGATGGCGTTGACGCAGTCGTTCGGGCAGCCGGAGAACTTGAACTTGAACTTGTACGGCAGGGACGGACGGTGCATGTCGTCCAGGTTGTTGTTGATGACGGTGCGCAGTGCTTTGGCTTCGTCGTAGCAGGACATTTCGCAACGGGCAGCGCCGACACAGGACATCGAGGTACGCAGCGCGGGGCCGGCACCACCGAGGTCGAAGCCCATTTCATTGAAGGCGTCGAACGCGGGCTGCACGTCAGCAGTCTTGATGCCCTGGAACATGATGTCGCCGGACTGGCCGTGGAACGCGATCAGGCCCGAACCGCCGGTAGCCGACCAGACGTCGCACATCTTGCGCAGCAGGTCGGAGCTGTAATGCATACCGGCAGGCGGCTGGATACGCAGGGTGTGGAATTCAGCACACTCGGGGAACAGCGGCTGGTGGTTTTCGTCTTTCAGTTCGGTGAAACGGGGAATCACGCCGCCGCCGTAGCCGAACACACCAACCGTACCACCCTTCCAGTAACCAAACTTGGTCTTGTAGGAGGTTTCCAGCTGACCCATCAGGTCAACCATCATGTCGTTATCTTTAGCCAGACGCTTAAGGCCAGTTACAAAGCTGGGCCACGGGCCCTTTTCGAGCTCGTCCAGATTGGGCGTATCAATCATCTTCTTTGCCATAGTTTTCTCTCCTAGAACATTTCGAAATGCCCGCTCAGCTCACAGCTCAACGGTATTGCAACATCGTATTGAGTTGACAGCTGCATCACCATCATTCTCATGGGTAAAACAGATACTCCATCGCGGTAGGCCTCCACCTACCCATAAGGAGTAGTGCAATTTGCCCAAAGCGGTAGTGGCCCATCCGCACAAACGGTGCGACATTAGGGGCCGGCCACAGGAATCCATAAGAGTATTAAAATATTGTTGCGGACGCAAGTCCTTGACCCTAACAGGGTTGAAATGGCACGTGATGCCCCCATCACATTTGATAGGCCCGGTTGCAGCTTTCTGGCATCGGGGTTTGAAGGTTTTATCGACTGCGACACGGATCGAGATTGCATGCCTGAAATTACTCCCTTAGACAAGATGCGCCTGCCTTTCGGCGGCCAGGAAGTCGAGTTCCAGCACCTGACCCACGAGTCAGGCGGTGTTCCATTTCTGCGCATCCGCATCCGCGAGCACAAGCGCTTCACCATTTTTGATGTCGATCCGGTCAGCGCCCAGAAATGGGCCGACCTGATGCAGGCCTGGGCCAAGGAACACGCAGGAGATGCTCCATGAGCTGGAGTTGGCCGGAAGACAAGCCGGAGGAGTATTTGCCGCACATGATCGATCTGCAGTTCGATCTGGTCGGCACCACCATCCCGGCAGAAAACGCACAACTATTGTCTGATGCGTTGCAGAAGCTGCTGCCCTGGCTGAGCGAAGACAGGGGCATCGGCATTCAGCATCTGAAAGGTGCCGAGACCAACAGCGGTGACGCCTCCCTCAATATCAACCGCCGCACCAAGCTCTTCCTGCGG
>JAZBOA010000164.1:0-32501 GCA_036350935.1 Anderseniella sp. | reverse complement strand
TCCGCTCGGCACCAGTTACGGCGGCAGTGACTATGCGCTCATGGCGGAAGGTTTCGGTTGCCGGGGCATCCGCGTCACGAAGCTTGAGGACTTGCCCGCTGCCGCCCGCGAGGCCTTTGTCCAACCGGGTCCGGTCGTTCTCGACATCGCCACCGATCCCTCGGGCTACGCCGAACAGCTTGCCCGGCTGCGCGGATGATCCGGGCAGGCCGGCTCAGCGCCGGTCCACGTGATAGCGGTAGTCATCGAAGCTCTCGAACGGCTTGTAGCCGCGTTTCGTCTCGGCAATCACCTCGCCATCGCTGTAGTGATACACCCGGCGCCCCCGGTAGCGCGCCTTGCTCACGAGCCGCGCGCCGTTGCGTGAATGGGACGGTGGCTGGAAATGGCGCTTCCGGCGTGAGGTCAATGCACTATATGCGAGCGATGCCAGCAACATGATGACCAGCGTCCCGGCAGACCCAATCACAATATAGAGGACGGACTCGGACAATACAGCAGACCTCAGGGAAACTTGAACCGGCGCCAGAACACTAGTCGACGTTGCGTAAAGTGTCAGTGATTTTTTGAGAGTACCACAAGAATATCGACAGCGGCGGCACCAGCAGTACCCGGAGCGAACGCCGGCCGGTTGATGTTCTAGGGTCAGGACTCATTATTGTGACGGCAATGGCGCTGAAAACGGCAATGAGATGCAAGGAAAAGCTCGCAGGACGCAGTGGTGCTGCGGCCAAGAGCTTTGACGATGCAGGTCGAAGCCGTTTTCGCGTCGCTTTGGGATATGGCCAATCTGCCTGGCAACAGCGTTGCAAGCGCTTGAAAACCGGACGGCTTCCGGCGCGCTTGCGCCTTGTATCCAGCCAGATTGGCTCATACCAGTGCCGTCACAATAATGAGTCCTGACCCTAGCGGCTTTCCAGCGTCATGCCATCGAGCGGTATGGCCGGTTCCTTGCCGGCAATCAGGTCGGCGACAATCCGCGAGGCCCCGTGGCTCATCGTCCAGCCCATGTGACCCTGACCGGTATTCATCCACAGGTTCTCGAATTTCGTCTTGCCGAGGATCGGCGTGCCTTCCGGAGTCATCGGCCTGAGGCCCGCCCAGTACTCGGTGCGGGCATAGTCCGCCCCGTCCGGAAACAGCCCCTTGATCACGCTGGTCATGTGCCGGAAGTCCGACGGCTTGAAGTCGCGGCCATAGCCGGAAAACTCGGCCGTGGCGGTCACCCGCAGCCGGTCCCCCATCGGCGAATAGGCGACAAGGCTTTCCTCGTCGACGCCGCCGATCTTCGGCGCGTTGTTGCGGCCCGCAATCGGGATGGTCATCGAGTACCCCTTGACCGGATAGATCGGCAGGTCGATGCCAAGCTGGCGAGCCACGTGCGGCGAGTAGACGCCGAGGCTCAGCACGATGATGTCCGCTGCAAGCTTGCCCTTGTCGGTAACCACCGCGTTCACCCGGCCGCCGTCCGTCTCGAAGCCGCTGACCCCGGTGTTCCACTTGAACACCACGCCCTTGTCCTCGAGCCAGCTGACCAGGTTGCGGGCGAAGATGCGGCAGTCGCCGGTCTCGTCGTTGGCAGCATGAAGCGCACCGGCAAACTGGTCCTTGCGATCGGCCAGCGCCGGGTCCTTCTCGCCAATGCCATCGCGGTCGAGCACGTTGATCACCGCGCCTTCCGCCCGCAGGATATCCGCCTTGCGGTTGGCGGCTTCGAATGCAGCAGCCGACCGGAACAGGTAGAGAATGCCGCCATCATTGGCGTCATAGCTCACGCCTGTCGCCTTGCGGGTGTCGTGTAGCATGCCTTGCGAATAGTTGCACAGCCGCACTTTTCGCTTCGTGTTCAGCGCGGCGCGTTCGGCGTTGCACTCGCCCCAGAACTTCCACATCCACTTCAGGAATGCGGGGTCGAGCGACGGCTTGAGCCTGAGCGCCTGGTCATTGCGCCACAGCGACTTGAGCAGGATCATCGGAGCGGCTGGCGAGGCCCAGGCATAGGCATGGCCGGGTGCGATCATGCCGGCATTGCCGAAGCTGGTGAAATCGGCGGCCCCCGCCTCGCGGTCGACCACCGTTACCTCGTGCCCGTCACGCCACAGCTCGTAGGCCATGGTGATGCCGACAATGCCTGCTCCCAGAACCAGCGCCTTCGCCATGCCCTGTATGCTCCCGTCAGATGGCGGCTTCGACCATGATCTCCACGTCGAGACCAGGCGCGGCCAGCTTGGCTGAATGCACCGCTGCCCGGCACGGGGTCTGCTCTGGCACCACCCACTTGTCCCACACCGTGTTCATCTCGGCCCAGGTATCCATGTCGGTAAGCCAGACGATGGCCTTGATGATTTTCGTCTTGTCGGAGCCAGCCTCGGCCAGCGTCTCGTCGATCTGCGCCAGGATGTCAGCGGTCTGCTCGGCCACCGTACCTCCCGCGGCGGTCTCTGCCACATAGCCTGACAGGTAGACCTTGTCGCCATGCACGATGGCGTTGGACATGCGGAAGCCGGCGCCAAGTCTCTTTAATGTCATCTTCTTTCTTCCTTTTTCACTGTGATTCAACTGCCCGGTTAAGCCGGTATTCAATCCGGATTCAACCTGTATTTCACGGCTTCGCCAGCGCCGCCTTGAAACGCAGGCGAATGGCATGGCCATCGCGCTCCGGCAGCACTCTTGGCAACTCGCCGGCCCTTGTCTTCACCACCGCCAGAACCGGCCCCTTCTCCTCCAGCAGCAACTGCCGCACGCCAGCCAGTTCCTCGGGCTTGCGCACGGTTATCACTTTGCGGAACCCGCAAGCCAGCGCGACCGCCGCCAGGTTGGTCGTCTGCCCGGTATGGCTGGTCTGCCCGCCCGTCTCGCCGAACGCCTCGTTGTCGATCACCAGTATGGCAAGGTTGGCGGGCTGCTTCGCCCCGATGGTGGCGAGCGAACCGAGTCCCATCAGCATTTCGCCGTCGCCGGTAATCACCGCCACCCGGCTGCCGGGCCGCGCCTGCGCCAGGCCGAGACCCATCGAGGCTGCCCCGCCCATCGCCCCCCAGAGATAGAAGTTGCGGTCAACGTCGCCCGCCGCCGCAACGTCATAGGTCGGCGAGCCGAGCCCGGTCACCACCAGCAACTCCTCCGGCCGGTCTTTCAGAAGTCCGGCAACAGCCTCACGCCGTTCGATCATCGCAAGACCCCCTCAAAACGTCTTGGCGCCGATGAGCCGCTGCGACAGCAGCACGGCCACGGCGCAGTTGCTGTCATAGGCAAGCCGCAAGGCGGAACCGGTCATGGCCGCTGCATCCTCGCCCGTATCCGCCCGGTAAACGATAAATCCCGAACGCTTGAAGGTGTCTTCCGTGGCCTGGCCCATCGGCACCTGCCACGGGTTGAACTCGGCCCACTCGCCGCGCATGGTCACCAGCGTCACGAACGGAAACCGGCACGAAGCCAGCAGCGAGAACATGTTCACGCAGTTGCCGACGCCCGACGACTGCATCAGCATCACCCCGCGCATGCCGCCAAGCTCGGCCCCGGCGAGCAGCGCAACGCCCTCTTCTTCCGTCGTCAGCACCGTGCAGTCGATTTCATCGTCGGCATGGCATGCCCTGATCAGGCTGGCGTGACCGGCATCGGGCACATAGGCCATCTGCTGCACGCCACAGGCCTTGAACTGGCTGAACATGCCGGCGCGCCAGTCGCCGTCAGCAAACGAAAATCCCGCCATCGCTCAGCCCGCGTCCTTGAAGCGCGCTTTTGGCACCCCGGCCCGCTCGCACCAGTGATCCAGCGCCGACGAGAAGTCCCGCTCGGCATAGCCGCCCGCCTTGGCCAGCGACAGCGACTCCCGCACCGACGCCGCCAGCGGCACCGGCGCGTTGACGGCGTTTGCCGCATTGCAGATCAGCGACATGTCCTTGTGCGCCAGCGTGACCCGGAAGCCGGGCTCAGTATCGCCCTTCAACACCTTGTTGGCGTAGGCCACCTTGAGCTGGCCGTTGGTGCCGGTCGTGCCGTTGAGCACCCCGAAGGTGGTTTCGAGGTCAAGGCCGAAGGCTTGCGACAGCGTCAGCACCTCGGCGTTCATCTGGCACAGGCCGATGGTGAGGAAGTTGTTGACCAGCTTGGTGCGCGTGCCGGTGCCCGGCCCGCCGCAGTGATAGATTGTCGATCCCATCGCCTCCAGCAGCGGCTTGACCCGGGCGAAGTCATCGTCGCTTGCACCGACCATGAACAGGCTTTCGCCGGCCCAGGCGTGCGAGGCGAGCCTGCCCACCGGCGCATCGACGAAGCCCATGCCGGCCTTGGCCAGCTCGCGCGCCAGCTTGTCGGAGGTTTCCGGATCAACCGTGCTCATATCCATCACGAGCTGCCCCTCGCGGCCATTGGCCAGCACGCCATCGGGACCCAGCACCACCTGCTCCACGTCGGCTGAGGCAGGCAGCATGGTGATCACCACGTCAGATGCCCTGGCCACGCCGGCCACCGAGCCCGCATTCTCGGCACCCAGTGATACCAGCCCTTCGACCGGCTCGTTGCGCACGTCATGAACGCACAGCCTGTGCCCCTTGGTCTGGAGCTGCCGGGCCATGCCCTCGCCCATATGACCAAGCCCGATAAATCCCGTGAGTCCCATCTGGACCGAACCTCCCGATAACCCTGTTCTTGTTGATTGCGTTGCAGCTTGCGTTGGCCGTGGTTTCCGCGTCAAGCTGCAACCAATGCATAGCGGAGTTGCGGCGATGAAACACGTCACCTTGCCAGATGGCGAGAAGGTGCCGGCGCTGGGGCTGGGCACCTGGCGCATGGGCGAAGACCCCGGGCAGCATGACCAGGAGGTGGCAACGCTGAAGAAGGCGCTGGACCGAGGCCTGCAGTTGATCGACACCGCCGAGATGTATGCCGAAGGCGGCGCCGAGCTGGTGGTGGCCGATGCCATCAGGGGACGGCGCGATGAGGCGTTCATCGTGTCGAAGGTCTATCCGCACAACGCGTCCTACGACGGGGTACAGGCAGCCTGTGAGCGTTCGCTGGAAAGACTGGGCACCGACCGGCTCGACATCTACCTTCTGCACTGGCGCGGCCAGGTGCCGCTGGAGGAAACCGTTGCGGGCTTCGAGCGGCTGAAAGCCGACGGCAAGATCCGCCACTGGGGCGTCTCCAACCTCGACACTGCCGACATGACCGAACTGGCCGCCTGCCCCAATGCCGGCAACTGCGCCACCAACCAGTTACTGTACAATCTGGGTGAACGGGGCATCGAGTGGGACCTCAAGCCGATGATGGCGCAGGCAGGCCAGCCGGTGATGGCTTACTGCCCGCTCGGGGAAGGCCGCCTGTTGCGTGACGCCACGCTGGCGGTGCTGGCCGAACGCCACGGCGTCACGCCGGCCACCATCGCTCTCGCCTGGCTGCTGAGTCGCGATCAGACCATCGCCATCCCCAAGACCTCGCGCCCCGAACGCATCGAGCCCATTCTGGCTGCGCTGGACGTGACACTGGACGCAGAGGACCTCGCCCTGCTTGACGATGAGTTCCCGCCACCGGACGGACCCACGGCATTGGCAATCGTCTGAAAGACCGATGACTGAGCGAAGTTGGCGGTTCAGCGGCGCGGACGGGCAATCCACCGCACAAGCGCCCACAGCCCACCGCTTGCCAGGACAACAAGGCCCGAAATCATCAGCGAATCCCCGATACGCTGGTACGACTTCCACGTCGCGTACATCTGCGGCGTGGGATCCTGGTAAGGAATACCTGCGAAAACCACCGAATACACCAGACCGGCGATGAGCAGCAGCACCCCCGCAGCGACCAGTGTTCCAGGTCTCAAATACCGCATGCCCGCCTCGTCAACCCGGTGGATACACCAGCACCACCGCCATGCCCCTGACCGTCGCCACCCTCACCGGCGCAGAGGTGACCTCGTTGGACAGCGTCAGCGTCGAGCCCAGCACCACGTCGCGCGCCGCCAGCGGCCAGCGCACGCCGGCTATGGACAGCCCGATCAGGTCGGTGACCGGCAGCACCGAAAGCCGCGTTCCAGCGTCAATGTCCAGTTCCAGCGCATCATCGACAACCGGCCAGGCTTCCTCGTGGCCGCTGGTCAGCATCACCTTGAGGCCGCGCGCATGCGCCTTGAGCAACAGCATCAGGTGGGCAAAGGCATGATCCATCTGGCCGCCCAGACCCCCTGCCAGCACGATCTCTCCCGCGCCACGGGCAACTGCCTCCTGGATCGCCAGTTCGCCGTCGGTGGTGTCCTTGGCAGGCGGATGCGTCTGGCGCGGCACGTCCGGATAACGCGCCATCAGGGCCGCATCCGACGAGTCGAAGTCGCCCAGCCACAGCTCCGGGCTGACGCCCAGTTCGGCCGCGTGCGCCATGCCGCCGTCAGCAGCGATGACCCGGCTGCCGGCAATCTGCTGCCTGAGCCGGCCGGTTACCGTCAGCTCGCCTGCCAGCAGGATTGTGAAACGCTCGTTCATGACCCGTTGCCATAGCACAGGCACGCGCCCGCGCAAGGCTGGCCTGCGCCCGGTGCAGCGCCCGCCGTCTTGCCAATCGGCTGCGCTGGTGAAACAGTGCGCCCTCTTCACCAATCCTCGTGAACGGACGTCCCCATGACCCTTGCCAATGGCCACCGGCATCTTGCCATTCCCGGCCCCACCAACATGCCCGAAGAAGTGCTCAATGCCCTGCACTCGCCGTCGGTCGACATCTATGGCGGTACGTCCGAGGTCGCCTCGCGTTCCTGCCTGAAGGACCTGAAGAAGGTGTTCGGCACAAAGGCCGGCAAGGTCTACATATACGCCTGCAACGGCCACGGCGGCTGGGAAGCAGCCCTCACCAACACGCTGTCGAAGGGGGACCGGGTGCTGGTGCTGGTCTCCGGCCTGTTCCCTGTGGTGTGGGGCGAGAATGCGAGCAAGCTCGGCCTCGTCGTAGAGGAACTGTCCGAACGGCCAGGCCGCGCCATTGACGCAAAGGCCGTGGAGGCGCGGCTGAAGCAGGACAAGGACCATGCGTTCAAGGCGGTGCTGATGGTGCAGGCCGACACCGCCACTGGCGTGGTCAACGACATCGCCGCCGTGCGCAAGGCGATGGATGCAGCCAAGCACCCGGCGCTGCTGATGGTAGACACCATCGCTTCGCTGGGCTGCATGCCGTTCGGCATGGACGATCTGGGCGTCGACGTGGCGGTGGGCGGCTCGCAGAAGGGGCTGATGACGCCGCCAGGCCTCGCCTTCACCGCCGTCAATGCAAAGGCCAGGCAGGCCCACAGGAAAGCCGGCCTCAAGACCGGTTACTGGGACTGGACGTTCAGGGACGGCAAGGAGCACTACATGTGGTACGGCGGCACGCCGCCGGTGCAGATGGTGTTCGCGCTGAGGAAGGCCCTCGATATGATCTTCGCCGAAGGTTTCGACAATATCTTCCACCGCCACGCGATCCTGGCCGGCGCCACCCATGCGGCGGCAGAGGTCTGGTGCTCGAAGGGCAAGTTGGCGTTTGCCATCGCAGAGCCGAAAGAGCGCTCCAACTCGGTCACCTGCCTGTTGACGCCGGAAGGCGCAGGCCCCGCCATCATGGACTATTGCGAGAACAATCTCGGCGTCACCATCGGCCGCGGCATCGGCCCGCTCACCGGCAGGGCCATCCGCATCGCCCACATGGGTCACGTAAATGGCTGGGGCCACCTCGGCACCATCGCCGCGGTCGAAACCGCCTTGACTGCACTCGGAGTCGAGCACGGTGCGGGCGGCATCCAGGCGGCCACGGACTACATCGCCCGGCATGTGAAGTGAGATCGAACATGACCAGGGCAGACACCATCATCCGCAATGCCAACATCATCACCATGGACGAGGCGGCGCCCCACGCTGAAGCCATTGCGCTGGCAGGCGGGAGCATTCTGGCCGTGGGCCACGAGACGGACGTGATGAACCTGGCCGGACCGGGCACCCGCGTCATCGATGCCCGCCGGGCCACCGTCATGCCCGGCTTCATCGAAAGCCACATGCACATCTTTTCGGGATCAGCCTCGCTCACCCGCCTCGACCTGACCGGCGTTGCCGGCAAGGACGCGCTGCGCAAGGCTATCGTGGACTGGGCGGCACGGCACCCCGGCGACGGCATCATTTTCGCCAACCAGGCAAGCTACACCCTGTTCGGCGATCAGCCCGCCGGCCGCCAGCTGCTTGACGAGGTCTGCCCGCACCGGCCTTTCGCCATGATGTCGCCGGACTTCCATACCGCCTGGGCCAACACCGCCGCCCTCAAGTCCGCCGGCATTCTCAACGGCCGCGTCTGCATCACCGGTTCGCAGATCGCCATGGGCGACGACGGGCTGGCAACCGGCGAACTTCTCGAGGCCGACGCCTTCATCGATGTGGTGGCGCTCACTCCGACGCAAGGGCGCGAGTCGCTCGGCATCACCACGGCGCGCGACCCCCACCCAGCCGCAACGCCTGAGCAGCGTGCCGCCGACACCGCCACCTTGAAGCGCGGGCTGGATTATTGCGCCTCGCTGGGCATCACCACGATCCACAACATGGACGGCACCGTCTACCAGTGCGAGCTGCTGCACGAACTGGAGCGCAACGGCGGCTTGAGCTGCCGCATTGCCGTGCCGTTCCATTACAAGAACGACAAGCAGCTTTCAGACCTCGAGGAAGCCGAACACATGCGCCGCACCTGGAGCTCGGACAGCCTGTGGTGTGGCCATGTCAAGCTGTTCATGGACGGCGTGCTCGACTCGGGCACCGCATTCGTACTGGGCGGCTACCCCGACGACCCTGCCCATGACGGCGACCCGCTGTTCACGCAAGCCGAGTTCATCGAGATCGCCACCGAGGTTGACCGGCGCGGATTCCAGATTGCCGTGCACGCCATCGGCGATGCCGCCGTGCGACGGACGCTCGACGGCTACGAGGCGGCACAGAACGCCAACGGCAAGCGCGATGCTCGCCATCGCATCGAGCACATTGAGATCATCGACGGGGCCGACATCCCGCGCCTGGCGCAGCTTGGCGTCATCGCCTCCATGCAGCCGCTGCATCCGCCGGGCTGCGGCTTTCCCGTCGAGCCGACCGCCTCGAAGATCGGCGCGGCCAAGCTGCCGCGCGCCTTTGCCTGGAACACCCTGAGGCAGGCCGGGGCAAACATGTGCTTTGCCTCCGACTGGCCGGTGTCGCCGGTCGATCCGCTGCTGTCGCTGAAGTCCGCCACCACCCGCAAGAAGCTTGCGCCTGAACACCCCGACCAGCGCCAGACGCTGTATCAGGCCATTCACGGTTATACCGCTGGCGGCGCCTATGCGGAGTTCAGCGAACATCGCAAGGGCCGGCTCAAGCCGGGCTACATGGCGGACGTGGTGATGCTGGACGGCGACATCGAGAAGGTCGCACCGGACGACATCACCAGCCTCAAGGTGGCGATGACCATCTGTGGCGGCGAGGTGACATACGAAGCCTAGCCCCGCCCGTGCGGCTGCCAGTAATCCAGTTCCGGTCCGACGGCGATGATCCGCGTCGGGTTGATGCTCTCGTGGCTGGCGTAGTAGTGCCCCTTGATGTGGGTCAGGTTCACCGTCTCCGCCACGCCGGGCATCTGGTAGATCTGGCGCGAATAGGCCCAAAGGTTCGGATAGTCGACGATGCGCGCCCGGTTGCACTTGAAATGCCCGTGATAGACCGGATCGAACCGGATCAGCGTCACGAAAGCGCGGATGTCGGCTTCGGTGAACCGGTCACCTGCCAGCCAGCGTTGCCGCGACAGCCGCTCTTCCATCCACTCCAGCGTGTCGAACAGCGGATACACGGCCTTCTCGTACGCGGCTTGCGTGGTGGCAAACCCAGACTTGTAGACGCCGTTGTTGAGCGTGTCATAAACGCGCCCGTTCACCGCATCGATCTCGCGGCGCAGGTCTTGCGGATAATAATCGCCCGGACTGGCCCCCAGCCCGTCGAAGGCTGAATTGAACATGCGGATGATCTCTGAACTCTCGTTCGACACGATCTGCTTCGTATGGGAGTCCAGCAGCACCGGCACCGTCACCCGGCCGGTATAATCCGGTTTCGCACCCGCATAGACATCGCGCAGGTACCGCGCCGCGAACACCGGGTCCGGCGCCACCGCGTCTCCATCTTCAAAGGTCCAGCCTTCTTCGCCCATGAACCAGTTGACCACCGAAACCGGGATCATCGCGTCCAGCCCC
Source organism: Anderseniella sp. (assembly GCA_036350935.1). Taxonomy (GTDB): domain Bacteria; phylum Pseudomonadota; class Alphaproteobacteria; order Rhizobiales; family Aestuariivirgaceae; genus Anderseniella. The sequence continues at coordinate 22,297 of JAZBOA010000164.1, read as the reverse complement.
TTGAGCGCCCGCATGATCAGCGTGCGGTGCGCCCACGGACAGGCCAGCGAGACATACAGGCGATATCGCCCGGCTTCCGGCGGATACTCGCCACCCTGTTTCACCCAGTCGCGGAAGTTGGACTCCTTGCGCCTGAAGTCGCCACCCATCGCCAGCTCCGTCAGCGACTGTGTCTGCCACTTGCCGTCGATCATCACGCCCATGCGGTCTGGTCCCTGTTTGCAATTGCCCGGCGCCGGTTCATAGTGACGCCTGCAAATACCAACCAGTCAACCTTGCCCGAGTTCCATGACCGACCGTTATGCCCACTACGAATTCCTGAAGTTCAACCGGCCGGAAGACGGCGTCCTCGAGGTGATCCTGTCTGCCCCGAAAAAGCTCAACGCGCTGGACGCTACCGGCCACCGCGAGCTGGCCGAGGTGTGGCGCGACATCGACCGCGACCCGGACACCCGGGCGGTGCTGCTGCGCGGCGAGGGCGGTAACCTGTCGGCCGGCGGCGACCTTGGCATGGTCGAGGAGATGACCAACGACTTCGAGACCCGCGCCAGGGTGTGGAAGGAAGCCTCAGACCTTGTCTACAACGTCATCAACTGCACCAGGCCAACCGTTGCCGCGCTGGAGGGCGTCAGCGTGGGCGCAGGCCTTGCCGCCGCCATGGTGTGCGACATCACAGTGGCCGGGCGCACTGCCCGCATCATCGACGGCCATACCAGGCTGGGCGTGGCGGCGGGCGATCACGCGGCCATCGTCTGGCCATTGCTGATCGGCATGGCCAAGGCGAAATACTATCTCATGCTGTGTGAACCGCTCGAGGGCGAGGAAGCCGAACGCATCGGCCTCGTGTCCCTGTGCGCCGACGATGACAAGGTGCACGAGACCGCGCTCACCGTATGCCGCAAGCTGGCCCGTGGCGCGCCGACCGCCATTCGCTGGACCAAGCACTCGCTCAACAACTGGCTGCGCATGGCAGGCCCAAGCTTCGACGCATCGCTGGCGCTGGAGTTCATGGGCTTCTCAGGTCCCGAGGTAAAGGAAGGCCTGTCATCCATCCGCGAGAAGCGCAAACCGGACTTCCCCAGGTCGTCACCGTTCTAGAGCATCATCCGATCAGATTGAATCATCTGATCGGATAAAGATGCTCGATTTCAAAGTGCTAGAGCAACCTTAGCCGTTCAAGGTGAACGGCTGTTGCTCTAACCGCCGCCGCTTGGTCCGCGCCGCCGGGCAAACAGCCGCCCCAGATTGCCGGATTGCGACACCATGATGCCTGACCCCACGATGATCGCCATGCCGATGACCGTGATGAAGTCGGGCATGTCGCCGAAGAACGCAAAGCCCCATACGGCAGCTCCCATCAGTTCCGCGTAGGTGAATGGCGCCAGCGCCGGCGCCGAGGCGAGCCTGAACGCATTGATGATCAGCAGGTGCGCGATGGCGTTCACCCCGCCCATGAACAGCAGGATTGCCGCCTGGCGCATGTCGAGCGGCTGCCACCACCAGATGGCGAACGGCAGGATCAGCGCCAGCGCGACGATGGCCATGAAGGTGTTCGACACCAGCGCCGGGCAGGAGTTTGCCACCTTGCGGGTAAAGATGATGTGCAAGGCATAGAACCCGCCGGTTCCAAGTGCCGCGATGGCGCCCGCATTGAGCGCGCCGAGGTCGGGCCGCATGACGACGACGATGCCGACAAAGCCGAGCGCGATGCCGGCCCACGTCGCGGCGCTGCCGCGTTCGCCCAGCATCAGCGGCGACAGGGCCGCCACAATGAACGGATAGATGTAGAGGATGGCCACCGCCGTGGCGAGCGGCAGGTGCATGACCGCCCAGACGAAGGTCAGCGTTGCGCCCAGTATCAGCACCGCCCGGATGAACTGCGCCTGCCACTGGGGCGGACGCACCACCTGGGCGCCATACCGCCACGCTGCAACCGGCAGCAGCACGGCAAGGTAGCCGGTATAGCGGCCCGCCGTCATCATCGCCACGTTGAGCTCGCCCGACATCAGCTTGAGCAGCGCGCCCGACAGGCTGGCCGTAACCAGCCCGGCCACCAGCAGTCCAACCGCCGAGGTAATGCCTGCGGACGGCGCCCCAGCCTGGTTGGCCACGGTCATCAGCCGTGCGCCGCGGCAAGCGCCTTCGGCAAAGCCTGCTCGAAGATGTCGAGATGGTGCTCGCGCCCCGCGGTCACCCGGATGCAGCGGTTGAGCGGCGCCACCCCCGGCATGCGCACGAACACGCCCTGCTGCAGCAGGCTGTCCATCACCGCCTTGGCGAACGGACCGTCATGGCCGCAATCGATGGCAACGAAATTGGTCGCCGACGGGATCACCTCAAGCCCGTTCTCGTGGGCAATGCGGGTAATCTCGCTGCGTGCCGCATGTACGCGCACCACCACGGTATCGAGCCAGTCCTCGTCGGCCAGCGCTGCTTCGGCTGCCACCTGCGCCATGCGGTTGACGCCGAAATGATTGCGGATCTTGTCATAGGCCTTGATCACCTGCGCTTCGCCGATGACATACCCGACCCGCAGGCCCGCCAGCCCGTAGGCCTTGGAGAAGGTGCGGAAGCGCAATACCTGCGGGTTGTGCACGTCGAGATCAGGCATGGTGCCGGCTGGCGCGAACTCGCCATAGGCTTCGTCGAGGCACAGTACCACGCCTTCCGGCAGATCATTGATCATTGCCTGCAGTTCACCGGCCCGCCACCACGTGCCCATCGGGTTGTCCGGGTTGGCGAGATAGATCATGCGCGCGCCTTCACGCCGGGCAAGTTCAAGCAGCGACGCAGGGTCCTCCCGGTCGTCCACATAGGGCACGGTCACGATCTCGCCGCCTGCACCGGCCACCTGGAAGTTGAACGTCGGGTAGGCCCCCGCCGACGTCGCAACCTTTGTGCCCGGTTCGACGAACAGCCGCGCCGTCGTGCCGAACAGCCCGTCGATACCTTCGCCAACGCAGATGTTGTCGGGCGCCACCCCGTGCCAGGCCGCCAGCGCGTGCTTGAGATCGTGGTTTTCAGGATCGCAGTATTGCCACATCTCAGGCGCAGCCTTCCGCATCGCCTCGATCACATTGTCCGATGGTCCGAACACGCTCTCGTTGGCGCCGATGCGCGCCCTGAACGCAATCCCGCGCGCCCGTTCCTGCGCTTCCGGACCGACAAACGGCACCGTGGAGGGAAGCTCGGCGGCAATGGCGGAAAGCGGCGGACGCATCATCTGTCTTGTTCCCTCGATCTTGCAACTGGCGGGGCAGACCGGCCTTGTCTAGTCTCCCCTTCACCATGCCATCGATTGAACGCATACACCACCTGCTTGACAAGCAGGTTTCCCATGCACCCGGTGCAATTGCACTGGCTGACACCGGTGCCGGCGCAATCAGCTATGGAGAGCTGGACGAGCGTTCACGGCAGGCGGCGGACGCCCTGCGCACAGCTGGCCTCTCGCCCGGCCAGCGGCTGCTGATCGTGGCGGAAAACTGCAATGCGTTGCCGGTTTTGCTGATGGCCGCAAGCAGGTGCGAGGCATGGAGCGTGCCGGTGAATGCACGGCTTTCGCCCGCCGAGATTGCCCGTATCCGCGATCATGCCGGCCCTGCCGTGACCGTATATACAAACGAGGTGTCTGCCGAGGCAGCCGCCCATGCGGAAAGCCATGGCGCTGCGCCAATCACGCTTGGTGGCTGCGGCCTGCAGATGGCCCGCCATGAAGGCGCCGTGCCTGAACCGTCTTGCCGGACGGCGCATGAACAAGTGGCGGTGCTGCTCTACACCACCGGCACAACCGGCGATCCCAAGGGCGTCATGCTCACCCACGAAAACCTGATCTACGGTGGTGTCGAATCCGCCCGCCACCGTGGCATCGTGGCGGGCGATCACCTTTACGCCGTGCTGCCTTTGACCCACGTGTTCGGCCTCACATCGGCGCTGATGGCGGTCATCGCCGCCGGCGCCACCACCGAGCTTGTTGCCCGCTTCAACCCGCAACAGACACTCGACGCGCTACAAACCCGCGTCTCGATCTTTCCTGCCGTGCCGCAACTCCATGCGCTGCTGATGGCGTATGCCCGCGAGCACGGCATCAGCCGGCTGGAGGCGCCCCGGCTGAAATACATCTCCTCCGGCGGCGCCCCGCTCGATCTCGCCTGGAAACAGAAGGCGGAAGGCTTCTTCGGCCTGCAGATGTGCAACGGTTATGGCCTCACCGAAACCACTGCCGGCGTCGCCGCCACCCGGCCCGGCAGTCCTCGCGATGACACCTCCGTCGGTCCGCCGCTGGACGGCATCGAGTTCCGCGTGGATGAGCCGAACGAGGAAGGCATTGGTGAACTTGTGGTGCGCGGACCCGCAGTAATGAAGGGTTACTACCGCAACCCGCAGGAAACTGCGAAGGTCCTGTCACCGGATGGCTGGTTCTCCACTGGCGACCTCGGCTTCATTGATGGCGCAGGCAATGTCCACGTGACGGGCCGCAGGAAGGAACTGATCATCCGCTCCGGCTTCAACGTCTATCCGCTGGAGGTGGAGGCCGCCCTCAACCAGCACCCGGACGTGGTGCATGCCGCCGTCATCGGCGTTGCACGAGATGGCAACGAGGAGATCGTCGCCTTCGTGCATCCGGCAACCGGCAGCACTCTTACCGGCGCTGAGCTCAAGGCCCACCTGACGGACCGCCTCGCCGCCTACAAGCACCCGACCCGCTGGGTGTTCTCGCAGAACTTGCCGGCAGCACCGTCCGGCAAGATTCTGAAAGCGCGCCTCGCCACGGTGTTCGCGAAGGAACTCGAAGAGATAAGAGGGATTGTCTAGGATCAGGAAAACGGGAACCGGCTTTCCGTCCAGCATTGCGATCAGCTAGCGAGGCCACACCGGTTTGCGCTTGCCCTTGAACGCAGCGATGCCCTCGTGCGCCTCGGCGCCGCCCAATGCCCCGGCAATGGAAACGGCCTCGCGCTCGAGCTGATCCTCAAGGTGAGGATGCGCCGCTGCCTGCGCCAGCGCCTTGATGCCCGCGAGCGACCTTGGCGGACCGTCCGCCAGCCGCGCGGCAAGGGCTTGCGCCTCGGCCAGCGCCGACCCCGGCTCCACCAGCCGGTTGATCACGCCTGCTTGATAGAGCCGCTCCACCGGCACCCGGTCGCCGGTCATCATCATCTCGGTGGCCAGCTGGCGCGGCAGCGACTGGGCAAGGAACGCGCTCATGCCACCATCCGGCGTCAGCCCGATCTTCACATAGGCCGCCATCACGAAGGCATCGTTTGCCGCCACCACAAGATCGCAGGCCAGCATCATCGACAGCCCCGCCCCCGCAGCGCCGCCCTCCACTGCCGCGATCACCGGCACCGGCAGCGACCGCATCCGGCGGATCATGTCGTTGAGGCGGTCCACGCCCGCCCGCCGGAACTCCGGCGAGCCATTGGCGCGTTCCTGCAGCCCTTCCATGTCGCCGCCAGCGCAGAAAAAGCCATCCGCGCCGGTCAGCACGATGGCCCCGCAATCGCGCGACGGCGCTTCGCCGAGCAACTTGGCAAACGCATCGTAGAACTCGAACGACAGCGAATTGCGCCGGCCCGGATTGGAGTTGACCGCCGTGAAGACGCGGCCGGCTTGCGAAACGATCAGCGGTTCGCCCATGCCTCAGAACACCTCGATCAGACCGGCGGCACCCTGCCCACCGCCGATACACATGGTGACGACCGCATGCTTGACGCCGCGCCGTTTGCCCTCCAGCAGCACGTGGCCAACCTGCCGCGCCCCGGTCATGCCATAGGGGTGGCCGATGGCAATTGACCCGCCATTGACGTTGAGAATGTCCGGCGGAATGCCCAGCTTGTCGCGGCAATAGAGCACCTGGCTGGCGAATGCCTCATTCAGCTCCCAAAGCCCGATGTCGTCCATCTTCAGTCCAGCCCGCTCCAGCAGGCGCGGCACCGCGAACACCGGCCCGATGCCCATCTCGTCCGGCTCGCAACCGGCCACCGTGAAGCCCCGGAACGCACCCAGCGGCTGAAGTCCCGCCTTTTCTGCAGCCTTCGCCTCCATCAGCACCAGCGCCGCTGCCCCGTCCGACAGTTGCGAAGCATTGCCGGCGGTGATGAACCTGCCGGGACCTCGCACTGGCTCCAGCCCCTGCAGGCCTTCCAGCGTGGTCGATGGCCGGTTGCACTCATCCGCCGAAAGGGTCACCTCGTGGGTGGTGATCTCGCCGGTCTCCTTGTTCTTCGCGCTCATGGTAGTGGTCACGGAGATCACTTCATTGGCGAACTTGCCGGCCGCCTGCGCCTCCGCCGTACGTTGCTGCGACGACAGCGCATATTCGTCCTGCGCTTCCCGGCTCACGCCGTAGCGTTCGGCCACGATGTCGGCGGTATCGATCATCGCCATGTAGATTTCCGGCTTGTGCGCGTCGAGCCACGGCTCGCGTTCGGCCCCTTGCGACGCCGCCGCAGGCACCTGGCTGATGCACTCGATGCCGCCGGCCAGCATGGCGGGCGTGCCTTCCTCGACGATACGATGCGCGGCCAGCGCCACCGCCTGAAGTCCGGACGAACAGAACCGGTTGATGGTCATGCCGCAGGTGGTCACCGGCAGCCCGGCCCGGATGGCGATCTGCCGGGCGATGTTGGACCCGGTCACCCCTTCGGGGAAGCCGCAGCCGATGATGCAGTCCTCGATCAGCGCAGTGTCAACGCCCGACCGCTCGACCGCGGCCTGTGCAGCCGCCCCGCCCAGCGTTGCGCCATGGGTCATGTTGAAGGCGCCGCGAAACGCCTTGCCGATCGGCGTGCGGGCAGTGGAAACGATCACGGCTTCACGCATGGTTCAGGCTTCCTTCCTGTTGAGGCTGTCGAAGGTTTCACCCTTCTCCACGAGATCCACCAGCAGCTGCGCCGGCTTCCAGAACCAGGCGTCCTCCGCCTCGAACTTGCGGATCGATGCCAGCACCGTTTGAAGTCCGGTCATGTCGGCATACTTCATCGGCCCGCCCCGCCAGCGAGGATGGCCGTAGCCGGTAATCTGCACGATGTCGATGTCCACAGGCCTGAGCGCAATGCCTTCTTCCAGCACTTTCGCGCCTTCATTGATCATCGCCGCCATGTATCGCTCGATGATCTCGTCCGCGGTGAACTTGCGCGCATTGATCCCCTTTTCGCGCCGCACTTCCTCGATGATCTGCAGCACTTCCGGGTCTTGCTCGCCGCGCCGCGCACCTTCGGGATATATGTAGACGCCACGTCCCGTTTTCTGGCCGAACCGGCCCTGTTCGCAGATGCGGTCGAGCCAGTCCGCCGAATAGCGCTCTTCCTTCTTGCGGGTGGCCGCCTTGCGCTTGCGCGTCATCCAGCCGATGTCGAGCCCGGCGAGGTCCGACATGGCGAACGGCCCCATCGGGTAGCCGAACCCGACCACCGCTTCGTCAACCTCATAAGGGGTGGCGCCGTCCTCCACCAGCATCTGTGCAACGCGCAGGTACTTGCCGAGAATGCGGTTGCCGATGAACCCGTCGCAGACGCCTGCCCGCACGCCCACCTTGGCGGCGCGCCGCGCAATGTCGAAAGCCGTTGCCACCACATCGGCGTGGGTCTTGTCCGCCACCACGATTTCGAGCAGCCGCATGATGTTGGCCGGCGAGAAGAAGTGCATGCCGATGACATCGTGGGGGCGGCTGGTCATGGCGGCAATCTGGTTGATGTCCAGGTAGGACGTGTTGGTGGCCAGCACGCAGCCCGGCTTGCAGATGGCGTCCAGCCTGGTGAACACCTCCTTCTTCACGCCCATGTCCTCGAACACCGCCTCGATCACCAGGTCGCAATCAGCAAGCGCCTGCATGTCCGTGGCGCCGGTATAGAGATTGGCCAGCATCCAGTCGCGCCTGTCCGGCGTCAGCTTGCCACGATCCACGCCGCCCTGCAGGGTCTTGGCAACCCGGTCCCGTCCGGCGGCAATGGCATCCTCGTCACGCTCGACCATGGTCACCGGAATGCCGGCGTTCATCATTGCCAACGTAATGCCGGAGCCCATGGTGCCGCCGCCGATGACGCCAATCTTCTCCACCTTGCGGGGCCTGCCGTCCTTCAGTTCCGGCACCTTGCCGACCGCGCGCTCGCCGAAGAAAGCGTGGATCAGCGCCTCGCGCTGCGGTGAATCCATCAACTGCTGGAACAGCTCGCGCTCGCGCGCCATGCCGGCATCAAAATCTGGCGACGTAACCGCCGCCTCGATGGCCTCGATGCACACAACCGGCGACAACTGCCCGCGCGCTTTCTTCTTCGCCTCGGCCTTGAGCCGGTCGAACAGCGGCTTGTCTTGCCTGGCCTCTTCAATCCTGGCGGTGATGTTTCGCGTCGGGCGCGGTCCCTTGCCCCCGGCCAGCAACTGGCGCGCATAGGCAACGCCGGCAGCCACTGGATCGCTGCCTTCATCAAGATGATCGATCAGGCCGGACTTCAGCGCCTCGGCCGCACCGACGTGCCGCCCGCTGGTAATCATTTCCGCCGCCGCCTCGACACCCACCAGCCTCGGCGTGCGCTGGGTGCCGCCTGCACCGGGCAGGATGCCCAGGTTCACCTCAGGCAGGCCGGCCTTGGCGCCCTTGACCGCCACCCGGTAATGACAGCCAAGCGCCACCTCGAGACCACCACCAAGCGCGGTGCCATGCAGCGCCGCTATCACCGGCTTGCCGCTCGCCTCGATCACGTTGGTGATGTGCGGCAGTTGCGGGTCCGCCAGCGGCTTGCCGAACTCCTTGATGTCGGCGCCTGCGATAAACGTACGGCCTGCGCCCGCAATGACTGCAGCCTTCGCACCGGAGTCATTCTGAAACCGCTCGACTGCGGCAAGCAGGCCCTCGCGTACCGCATGGGACAAGGCGTTCACCGGCGGATTGTCGATGCTGATGACGGCGATATCGCCATCGAGCGTGTAGGCAACTGGCGAGGACATCTGCACTCCTGCTGAAGCTGTTTGGAAGGCGGACAACCTTAGTGACGGCGCCCACCCGGCGCAACATCGCCATGGCCGCAAAATACTTCATCTGAGGCCTCGCCTGGGGTTATGCCGGAAACGCATTGCGGGGCGTCGTCCCGGGGCCTCGACGCGAGCCCGTTGATTGGGATAGCCTCACCGTCAGCAATCGTCCCGTCAGGAGGCATCAGATGGAGTATTTCGCACCGGCATCCGCCAAGGAAGCCGTGAAGCTGCTCGCCAGCACCAAGGGCAAGGCCCACATCATGGCCGGTGGCACCGACCTGCTCGTGCGCATGAAGGGCGGCTATACCGAGCCCGACGCCGTCATCGACATCAAGCGCATCGCACCCATGCGCAAGATCACCCGCGCCGGCAAGGGCTGGCGCATCGGCGCTGCCGTGTCAGCCGCCGAGATGGCCGAGGACGCAGCGCTCAAGAAGGCCTGGCCCGGCGTGGTCGAGGCCGCCAACCTGATCGGCTCGACCCAGATCCAGGGTCGCGCCACCATCGCCGGCAACCTGTGCAACGCCTCGCCTGCCGCCGACAGCGTGCCGGCCATGGCTGCAGCCGGCGCAAAGGCGGTGGTGATCGGTCCGAAGGCCACCCGCAAGGTAGCGGTTGAAAAGCTGCTGAAAGGACCCGGAAAGAACGCCCTGAAAAAGGGGGAACTGGTTGAATCCATCGAAATCCCCGAGAAGAAAAAGCGCATGGGCGATGCTTACCTGCGCTTCATCCCGCGCACCGAGATGGACATCGCCGTGGTCGGCGTCGGCATCTGCCTTACGCTGGACGCCAAGGGCAAGTGCACGGCCGCCCGCGTGGTGCTGGGTGCGGTGGCGCCCACCGTCATCGTGTCGGCCAAGGCCGCCAAGGCGCTCGTCGGCACCATGGTGGACGACGCCGCGCTCGATGCGCTGGCCAAAGCCTGCTCGGCGGAAGCAAAGCCGATTGACGACAAGCGCGGCACAAAGGAGTTCCGCAAGCACATTGCCGGCGTACTGGCCCGCCGTGCCGCCATCATTGCGCGCGACCGCGCGAAGGAGAACAAATAATGTTTCAGGTTCACGTCAGAACGAGAATCAACGGTGACGACACCGAGTTTTCCTGCGAGGCGGACGAGACGCTGCTGGACGCGCTGCGCGACCGGGTTGGCCTGACCGGCGCCAAGGAAGGCTGCGGCACCGGCGACTGCGGCGCCTGTTCGGTGCTGGTCGACGGCCGGCTGGTCTGCGCCTGCCTGATGCTGGGCGCCGAGGCCGAGGGCCGTGACATCGAGACTGTCGAGGGCATGGCCACGGGCGCGAAGCTGCATCCGCTGCAGCAGAAGTTCCTCGACCACGCAGCGCTGCAGTGTGGCGTCTGCACGCCGGGCTTCCTGGTTGCGGCCAAGTCGTTGCTGGAGCGCAACGACAATCCGACCGAAGAAGAGGTTCGCTACTGGCTGGCCGGCAACCTGTGCCGTTGTACCGGCTATGACAAGATCGTCCGCGCCGTGCTCGACACCGCAGCGGACATGAGAAAGGCATCGAAGCCGAAGCCCGCGAAAGCCACGGCGAAGAAGGCATCGGCAAAGCGGAGGGTCAGCGCATGAACGTCCAGCCAGACAACAAGTCAATGAAGCGAGACTTCGACATCGTCGGCAAGCGCACTGCCCGCCCCGACGGCATCGACAAGGTCACCGGCCGCGCCCGCTTCGGCGCCGACATGTCCATGCCCGGCATGCTGTGGGGCCTGGTGCTGCGTTCGCCGCACGCCCACGCGAAGATCAAGCGCATCGACACGTCCGCAGCCGAGAAGCTCAACGGCGTGCACGCCATCGTCACCTCGAAGGACTTCGGCCCTTGCGACGACAGCCTGCTCGACATCCGCGAAAACGTCATGGCGCGCGAAAAGGCGCTGTATGACGGCCATGCGGTTGCTGCCGTGGCTGCGGTGTCAAAGTCGGTCGCCCGCCAGGCGCTGAAGCTGATCAAGGTCGACTACCAGGTACTCCCCCACGTCACCGACGTGGACGAGGCGATGAAGCCGGATGCGCCTGTCATCAACGACAAGCTGTTTACCAAGGGTCTCGACAAGACACCGAAGAAGCCGTCCAACATCGCCGAACGCTTCGAGTTCGGCCATGGCGACGTCGAGAAGGGCTTTGCCGAGGCGGACCTCGTCATCGAACGCACCTTCAGGACGGCCGCCACCCACCAGGGCTATATCGAGCCGCACGCCTGCGTTGCCTCGATGGGCGCCGACGGGCGCGGCGAGATGTGGGTGTGCACTCAAGGCCACTTCATGGTGCGCAACACCTGCGCCGGCCTGCTGGGCATCGATGTCTCCAACCTGCGCGTCACCGCATCGGAGATCGGCGGCGGCTTTGGCGGCAAGACCACAGTGTTCATCGAACCTGTGGCGCTTGCCCTGTCGCTCAAGGCCAACCGGCCGGTGAAGATGGTGATGAGCCGCGAGGAAGTGCTGCGGGCAACCGGCCCGACCTCGTCGTCTTCCATCGACGTGAAGATCGGCATGAAGAAGGATGGTACGATTACCGCCGGCGACGCCACGCTGCGTTACCAGGGTGGCGCCTTCCCGGGCTCTGCCGTGCCTTACGGCGCGATGGCGTGTTTTGCGCCCTATGACCTGAAGAACGTCCGCGCCATCGGCTGGGACGTGATCACCAACCGGCCCAAGCAGGCGGCCTACCGCGCCCCCGGCGCACCGATGGGGGCCTATGCCATTGAGAGCGTTATCGATGAACTGTGCCGCGAGCTGAAGCTCGACCCGATTGACGTACGACTGAAGAACGCCTCGTCCGATGGCTCTAAAGCGTCCTATGGCCCGAACTTCGGCGTCATCGGCCTCAAGGCCACGCTGGAAGCGGCAAAGAACCACCCGCACTGGAAGGCGAAACTGGGCAAGAACCAGGGACGCGGCGTAGCCTGCGGGTTCTGGTTCAATTTCGGCGGCGAGACCTCGGTCTCGCTCAACGTCAACGTGGACGGCACCGTCGGCCTGTCGGTCGGCACCCCCGACATCGGCGGCTCGCGCGCCTCCATCGGCAACATGGCGGCGGAAGAACTGGGCATTGCCTACGACAAGGTGCGCTGCATCATCGCCGACACCGCCTCGCTGGGCTACAACGACGTGACCGACGGCAGCCGCGTCACCTTTGCTTCCGGCATGGCCGCCATCCAGGCCGCCCGTGATGCCATCGTCAAGCTGTGCGAACGCGCCGCGAAGATCTGGGGCATCCCCGCCGACGCGGTGGTCTGGGAAAAGGGTCATGCCCGCCCTGCCTCGCCAAATGCCGGCAAGCACGAGCCATTGTCGCTCGCTGACATCGCCGCCCAGGCAGGCGCCACCGGCGGACCCATTGCCGGCCACTGCGAGATCAACGCCGAAGGCGCCGGCGTCAGCTTCGCCACCCATATGGTTGACACCGAGGTGGACCCGGAAACGGGTTATGTGAAGATCGTGCGCTACACCGTTTTCCAGGATGCCGGCAAGGCGGTGCACCCGTCCTACGTGGAAGGCCAGTTCCAGGGAGGTGCGGTACAGGGCATCGGCTGGGCACTGAACGAGGAGTACATCTACGGCAAGGACGGCCGGCTGCAGAACCCCGGCTTCCTGGATTATCGCATCCCGGTGTGCTCGGACCTGCCGATGATCGATACGGTGATCGTGGAAGTGCCCAATCCTGGCCATCCCTATGGCGTGCGCGGTGTCGGCGAGACCTCCATCGTGCCGCCGCTCGCCGCCATCTCCAACTCGGTATCGGACGCGGCCGGCGTGCGCATGACGAGGTTGCCCATGTCACCGCCCAACGTCCTCAAGGCGCTCGGACGGATCTGATGGTCAAGGTGCAGGTGTGGGGATCGCTCAAGCCCGCGATCGGCGGAGAAGACTCCGTCGAGGTGGAGGGGGAGACGATTAACGACCTGCTGAAGGCGCTCAGCGAGGAGTACCCCGGCATGGCGGAAGCCGTCCGGCGCGGCGTATCCGTCACCGTCAATGGCGAGATGTACGCCAACGCGGTGATGGTGCCCGTGAAGCCGGATGACGAGGTCTTCATCCTGCCCAAGCTGGTGGGAGGTTAGTGCGTTGAGCGAAGACATCATCATCCCGGCGATCGCCGAGGACGGCTCGCTGTTTCCCATCGAGAAGATGGAGGCTCACCGGCTGGGCCAGCAGCACCTGGCAATCTCGGTGTTCGTGTTCTCGGGTTCCCGGCTGCTGATCCAGCAACGGGCCGCGGGCAAGTATCACTGCCCCGGCCGCTGGGCCAACACCTGCTGCTCGCACCCTCACTGGGACGAAACGCCGGAGCATGCCGCATTGCGCCGCGTCGGCGAGGAACTCGGCCTCGAGGTCCCGCTGCGCAAGACCGCCGTCATCGACTACCGCGCTGACGTGGGCGGTGGACTGATAGAGAATGAACGGGTGCACGTGTTCACAGGTGAGGCGGACGCATCCACGCTGCGCACCAGCCTCAACCCCGATGAAGTCGCCGCCATCTGCTGGGTCGAAGTGGCAGACCTGCCGCGCTTGCTGGCAGAGGAGCCGGACACGCTGTGCCCCTGGTTCGCCATCTATATCCGCCGCTGGCCGGAGTTGAACCTCCACCTCTGACGATGCGCCTCTTGCCATCATGACGGCAAGGTGAGACGATCTTTTCCGCAACTACAAAAACAGAGCAATCGGCCGGCTTCCCGGTCGGCTCGGGCAACACGAACCTTCCGGGATCTGCCGGCGATGAGCGGCAGCAGGGAGGTTTTTGAGCCATGGACACATCCAACCGTATAAGGCCGTCAGGCCCCAAGTGCGTGAGCATCGTGGGGCCGATGTCATCCGGGAAGACAACGCTGCTGGAGGCGATCCTCCATCGCACCGGCGCCATCCACAAGCAGAACACCGTGGCCTCCGGCCACTCGGTCGGCGATTCCTCGCCCGAAGCCCGCGCCCATGGCATGAGCATAGAGGCCACCATTGCGACCACTAGCTGCATGGGCGAACCGCTGACCCTGATCGACTGTCCGGGCTCGGTTGAATTTGCCCACGAGGCTGAAGCGCCGCTGAACTATTGCGACTTCGCCATTGTCGTGGTGGAGCCCGATCCGAAGAAACTGCCTGCCTTGCAGCTCACCCTGCACCGCCTCGACGAACTGGGCCTGCCGCGCATCCTGTTCCTCAACAAGATCGACAAGGCCGAAGGCTCGGTCCAGCAGACTCTGCAGGAACTGCAGAGTGCCAGCAAGCAACCGCTGGTGCTGCGGCAGATCCCGATCTGGGAGAACGGCGTCGCAACTGGCTGCATCGACCTGGCGCTGGAGCGCGCCTACATCTACCGCCCGCACGAGGATGCCGAAGTGCGCGAGATTTCCGCCGCCGACAAGGAACGCGAGGAAGAAGCCCGGTTCGCCATGCTGGAGACGCTGGCCGATCACGACGACAAGCTGATGGAACAGCTTCTGGAAGACGTGACGCCTGATGCCGCAACCGTGTTCGACGACCTCACCAGTGAACTGCGCGACGGCCTCATTACACCTGTGCTGATCGGTTCCGCCGAGAACGCCACCGGCATCCTGCGGCTGCTCAAGACCATCCGTCACGACGCACCCAACATCGAGTCCACCCGCGCCCGCCTCGGCGTTGACGGCGATGGCGGGCTGGTTGCCGGTGTCATGAAGACCATCCACACCACCCACGCCGGCAAGCTGTCGGTTGCCCGCATCCTGTCAGGCAAGCTGGGCGACGGGGACATGATCATCGCCAGCAGCGCCCCGCAAAACCCGGTGAAAGTGTCGGGCATTCACACCATGCTGGGCAAGGACACCACCAAGGTGCCGTCAGCCGCTGCAGGTGACACGGTCGCTCTCGGCAAACTTGAAGGAGCCCTGACCGGCGGCGTGCTGGTGCCGGAGAAGTCGGCACTGCCGGCCATCGGCGCCATTGCGTCACCGCCTCCCCTGTACTCGATTGGCGTTCGTCCCATGGAACGGCGCGACGAGGTGAAGTTGTCGGCAGCCCTTGCCCGGCTCATCGAGGAAGACCCCTCGCTCAAGGTCGAACATAACCAGGCCACGGCAGAGACCATCCTGCACGGCGCCGGCGAGATGCACCTGCGCATCGCCCTGGAGCGGCTGCAGAACCGCGCCCAGATCGAGATCGCAAGCCACCAGCCAACCATCGGCTACCGTGAGACCATCAGCAAGCCGGTCACCCAGCGCGGCCGCCACAAGAAGCAGTCCGGCGGTCACGGCCAGTATGGCGACGTGGTGCTGGAGATCAGGCCGCAAGCCCCAGGGGCAGGGTTCGCATTCACCAGTTCGATCGTCGGCGGTGCGGTGCCGAAGCAGTTCATCGGCTCGGTCGAGGCCGGGGTGAAGGAGTATCTGCAGGCAGGCCCACTCGGTTTCCCGGTTGTGGACGTGGCAGTGAACCTCACCGATGGCTCCTACCATACGGTGGATTCGTCCGACATGGCGTTCCAGCTTGCCGGCAAGCTGGCCATGCGCGAAGGCCTGCCGCAATGCGGGCCAGTGTTGCTGGAGCCGGTGATGAAGGTCGCCATCCACACACCGTCACATGCGACCGCCAGCGTTACCACCATGGTGCCGCAGCGGCGCGGGCAGATTCTCGGCTTCGAACCCCGCAACGGATGGGACGGATGGGACACGGTGACGGCGCTGATGCCGCAATCGTCGCTTGGCGACATGATCATCGAACTGCGTTCCGCCACCGCCGGAGTCGCCACCTACGAGGCCGAGTTTGACCACATGGAGCGGCTCGACGGGCGGCTGGCGGACCAGGTGATAAATGCAAGGTCTGAGCGGCTGGCGGGCTAAACCCGCCAAACCGTCCAAAACAACAGCGGGGTGCAACGTGATGCACCCCGGCGGTCTATGGGAAGCAGGATGATCAGGCCTCGATGCAGCGGCGCAGGCTGCACGGCTCGACCGAAATCATGCCCTTCAGCGGCCAGGTGCCGTCAGTCTTGTGAATGACCGTGAAGTTTTGCGCAGCAGCTGCCGGCGCGAACCCTCGCGCCTGTGAGAGCGTGGACGCAGCGACGGCGGCCGTGATGCCGGTTGCCACGACCAGGCCAACGATCACGATCTTGCTCAGCGTCTTCATCTCGCTCACTCCTCAACTGCGCCGCCATTCGTTCATCAGCGACGGTTGTGAGAATGCCCCGGAATGAATCCGCACGATGTGCAGATCTTCACATTGCGGCACGGCGGCCACGGCGGGTCGGAGGCTGCCTTTTGATAAAGGACATGAAAAGAATTGGCGGTGTGGGCAGTCCAGTGCGAACCCGTCTCCGTTTGCCAATTCCCTGTTCCACGGGAACATTTTCGGCCAAACAGGGAATTCATAGCCGATATCAGGGAATAACATCGGCGAGCAGGGAAAACTGCCCGCGCTACATCTACACCGCTTCATCTCACCCGCTAAACGCTCGAATTCCGCGCACAACGCTGGACATCGGCGCAGAGGCCACGGCCCTGTCACTTGAGACCTGGCACAACCTGCACCCGAGGCCTCAAGGGCGCTTGGCGAAATGCTTACCGCTGTCTCGCCTTGCGATCGGCGTAGCGCCGGTCGCGTTCGGCCTTCCGGGCGGCCTCGTCCTCGATAACACGGGAGATGCGTTTGTTTTCAGCCGCTTCACGTGCTTCGACGTCGGCTTTTGCGACAGCGTCTGCTGCTGCCTGACGTTCGGCAATCTCGGCCTGAACGCGCTGCTCCTCTTCGTGCCTTGCCCGTTCTCGCGCAGCGCGCAGTTCCTGCCTAGCCTGGGTTGCCGCCATACGTTCTTGCTGCCGTGCAAGCCGGGTTGGTTCAGCGGCTTCCTTGGCAGCGCGATAATGTTGAAGACGGGCAGCTTTTGCCTCAGCCGCTGCTTTGCGGCGCTCGGTGAGGTCGTTGTCTCTGATGTTTTTCAAATTTGTATCCGTTTGAAGTGTCGCAGGATTGAAGATCAGGCCGTGAGGGAGCGCTTCGCGATGAAAGCCGCAGTCGTCCGCGCGCGATCGTCCGCTTCTTTTGCAAGACGGGCTTCCTTCAACCGCGCAGTATTTTGCTGGCGAGCCAGGACGATCATGTCGTGTTCTTCAACGGCACGGGTTCGCGCCAGAAACTGCGATTGAGTTTTCGTAAAGGCGCTTTCGGCCTGTTGGCGCGGTCTGCTGTGTGTTTGTATCATGGTTGTCCTTCCAACCGCTTAAGTGAGCGGCAATGAAACAAGGTCCGGCAAACGGCCCGACCTTGTTCGGTTTCATGCTCTCAACAGTGCCAGTACATCCGTGGTCAAGGGAAAGCAGATACCTGGTTTATGCAGCCTGGAGGTTGCAGGCAGCCATCTTGCCCGACTTGTTGTCGCGCTCCATGTCGTAGCCGATCTTCTGCCCTTCGACGATCTCGCGCATTCCGGCGCGCTCGACAGCAGAGATGTGGACGAATGCGTCAGCACCGCCGTTGTCCGGCTGAATGAAGCCGAAGCCCTTGGCGGAATTGAACCATTTTACTGTGCCAGTGGTCATGATGAACCCTTTCATAGCGTTTGATGAACCGCGACGCGATAGCGAGGCAGTGATGGTAACGATTTTTGAAAGGGAGGTTCGCCTAGGGCGCGGTGCCAATCGCGCAATAACTTGAGCTCAGCAAGCAAATATCGGTGACCTTCAGGTAGTGCTCGCGTCTCCTGATGTCAACCATTCGTTCTGCTCAGCGCCGGGTACGGCATGATATGGTGCTCATCCACCGGCACGCATCCGGACTTCCGAAGTCTTTCTGAGGTGTGCGCGGCAATTTGCGTTCGCCTGCCGCGCAGCATTTCTAACCCCCGTCGCTTGCTTTCAGCACGAACAATTCAAGCAACTCTGTGTTATCGGGCGTCTGATAATCTCGGGCTCATTCCCGTTTAAGCCGCTTGCTGGGCTATTCGACAAGTGGCACCATGCCCCCGCATCATTTCCGTCTTTGCGTAGCCTCGAATTTCCGCACATTGCCAGCATGTCAAAGTCATCATGCCATTCAGCCATGAACCCGGGCCGGTAAACATTGGCGAGTTTCGCCACGACGGCAAGCCTGAAGTCGGGTGCCCTGACTGTTTTCAGCACACCTCCCTCGGTGATGAAAGCAAGGTACCGATGCGTCTGCCCAATCGGCCGGGCGCTGTCGCAGCCTTGCCCGAGCCGAGCCAGTTCATGACACTGCGTCTGCACGAGACCGGTATCATCCTGGATCCAGCATGAGCGGTTCAGCGCGAGACCGCCCTGACAGGCCGATACCCGCAGTCACTTTTCTGAAAGGACTGTCCGATGTATGAAATCGATCCGGCCAGAACCGATCTGGTGCGCGAATTCGAAGCCAATCCCGGCGGTCCGCACAGCCCGGAACTGACGCTGGTGATCAACAGGTTGCGCCTGATGCCACTGCAGGACCGGCACATCCTTGTCTGCACCAAGCGCGGGCGGCAATGGAAGCTGGCGAAGATGCCGCCAGAGCGCGGGCAACCCGCGCAAATCATCGAAGATCAGGTTTTCGACGATCACGCCGAAGCGGTCCGGGAGGTTTTCCGCCGCCGCTGGAAAACAGTGACCGGACACGACCCGGCATGAACCGGTCCAGCATCTTCAAGAAGGCAGCGCAATGAAGAAGATCCTTGGATATTGCGACGACTGGAGCACGCGGGCGGGCGGGCGGATAGATTTCAAGGTCAGCACCTACGGGCCGGATCGCTTCGAAGCGTCGCTGGTAAGGGTGATCTGCGGGGACAATCACCCCGATCACGGCATCTTCGCGGAAGAGGAGATCGAGGCCCCCTTCAACGGCTGGCATGACGGGCTGCATCAACCTGTCGATGCAGGCTCTTACGCGGTCGTGCCCGAGGCACCGGTTCTGGCTGCGCTGGGCAGTTTCACGGTTCAGGCATGGGTCTTTTCGACCACACCGGGAAGGGGTGAACAGGGTTTGGTGACCCAATGGCAGGACGATCCGGCAGCGGGGTTCGAGCTGATGCTTGATGCCTCGGGCGCGCCTGCGCTGCGGGTGGGCAATGGCTTAGGTCACGTCGCGCAGGTCTCGACAGGGATACCGCTGGCAGCGCGGCGGTGGTATCTCGTCTGCGCCTGTCATGACGCGGCAACCGGGCAGATCACCGTCCGCCAGATTTCAGTCGAAACCCCGCTTGAGCGTCTCAAGGGCGGGGAAGCCACCGGTGCGGGCGCCTTTGCACCTGCGCGCGCGCCGCTGGTCTTCGCTGCGGTCGCGATGACACCGCCCAGGGATGGGCAGGCCACCGGCCGGCATTTCAATGGCAAGATCGACAGGCCCCGGCTGTGTGCGCGGGTTCTGCCGGCGGACGAGAGTCTCGACATCGCCGCGCACGCCTCTCCGGCAAGGGCGCATGATGACATCGTCGGCGCCTGGGATTTTGCGCAGGGAACCGGCACGCAGGACATCCACGATACCGGCCCGCACAGTCTGCACGGCAAGACAGTCAACCTGCCCTCACGCGGCTGCAAGGGCCATAACTGGACCGGGCGCGAACAGAACTTCGCCCATGCGCCGCAGGAGTACGGCGCGATACATTTTCACGAGGACGATCTGCATGATGCGGGCTGGCAGACCAGCTTTGCCTTTGACATTCCGCAGGATATGCCAAGCGGGGTCTATGCCGCGCGCCTGCGCGCTGACGGCGATCAGACCTATGTCACGTTCTTCGTGCGCCCGCCCGCAGGCACGACAACCGCCAAGCTTGCGTTCCTGGCATCGACGGTCACCTACATGGCCTATGCCAATTATCACTGGCACCATCACGAGCGTTTCGCCGAAGTGACAGAAGGCTTCTGGACCACGCTCGAACCCGCGGATGTGTTCTTGCAGGCGCATCCGGAATTGGGACTGTCCACCTATGACACCCATGTCGATGGCAGCGGGGTGCGCTTTTCATCGCGATTGCGGCCGATCCTCAACATGGCGCCCGGAACGACCTGCTGGAGCTTCAACGCCGACACCCACATACTTGGCTGGCTGGAGCAGCAGGGCATCGCCTATGACGTTCTCACCGATGAGGATTTGCACCGCGAGGGGGCGGCGGCGCTTGCTCCTTACACTGCGGTGCTGACCGGATCACACCCAGAATACTACACCACCGCGATGATCGAAGGCCTGCAACGCTACATCGCCGGGCCAGGTCGCCTGATCTACCTGGGCGGCAACGGTTTCATCTGGCGCTGCGCGATGTCCGATACCGCGCCCGGCGTCATCGAATTGCGCCGCGCTGAAGACGGCATACGCTATCGCGACGAGGAGCCGGGAGAATACTATCTGGAACTCACCGGAGAATATGGTGGCCTGTGGCGCCGCCTGGGGCTGCCGCCGCAGGCGTTGGTGGGCGTGGGCACCGTTGCCGTGGGCTTCGACAAATCCGGCCATTACCGGCGAACCGACGCTAGCACCAACCCGCGTGCCGAATTCATCTTTGAAGGTATCGGCCGGGACGAGATCATTGGCGATTTCGGATTTCTGGGCGATGGAGCCAGCGGATCCGAAATCGACGCGACCGATCCGCTGCTGGGCACGCCTGCCCACGCTCTGGTAGTGGCAATATCCGAGGGGCATTCAGCGAACACCCTGATCTGTCCCGACGAGATCGGGTTCAACCACAAGGCACTGGACGGGGTGCAGAATGATCGCGTGCGCGCCGACATGACCTTCTTCGAAACGCCGGGCGGCGGTGCAGTGTTTTCCGTTGGCTCCATCGCCTGGGCGGGAAGCCTTTCGCATGCAGGCTATGACAACAACGTTTCACGGTTGACGCGAAACGTGGTGCGCCGCTTTCTCGACGAGAAGACATTCGCAATACCGGTGACACCAAAACCAATACCGCAACCGCACCGGGCTTGACCGGGCATCTAACGACCTCCAGCAGAAGGAAAGCCAGCCATGGGACAAAACCGCGATCTGGTCTTCGAGGCCTGTCAGCCCGAGATGGATCTGCCCTTCACGCAGCAGGAATTCGACGAGCGCCTCAGGCGCATCCGCGCCCAGATGGAGGCGCGCGATATCGATGTGCTGTGGCTGATGTCGCCGGAAAGCCTGTATTATGTCAGCGGCTACAAATGCATCTGGTATCAGGCGCAAAGCCCCCGGTCCTGGCCTGCCACCAGCGGCATCGCCATACATCGCGACCGGGATGACTTCATCCTGTTCGATACACCCAGCGAAGCAATCATGTGCCGCTTTGTGACCTGCGCGAAGGATGTACGCATCTTCCCGATCGGCGGGCGGCGCGACGGTCTGGGTTTCATTATCGACGAACTTCAATCCGAAGGATGGTTCAGGTCAGGCACGGTGGGGATGGAGCTTCACAGTTACCGGCCCAACCCGGTGATCAGTGGCCGCTTTCAGGACGCCTTTGGCGGCGCCGGGATGCGCGTGACCGACGCTACCGACATTCTCCGCGAGCTGCGCTGGGTCAAGTCACCGGCAGAGATCGCCTGTCTCGAAAAAGCCGCCGAGATCACCGATATCGGCCTCAGGGCAGCGCGCGATGCCATCCGACCGGGTGTCACCGAACTCGATGTGCAAGCCGAGATGATGTATGCCATGGGCAAGGCAGGCGGCGAAGCCGCAGCACTTGTCTTGCCGGTGAATTCGGGCGCCAAGGCCAATTGCGGCCATGCCATGCCTGGCCGGCGGATCATCCAGGCCGGCGATCAGGTCAATATCGACATCAGCGGCGTCTGGAACCGCTATCACGCCAATGCCGGGCGGGCGTTCTATGTGGGCGAGCCGCCCAGGGATGTGCTGGATTATCACGCGCTTTCCTGGGGCGTGTTCGACGTCATCGACAGCATCCTGCGCCCGGGCTTGCCGGTGGCCGAGCTGGTGGCCAGAACCCGCGCCTATTACGAAGAAGTCGGGATCTGGAGCGATGCGGGCTGGGTTGGCGGCTACGAACTGGGCCTTGCCTTCCCGCCCGACTGGGTGGGCAACTTTGTCTACGAGATGTCTGATACCGACAGCGACCGCGTATTCGAGCCGGGTACGATCGTCAATTTCGAGAGCCAGTTCTTCGCGCCGCGCATGTCGGGCATCACCTATTATGTCGACACCCTGCTCTTCAAGGAAGATGGTGCCCGCAGGCCGCTAAGCTTCCAGCCAAAGCTGGTGATCATCGATTGAAATCAGCAGGCAAAGTAGGCTTCGCTGCGCCGGCGGGTACAGCGGAGCAACGCAAGCGCCCGGTAAAGGAGTTGGCTGGCTTCCGGGCCATCACACGCTCTTGCTGGAGCAGCAAGGCGATGACCCAGCTTTATGGAGCCAGGAC
>JAZBOA010000163.1:0-13105 GCA_036350935.1 Anderseniella sp. | reverse complement strand
AAGGGCTTCTCGACGCCCACGATCGAAGGCAAGTTCTCGCTTCGCGCCTCCGTGACGGGCGAAATCGTGCTGGACAACGTAGAAGTGGGCGAAGACGCGCTGATGCCCAACACGCGCGGGCTGTCCGGTCCGTTCGGCTGCCTCAACAAGGCGCGCTACGGCATCGCCTGGGGCGTCATCGGGGCGGCGGAAGACTGCTGGCACCGGGCGCGCCAGTACACGCTCGACCGCAAGCAGTTTGGCCGGCCGCTGGCGGCCACACAGCTCGTCCAGAAGAAGCTTGCCGACATGCAGACGGAAATCACCCTGGGGCTGCACGGCTGCCTGTCGCTGGGCCGCGGGCTTGAGTCCGGCAACGTATCGCCGGTCGCCATCTCGATCATGAAGCGCAACAACTGCGGCAAGGCGCTGGACATTGCCCGCATGGCGCGCGACATGCACGGCGGCAACGGCATCTCCGACGAGTATCACGTCATCCGCCACATGGTGAACCTGGAGACGGTGAACACCTATGAAGGCGCCCATGACGTGCACGCGCTGATCCTCGGCCGCGCGCAGACCGGCATCCAGGCATTCTTCTGAACTTCTGGCGCGGCTTGCGCGTTGACGCTACAGAACCCGATCAAACCAACAATGGAGGCTGACACCAATGGCTCTTGAACTTCCCGATCTCCCCTACGCCTATGACGCGCTGGGCCCGTACATGTCGAAGGAAACGCTGGAGTTTCACCACGACAAGCACCACATGGCCTATGTCACCAATGGCAATAACCTGCTGAAGGACTCACCGCTTGCGGGCAAATCCATCGAGGAGATCTGCAAGGCGGCCTTTGCCGACAAGAACGCCGGCCTCGTGAACAATGTGGGCCAGCACTACAACCACAACCACTTCTGGAACTGGATGAAGCCCAATGGCGGCGGCAGCAAGCTGCCGGGAAGCTTGCAGAAGGCTGTCGACTCTGACCTGGGCGGTTATGACAAGATGCGCGAGGACTTCATCAATGCCGGCGTCACGCAGTTCGGCTCAGGCTGGGCCTGGCTCGCCGTCAAGGATGGCAAGCTGGCCGTGATGAAGACTGCCAACGGTGAAAACCCGCTGATGCACGGCGCCCACCCGGTCCTCGGCTGCGACGTGTGGGAGCACTCCTACTACATCGACTATCGCAATGCGCGGCCGAAGTATCTCGAAGCCTGGTTCGACAACCTGGTGAACTGGGAATACGTAGCGCAGATGTACGCCGAAGCGACGAAGTAAGGCTCTCGCGCAACTTCAAGAAATTGAGGCGGGGCCCGGTGGAGCCCCGTTTTCGTTTGCCGGACCGGAAGGTGGATGACTGCCTTGTGCCATGGACTGTTGTAGAAGCCTTGACGATTGAATTCGCGGTGCGGTTGAGCAATGATCCCGCTGCGCACCAGTGCGTACCAACACACCAGACGAGATGTCCTGCTCAATGGCGCGAGTGTCCGGTGACTGTTTGAAGCCGATTGACCAGCCGATCCACCTTACCATTCCGGGAGCACTTCATGTCTTGGATTACCCAGTCATACATGGGCAAGAAGGCCGTCGCTGGCGGCAAGGCCGGCAAGACGCACCATCTGAACAAGGCTGTCCAGGGCGAGTACCACTATGTGTACGGCCCCTACGCGAAACCGGTACTGACAATTGCGCCCGGCGACGTCATTGTTGCTGAAACCGAAGATGCCTTCGGCGGCGTGATCAAGACAGTCAACGATCTGCCATCGCAGAAGCTGAACATGCCGTTCGTGAACCCCCAATGCGGTCCGGTGGCCGTCGAGGGCGCCGAGAAGGGCGACGTGCTTTGCGTTCACATCCACTCGATCAAGCCGCGCGGGCCGCAGCCCGTGGGGACGTCGGCACTCATCCCCGAGTTTGGAGGGCTGGTATCCAATTCCTCGACGGCGCTGCTCAACCCGCCGCTGCCTGAAAGGGTGATGAAATACGAGGTGACCGAGGACGGCGTGAAGTTTTCCGACAGGGTAACGCTACCCTACGAACCCTTCATCGGCACGCTCGGCGTGTCGCCCGAGATCGAGGCGGTCTCGTCGCTGCAGCCGGATTACTGGGGTGGCAACATGGATCTGCCGGATGTCGCGCCGGGCGCCGTCGTCTATTTCCCCGTCATGCACAAGGATGCCTATCTCTACCTGGGCGACTGTCATGGCCGGCAAGGCGACGGCGAGCTGTGCGGCGTTGCGGTGGAAATGCCGTCAACCACCACCGTTCAGGTAGACCTGATCAAGAACTGGCAGATCGCCTGGCCGCGGCTCGAGAACGAAGACTTCATCATGACCATCGGGTCGGCCCGGCCGCTGGAAGATGCCGCACGCATCGCCTACCGCGAACTCACAAGGTGGCTCGCGAGTGATTACGGCTTTGATGAACTCGAGGCGTATTTCCTGCTCACCCAGGCCGGCAAGGTGCGCCTCGGCAACATGGTCGATCCCAAGTACACGATCGGCGCATCGATCAAGAAAAGCTACATCAACCAGTAACAGGACTCCTCAATATGGATCTCGGTCTGAAGGGTTTGAACGCCATCGTCACCGGCGGCAGCAAGGGCATTGGCCGCAGGGCCGCCGACATCTTCGCCGATGAGGGAGCGAACGTGTCGATCTGCGCGCGCAACCTGGCCGAGGTGAATGAAGCTGCGGCAAGCCTTGCTGCGAAGGGCGTCAAGAGCCTGGGCCGCACGGTTGACGTTGGCGACAGGTCCTCGCTCGACAACTGGGTCAAGGACAGCGCCAAGGCCCTCGGGGGCATCGACATCGTGGTGGCTAACGTGTCGGCCCTGGCGGTTGAGGACAACGAGGAAGCCTGGAAGGCGGGCTTTGACGTCGACATGATGCACACGGTGCGCGTCGTCAATGCGGCACTGCCTTACCTCGAGAAATCGAAGCATGGGGCTATCGTGATCGTGTCGTCGGTGTCAGGACGCGAGGCCGACTTTACCGGGCCCGCCTATGGTGCGTTCAAGGCCGCGCTCGTCCACTATGCGCAACGCATGGCCTTCCAGCTCGCGTCGAAGAATATTCGCGTCAACTCGGTGTCACCCGGCAACACCTACTTCAAGGGAGGCGTGTGGGAGCATATCGAGAAGAACATTCCCGACCTGTTCGCCCAGGCGCTGGCGCTCAACCCGACCGGGCGCATGGCGACGCCGGAAGAAATCGGCCGCGGCATCGTGTTCCTGGCAAGTCCGGCATCGAGCTTCACCATGGGCACCAACCTCGTCATCGACGGTGCACTGACCCGGGGTGTGCAGCTCTAAGCAACTGCCGGCAGTTGTCTTCGCAATGCCTGCCTGTACAGCTTTCTGGTAGCAGCGTTGCAACGTCTTGAAAACCGTGTGGTTTCCGGCATGACACGCACTTTGTGTCCGGCCAGATCGGCTCATACCAATACCAAGAGATAATGGGTCCTGACCCGAGGCCTTGCGGTTTTTTACGCTCTGTCGCCAACGCATTTCAGTTCCATGTCAACCTCTTCCGCATGGCTGCCATTCATCGTTGTCAAGGCATCAAGACTCGCCAGCACCCTTTAGCCCTGCTAAAGAAACGCCCCATGAAACTCGCCGACTGGCTAAAGCAGGCTGACATGACCAAGGCGGAGGTGGCCAGGCGGCTGGACATCTCGGCCGGGCGCATTTCGCAGCTGCTGGCCGGCGATACCCCCTCGCTCGACCTGGCGCTCCGGATCGAGCGGCTGACTGCCGGCAAGGTCAAGCCAAGCGACCTTGGCGCCGGACTGGAAGGACTGGATACCATGACAAGCAAGCTCGACACCGTTGCCAGTGCCATAGCCGCCATCAAGGCCGGCGAGATGGTCGTGGTGGTGGACGATGACGACCGCGAGAACGAGGGCGACCTGATTGCGGCCGCCTCGAAGGTAACAACCGAGCAGATGGCCATGATGGTGCGGCACGGTTCCGGCATCGTGTGTGCGCCGATGACCCGCGAGGACGCGCGGCGGCTGAAGCTCGACCCGATGGTATCGGACAATGACGCGCCGCTGGGCACCGCCTTCACCGTGTCAATCGACTACAAGGAAGGCCTCACCACCGGCATCTCGGCCAGGGAGCGCTGCGCCACCGTGCATGCGCTGGCCAACCGCAATGTCCATGCGGATGATTTCGTGCGGCCCGGCCACGTGTTCCCGCTGATCGCCAAGCGCGGCGGCGTGCTGATGCGCTCGGGCCATACGGAAGCCGCCGTCGACCTGTGCCGGCTGGCAGGCGAGCCGCCGGTGGGGGTGATCTGCGAACTGGTCAACGACGACGGCACCGTGAAGCGCGGCGCGCAGGTGCTGGGGTTTGCGCGCGAGCATGGTTACAGGATCATCTCGGTGGCCGACCTGATCGCTTACCGCCAGCAGCGCGAGCGGCTGGTGGATCGCGACGGCGAGTTCACCGTCGACACACCGGCAGGCGCGGCCAACGGCATTGCCTACTCCACCCAGTTCGACCCCGTGCAGCACCTGGCGCTGGTCTATGGCGACATCTCGTCAGGCGAGAACATTCCCGTGCGCCTGCACCGGCAGGACCTTGTCGAGGATGTCCTCGGCAACCGCGACACGCTCAACAAGGTCTACGAGATTTTCCGCAAGGAAGGCTGCGGCATTCTCGTCTACCTGCGCGAAGGCACCGCCGGCGTACCGGCCTCGCGGCTGACCAAGCCGGCCGGCGACGAAGATACGGGCTCGGCGCGGGCGCGCGAGGAAGCCTGGCGCGACGTCGGGCTGGGGGCGCAGATCTTGCGCGACCTGTCGGTCAAGTCGATCCGCCAGATCGCCAGCAAGTCGCGGCACTATGTGGGGCTGTCCGGATTCGGCGTCGAGATTGCCGATACCATCCTGCTGGAGCAGTAACTACCGCTTCAGCAGCCCGCCCAGGATGCCGCGCACCAGCGAGTTGCCGATATTGCGCACGATCATGTTGCCCACCTGGCGGCCAACACTGCTGGCGACGTTCTTGACGAACTTGTCGGTAGCGCTGTCGGTGCGCCGGCTGGAGCCGGACGCGCGCGCGGCGGCCTTTTCTTCCTTTGCACGGGCCGCGGCTGCCTCTTCCGCCGCCCTGGCTTCGGCTGTCTTCTTCGCCTTCACCTGCAGCAGTTCATAGGCCGACTCGCGGTCCACCGCCTCGTCATATAGGCCATAGACCGGGCTCGACTTGATGGTCTGGGTGCGCTCGGCCGGCATGACCGGGCCAAGCTGGCCCGACGGCGGGCGGATCAGGGTGCGCTCGACCATGGTCGGAATGCCCTTCGGGTCGAGCACCGAGACCAGCGCCTCGCCCACGCCAAGCTGGGTGATGGCTTCCTCGGTATCGAATGCCGGGTTCTGGCGGAACGTCTGGGCGGCTGCCTTTACCGCCTTCTGGTCGCGCGGGGTGAAGGCGCGCAGCGCATGCTGGACGCGGTTGCCAAGCTGGGCCAGCACGGTGTCGGGCACGTCGAGCGGGTTCTGGGTAACGAAATAGACGCCGACGCCCTTTGAACGGATCAGCCGCACCACCTGCTCCACCTTGGTCAGCAGACTGGGCGGGGCCTCGTTGAACAGCAGGTGCGCTTCGTCGAAGAAGAACACCAGCTTCGGCTTTTCCGGATCGCCGATTTCGGGCAGCTCCTCGAACAGCTCCGACATCAACCACAACAGAAAGGTTGCGTACAGCTGCGGCGACTGCATCAGTTCGTCAGCTGCGAGGATGTTGATATAACCGCGCCCGTCCGGCGTGGTGCGCATCAGGTCCTGGATGTCGAGCGCGGGCTCGCCGAAGAAGTTCTCGCCGCCCTGTTCTTCCAGCACGATCAGCCGGCGCTGGATGGCGCCGATGGTGCGCCGGTCGACATTGCCGTAATCGGTTGAAAGGCTGCTGCCGCGCTCGGCCAGGTCGGAGAGCATGGCGCGCAGGTCTTTCAGGTCCAGTATCAGCATGCCTTCTTCATCGGCAATGCGGAAGGCGATGTTGAGCGCGCCTTCCTGCGCTTCGGTCAAGCCCATCAGCCGCGAGATCAGCAACGGGCCCATTTCTGAAATGGTGGTGCGGATAGGATGGCCCTGCTTGCCGAACAGGTCCCAGAAGATGGTGGGGAAGGCCTCGAAGCCATAGTCGTCGAAGCCGATCGTCTTGGCGCGCTTGAGCAGGAAGTCCTTCGGCTCGCCCTCACGGGACACACCCGACAGGTCACCCTTGATGTCGGCGGCGAACACTGGCACCCCGGCAGCCGAGAAGCCTTCGGCGAGAATCTGCAGGGTCACCGTCTTGCCGGTACCGGTGGCGCCGGTTACCAGGCCGTGGCGGTTGGCGAGCTTCAGGAAAAGCTCCTCGCGCTTGGTGCTCTTACCCAAGTAAACCGTGTTGTCGCTCATGTGTCTTCTCTTGCCAGTGCCGTCAAATCAGTGTTGTACGCGGGCACATGCTATACAACATACACAGGCTGAAAACCTAGCCCTGCCTCACGCATTACGGAGTAACCACATGCAGGAACTGATTGACCGCATCGCTGCCCAAACGGGGCTTTCACCGGAGGTGGCCGAGAAGGCTGCCGGCATCATGTTGTCGCTGGTCAGGAACCAGGGCGACAGGAACAAGGTGGAGCAGCTGTTTGCCGCGGTGCCGGGTGCTGCCGAACTGGCGGCGCAACATGGCGGCGACGGGGCGAAGGGTGGCGGATTGCTGGGCATGCTCGGCGGCGGGCTGATGGGCGGACCGCTGGCGGCCGTCACCAAGCTGCAGGCAGCCGGGCTGAACATGAACCAGATCAAGACGCTCGGCAAGGAAACCCTGGCCTATGCGGAAAAGAAGGCCGGCAAGGAACTGGTGCGCGACGTCGCCAACTCCATTCCCGGCATTTCCAGCTATCTGTAGCGGCATTCGACCAAAGCGGGTTTGCCCGCACGGGCTGGCTGCGCTATCACTTTTTGCAGTGCAATATGTGAACGGGCAGGACGAGCATGAGCGAGCTGCAACTTGCCAGCGGATTTCCGGCTATGGACGAGGCGGGCTGGCGGGCGCTTGTCGAGGCAAGCCTGAAGGGCCGGCCGTTCGAAACCCTGCGCTCGCGCACCGCCGACGGCATCGTCATCGAGCCGGTCTACGGGCGCACCCATGATGCACCGGCCCTGCCTGCAGGCCCCGCCCGCGAGATCGCCGGCAGCTGGACCCTTGTCCAGCGCGCCGACATGCCGGACCTCGCAGCAGCGAACACGCAGATGCTGGACGACCTCACCAATGGCGCAACCGGCATAGCCCTGGTCATTCCCGGCAGCGTAACGGCCGGGGCGCACGGCGTGGCGATATCCGACGCAAGATCCGTGGAGCGGGTATTCGACGGCGTCGAGCTGGACTTCATTTCGCTGCGCCTCGACGGCGGCCGCAATGGCCGCGACCTTGCCCTGCTGGTGCTGGACGAATACAAGCGCCGCCTGCTCGACCTGTCGCGCTGCCGGCTGGACCTCGGCCTCGACCCGCTCGGCGCGCTGGCGCTCAATGGCCGCATCGTCAACCGCAAGGAACTGGCATCGCGCGCCGGCGACATGTTCGCCAAGGCCCGCAAGCTGGACCACAAGGGCGGCGTGTTCTGCGCCGATGCCCGTGTCCATCACGGCGCCGGATGCTCGGAGGCACAGGAGCTGGCCCTCGCGCTGGCCACCGGCGTTGACTATCTGCGCCTGCTGGAAGAAGCAGGCATCGACCCGGCCATTTCTGCGCCGCAGACGTCGATGCTGCTGACCGCCGATGCCGATCAGTTCCTCACCATTGCCAAGCTGCGGGCGGCGCGGCTGCTGTGGGCGCGGATGCTGGAGGCTTCGGGGCTAGAAACGTCGCCGCTGACGCTTCACGCCGAAACCGCCATGCGGATGATGAGCCGCCGCGATCCCCATGTGAACCTGCTGCGCACCACGTCGGCCGCCTTCGCTGCCGGAATCGGCGGCGCCGACAGCGTTACCGTACTGCCGTTTACCGCAGCACTTGGCCTGCCGGACGGCTTTGCCCGGCGCCTGGCGCGCAACATCCAGAACCTCATCCTGGAAGAATCCCGCGCCGGCCGCGTCACCGACGCTGCTGCCGGTTCTGGCTATGTGGAAACGCTGACCGGAGAGCTGGCCCGCGCTGCCTGGGACGTGTTCCAGCAGATCGAGCAGGCAGGCGGCATGATGGCCTTTCTTGCTGCAGGCAAGGCGCAGGCGTTGATCGGCGATGTCCGGGCCCACCGCAACAAGGACATCGCCCGGCGCAAGATGGCGCTCACCGGCGTGTCGGAGTTTCCCAACCTGAACGAGGCTGCATCGAAAGTGCTCGACATGGCGCTGCCCGAGGACTGGTCCATCGGCACGCCCTGGCAGGCAGACATGGTGGAATGCGAGCCGTTGGCGCAACACCGGTTGGCCGAAGGCTTCGAGACGTTGCGCGATGCCTCGGACGCCCACCTCAAGGCAACCGGCAAGCGCCCGCAGGTTTTCCTCGCCACGCTCGGCACCCCGGCAGACTTCACCGTGCGCGCCACCTGGATGACCAACCTGCTCGCCGCCGGCGGCATCGAGGCCGTCGCCGGCGCGGTGCAGGACTTTCAGGCCAGCGGGCTTGACGCCGCCTGCATCTGCTCGTCCGATGCCATCTACGCCACTGAAGCGGAGGCCACAGCCCGCACGCTTGCCGGGCTCGGCGCCAGTCACGTCATGATGGCGGGCAAGCCTGGCAACATCGAGCAACTGCTCGCCGAAGCCGGCGTCGGTGAATTTGTCCATGCGGGCCAGGACGTGCTGGCCCTGCTGGGGTCACTGCATGAACGCCTCGGGGTCAGGCAACCGGAGACACGCCCATGAGCAAGCTTCCCGACTTTTCCAAGGTTGGCTTCCAGGCGCCGCAGGTGAGCGCCGGCAGTGCCGATGGCGAAAGCTGGATGACACCGGAAGGCATTGCCGTGAAGCAGCACTATGACGCGGCAGACATCAAGGACCTCGATTTCCTTGACACCTGGCCCGGCGCTGCGCCGTTCCTGCGCGGGCCGTACCCGGCCATGTACGTGACCCAGCCGTGGACTATCCGCCAGTATGCGGGCTTCTCGACGGCGGAGGATTCCAACGCCTTCTACCGGCGCAACCTGGCGGCGGGCCAGAAGGGCCTGTCCATCGCCTTCGACCTTGCGACGCACCGCGGCTATGACTCCGACCACCCCCGCGTGACCGGCGACGTGGGCATGGCAGGCGTGGCCATCGATTCCATCTACGACATGCGCACCCTGTTCGACCGCATCCCGCTCGACCAGATGTCGGTGTCGATGACCATGAACGGCGCGGTGCTGCCGGTGATGGCCCTCTACATCGTGGCGGCCGAGGAACAGGGCGTGTCGCCCGACAAGCTTACCGGAACCATCCAGAACGACATCCTCAAGGAGTTCATGGTCCGCAACACCTACATCTATCCGCCGCAGCACTCGATGAAGATCATTTCGGACATCTTCGCCTACACCTCGCAGCACATGCCGAAGTTCAATTCGATCTCGATCTCCGGCTACCACATGCAGGAAGCAGGTGCGACCGCCGACCTGGAACTGGCCTACACGCTGGCCGACGGGGTGGAGTATGCACGCGCGGGCGTGGCCGCCGGGCTGCCCATCGACAAGTTTGCACCGCGCCTGTCGTTCTTCTGGGCCATCGGCATGAACTTCTTCATGGAAGTCGCCAAGATGCGCGCTGCCCGCATGCTGTGGGCGAAACTGATGCAGGAGTTCAATCCGCAGAACGAGCGTTCGCTGTCGCTTCGCACCCATTCGCAGACGTCGGGCTGGTCGCTCACCGCGCAGGACGTGTTCAACAATGTGGGCCGCACCTGCATCGAGGCCATGGCCGCCACGCAGGGCCATACGCAGTCGCTGCACACCAATGCGCTGGACGAAGCGCTGGCGCTGCCAACCGACTTCTCCGCCCGCATTGCCCGCAATACCCAGCTGTTCCTGCAGCAGGAAGCGGGCACCTGCCGCGTCGCTGATCCGTGGGGCGGCAGCTATCACGTGGAGCGGCTGACCGCCGACCTCGCCGCAAAGGCGTGGGCGCACATCCAGGAAATCGAGGGCATGGGCGGCATGGCCAGGGCAATTGCCGAGGGCCTGCCGAAGCTGCGCATCGAGGAAGCGGCAGCGCGTACACAGGCGCGTATCGACTCCGGCGATCAGACCGTGGTCGGCGTCAACAAGTACCTCGCCTCCGACGAGGCCGAGATCGACATTCTCAAGGTCGACAACGCCAGTGTGCGCAGGCAGCAGCTCGACAAGCTGCAACGGCTCAAGGCCGAGCGCAGCCAGCCGCAGGTGGACGAGAAGCTCGACGTGCTGACGAAGATCGCCGAGACCGGCGAGGGCAACCTGCTGGAAGCCGCCGTGGATGCAGCCCGCGCCAAGGCAACGCTGGGCGAGATATCCGCCGCGCTGGAGAAGGTGTGGAGCCGGCATGTGGCGAAAACACAGATCATCAAGGACGTGTACCGGCGCGAGGCGGGCAAGAACTCCGAGGCCATCATGCGCGCCCAGGGCGCGGTGGACGCCTTCCGCGAAGCTGATGGCCGGGCACCGAAAATCCTCGTCGCCAAGATGGGACAGGATGGTCATGACCGGGGCCAGAAGGTCATCGCCACGGCGTTTGCCGATCTGGGGTTCGACGTGGAAATCGGCCCGCTGTTCGCCACACCGGAAGAGGTGGCGAAGCAGGCCATCGACAGCGATGTGCACGTTGTCGGCGTGTCGACGCTCACGGCCGGGCACCTGACGCTGGTGCCGGCGCTGCGTGAAGCGCTCGAGGCGCAAGGGCGTGGCGACATCATGATCGCGGTCGGGGGCGTGATCCCGCCGCAGGATTTCCAGGCGCTGATCGACATGGGCGCGGCGGTGATCTTTCCGCCCGGCACGGTCATCGCCGATGCGGCGGTCCGGCTGCTCACCAGGCTCAACGCCAAGCTGGGCTACAGCCAGGAAGCGGCGGAATAACCGGAACGGGAGTGCAGCCTCACGCGTTGGTATCCTGCAAGCAAACAGGAGACCAACCCCATGAAGTTGCCAAACTTCACTACGCGCGGTTGGATCACGATCGCGCTCTATCCAATGGTCATGGCCGTCATGTACGGCGCGGTGGTAATCACCGTGCTGTCAATTGGCCACCGCCCTGCCGACCTGGCCCCGTGGGCCCTGGTTGGCGGCATCATCGCCATGGTGCTTATCGCCTTTCCGGTCAGCTGGTACCTGGCGCCAAAACTGCGGCTGAACCCGGACGGCCGCCGCACGCGCAGGCACTGAGCCGCGGCTGACGCTTTCAGCGATTGCGTCAGGTTTTCTGGTTCTTGGTAATCTCGCGGCTCACCAGAATGGACACCGGCACCGCGGCAACGGCGCCTGCGATGGCGGCGTAGAGCAGCCACACCGGGTTGTAATCGCGGACCGTCAGGACACCCGTGACCAGCGCACCGGCAATCACCGGCATGGCCAGAACATAAATGTAAAGTGCGAGCTTGTTCATCAGCGCAGTCCCCTGCTTTCATTTGGAACAGGTGTAATTATAGGCTGGTTTGCAACCTGGCGCCTTGATCTGGCTCATACCGGCTGACGGCCTCAGCGGTCACGGCCGTGGGTTTTCAGACGGCTGCGCGCCTCACTGGCAATGGCATCGTCGCCGGCGTCCAGCGCATAGACGTAAGCGTGGGTGTAGAAGAAGCAGGCTGCATCGACCTCACCTTGCGCCTCGCGCAGCCGCGCGGCTTCAAGGTAAAGCACCGGCAAGACTGCGGCGTCACCGGCCTCGTGGGCGCGCAGCATCCGCTGTTGCAGGTCAACCTCGACGGTCATTTTCCGGCGAACCGTCCCGCCACCCAGCCGTGGAAACAGTGCGTCGGCGGGTCCATGACGGGCGAGAATTTGCCCCCGTCGTACAGCGAGGCCGAGCGGCCCTTCTGCATGCCCTCGACAACGAAGATGTCCTCGATGAACACGTCCTTCCACATCTTCGCGTTCTTCTCGCGCAGGTCCGCCATGTCGGGCCCGCACATGGCCTCGCTGGTGTAGAAAATCTCAATGCGTTCAATGGTATGGTCATGGGACTGCGGGTCCAGCATGATCGCGAAGGTGTGGTCGCGGTGCACGCCCAGCAGCACGTTGGGATAAAGCGCCACATATTCCGCGCCGGTGTTCCACTTGTCCGACAGACCGCCGAAATTGGCGAACTTGCGGGTGGCGTCAAGCTGCGGATTGTAGACCACCGACCCCTGGCCCGAGAACGCGCCGGGCTCGACGATGTTGTAGTGGTCTTCCAGCCGCGAATAGGAGTTGAGGCCCGGATGAACCCACGGCAGGTGGTAGCTTTCGCAATAGTTTTCCACCGCCAGCTTCCAGTTGCACTTGACCTCGAGCGAGAAGGACGAGTCATCGCCACCATGAAACAGCGGCCGGTCAACGAACTCCTTCCACTGATCCAGAAGCTTTGCTGCATGAACATCGAATGCAGGCGCGTTTCCATCGAGGTTCACGAAGATCATGCCCATGAACTCGTGACTTCTGACTTCGATAAGCCCAAGTTCCTCGCGCTTGATGCAGTCATGAAGATTGTTGCCGGGGCCGCCAACATGCGGGGTGGTGCGCAACGAGCCGTCGAAATTGTAGCACCAGGAGTGATAGGGGCAGCGGATGGTGGAGCGCAGCGTCGTCTTCTGTTCCACCAGGATCATGCCGCGGTGCCGGCAGACATTCTGGAAGACCTTGATTTCATTGCCATCGCCGCGCACCGCCAGCAGCGGCTGGCCGACGAAGCTGATCGGGTTCGCATCGCCCCGGTTCGGCACATCCTTGGCAAAGCCGATGCACGCCCAGGTGGAGGCGAACAGCACCCGCTTCTCGGCCTCGTGGACCTCCGGGTCGGTATAGAACGCATTGGGCAGTCCGCGCGCCGTTTCCACGGGCTGCATCACGGTTTCCAGCATTTCGTGAGTAAGTACAGACATCTGGGCCGGCCTCCCAAGCGTGGACGATGACGAATAGTGCGCTTTCAATGCCGTGCCCGAGCGGCCGTTTGCGTCATTTTTCATTCTGCAAGCGCCATTGGCTT
>JAZBOA010000162.1:0-10661 GCA_036350935.1 Anderseniella sp. | reverse complement strand
CACGGCCCCATCTCGACACCGGCATAGATGCGGAAGACGTTCATGAACACGTCAGGGTCGGTATCCACCACCTGCTTCAGCCGCCGCTCGACAAGATCCGGATTGGCGGCGATGAACGCGTCGGTGAACCAGCGCGCTGTAAGCGTTTCCAGCACCTGCGGGATGCCCTTGTCCTCCATCGCCTTCACCACGGCCCACACCTTGGCCGAGTCGTCCTCGGTGCGGAACGCTGCGGTGGACAGCAGCCCCAGCTTCAGCACCCGGCCAGGATAGATCCGCGCATAGGCAGGCCCGATCTGCCCGCCCAGCGAATGACCTGCCACGTTGACCTTGTCGAACCCGGAGCGCTCGCGCACTCGCTCCAGGTCGGCCACCAGCTCGTCGAGACCGAACTCACCTTCCGGCAGGGGCGAGACGCCGTGCCCGCGCAGGTCATAGGTGATGACGGTAAAGTGGTCTTTCAGCCTAGGCACCATGAAGCGCCAGGCATCGCGCGCAGCCCCTATGCCGTGCACCAGAACGAGTGGCGGGCCTGCGCCCTCCACCGTCATCTCGCAGTCGATGGCCGATGCGGTCATGGATACTTGTCGCAGCCCAGTTCGCCGCCGAAGCCCCAGTCTTCCTTCTCGACGTCCGAGATGACGACCCAGCACGCCTCCGGCTTGGCGCCGGTGGTCTTGACCATGGCGTCGGTCAGCGCCTTCACCAGTTCGCGCTTCTGTTCGCGCGACCGGCCCTTGAACATTTCAACCCGGATGATCGGCATGATTTTCCTTCCCCTGCCTGCTTATTCAGCCGCCATGATCTCCCGCCGGCGGGCGGAGAACAGCGGCATGATGTCTTCGGCGATGGCGCGCATGTTGTCCATCGTCTCCTCGTTGGGCGAGCCGAGATTCTGGCTCAGGATGATCTCGTCGACGCCGGCCTCGTCATAGACGGCGAGCTTGTCGATCAGCTCCTGCTTCGTGCAGATCATCAGGTTGCCGGCAAGCTCCTCGATGGTCTGCTTGCGCGGCAGCGGGTGGATCGCTCCACCCGTTACCAGCCCCGGCCCGGTATAGACATTGTCAAACCGCGAGTAGTAGTCGTGCGCGGCTTCAGTCATGCGCTTCTTCTCGGCATCGTCCTTCGCCAGCCAGGTGACGCGCGACAGCGACAGCGTCAGGTGCGCGCCCGCTTCGCCCATCTCCGCCTTGGCCCGGTGGAAGGCATTGACCTGTTCCAGCATCATCTCCTTCGATCCCGACAGCGGCGTGGTCTGGATGTGGAAACCGCGCTTCGTACAGGCGTAAATGCCGTCGGGCACCATCACCGCCATCATCATCTGGATCGGCCGGACGGGGCGCGGCATGATGGTGAGCGGTTCGAAATCGTAGTACTTGCCCTTGTAGGCCACGTCTTCCCCGGTCAGCAGCCTGTTGAGCACGTCGAGCGATTCATCGAACTTCTCGCGGCTTGTTTCGATGGGGCTGCCCAGCCGCGCCATCTCCACCGCGAAGGCGCCTCGGCCCACGCCCAGCACCAGCCGGCCGTTGGTGAGGATGTCGGCCATCACCACCTCGCCGGCATAGGTGCGCATGTCATGCAGCGGCAGCACGGCGACCGACGTCATCAGCTTGATGTGGCGTGTTTCGCTGGCCAGCCGCACCGCCAGCATCAGCGGCGCCGGCGTCAGCAGGATGTTGATGAGGTGATGCTCGGGAATCGACACCGACGCGTAGCCGAGATCGTCGGCCAGCCTGGCCTGGGCGATCATGTCGGCGAACAGCCGGTCACCGCCATAGCTGGTGTCGGGATAATAGGCGGAAATGAAGTGGTTGAAATCCATGGATCTGCCCTTCTGCGTTGGTGGCAGGTTCGCGCAGATTCAAGGTTCTGTAAAACGGATTTAATTTGACGATTAAATTTAAAAATCCGAATTTAAATCATGAACCTCGCTGCAATCGATACCTTCCTCGCAGTCGTCGAGAGCGGCAACCTCAACAAGGCAGCCGAACGGCTGAACGTCACCCAGTCCACCGTCACCGCCCGGCTTGACTCGCTTGATGAAGCTCTCGGCCAGAAACTGCTGGTGCGCTCGCGCAAGGGCGCCCAGCTGACCAAGGCCGGTTTTGCCTTCCAGCGCCATGCCGAACTGATCGTGCGGACCTGGGAGCAGGGTCACAAGGCCGTGGGCCTGCCGCGGGGATTTTCCGGCATGTTGTCGCTGGCTTGCCAGCCCGATGTCTGGGAGGGGGCCGGAGAGGCCTGGATTGCCGATGTGCAGGCAACCCGGCCGCAACTGGCACTGGAGGTCTGGCCTGGCGACATGGCCGACATCAATCGCTGGCTGGCGAGCGGCCTCGTCGACGCCGCGATCACGCTGACGCCCGTTGGTGCGGGCGGGGTCTCTTCGCGCGAGATGATGCGCGACCGGCTGGTGCAGGTGGCGACGGTTTCCCGCGAGGCGCAAGCTTGGGATGAGGCTTACATCTATGTCGATCTCGGGCCGGATTTCCGCCGCCAGCACTCGCTGGCCTGGCCGGGGGACGACACGGCGCACATCACCTTCGGCTCGAGTACGTGGGCATTGACCTATCTGCTGCAAAACGGCGGTTCGGCCTACCTGCCATGGCGGCTCTCGCAACAGCATGTGGAGGCCTGCCGGCTGCATCCGGTCCGTGGCGCGGCCGAGTTCTCGCGGTCGATCTATTTCAACTGGCGTGAAGACAGCCTTGCCGCCCACCCCTGGCTCGCCGGCCCCTAGAGCAACAGCCGTTCACCTTGAACGGCTGAAGTTGCTCCAGCACTTTGGAATCGAATATCTTTATCCGATCAGATGAATCAATCTGATCGGATGATGCTCTAGACCAGCCGGTCGCGCGGCTGCTTGCCGGCGAAGAAGGCATCAAGGTTGTCGAGCGCCCGGAAGCCCATGGCGTCACGGGTCTCCCGCGTTGCGCTGCCGATATGCGGCAGCATGAAGATGTTGGTGTGGCTGGCGAACTTCGGGTTGCCGCCCGGTTCGGTGACGAAGCAATCCAGCCCCGCGGCTGCAAGATGGCCGCTGTCGATGGCCGCCAGCAGGTCGTCCTCGACCACCAGCGCGCCGCGCGCCGTATTGACCAGGATGGCCCCTTGCGGCAGCCGGGCAAGCCGGTCCGCGTTGATCAGCCCGGTCGTCTCGGGTGTTGCCGGGCAGTGCAGCGACAGGAAGTCGGACACCGGCAGTAGCGTGTCGAGGCTCTCGTGGTAGATGGCTCCCTTCTCAAGTTCTGCCGGCAGGCGCGTGCGGTTGTGATAGTGAACTTCCATGCCGAAGCCCCGGCAGCGGTCCGCCATCACCTGGCCGACGCGGCCCATGCCGACGATGCCGGCCCGCTTTCCCGTCACCTGGGTGCCGACCATGAACGACGGGCTCCACGACGTCCATTTGCCGGACCGCACCAGCATGTCGCCTTCCGCCGCCCGACGCGCTGCGCCCAGCAGCAGCAGCATGGCGATCTCGGCGGTGGCATCGGACAGCACGTCCGGCGTGTTGGTGACAACGATGCCCCTGGCCTTGAGCGCGGCGAGGTCGCAGTGGTCGACGCCGACCGAGTGGTTGGCGATGATCTTCACCCGGTCCGACAGGCGCGCCACCGTGGCGGCGTCGAAGCGCTCGGAATGGCAGGGCAGGATGGCGTCCACCTTCGCGCTCATCTCGACGATTTCGCCGGCGCTGAAGGTGCGGTCCTCGGGATTGAGGATGACGTCATAGTCGCGTGCC
Organism: Anderseniella sp.; assembly: GCA_036350935.1. GTDB lineage: Bacteria > Pseudomonadota > Alphaproteobacteria > Rhizobiales > Aestuariivirgaceae > Anderseniella. The sequence continues at coordinate 6,913 of JAZBOA010000162.1, read as the reverse complement.
GCCCGCGCCTCGGTGTTGGCGGACAGCTTTCGGGTGATCCAAAGGACTGGCTTTGTCATGCCGGGTCAGTCTTTTGCGCGCCAGCAATCGTTCCAGTAATCATAGCACGCCATTGCAAGCACAAGCAGGACGATGATCATAACCGGCAGCCCGCCGAAGAAGCCCGCAAAGCCGGTAGCGATGCTGTGGGCCAGCCCTATGGTGAATGTGGCGAGAAGCGCAATGCCGATCAGACCATTGATCTTTCTGAGAGACTTGTCATTCATGGTCGTTCAAACTCCCTTGAAGAATACTATAGCCCGGGCTCACCGCCGGTTGCCAGCGTCTTGACCATCCAGTTTGCCGTTCGCATCAGGCGGTCGTCACGTTCCGCCGGGCCAATCAGCTGAACGCCAACGGGCAGGCCGGTTGTGCCGGACAGCAGGGGCAGGTTCACGCACGGCAAGCCCGCAACCGTCCAGATGGTGCAGAACACCGGATCGCCGGTACCTTCGGCCTTGAGTGGCGCTTCGCCCGCCGATGAGGGGGCAAGTATGGCGTCGTAGTCATGGAAGAACGTGGCGAAGAATTTCTCCGCACCGCCCACCATCGACAGCGACTCGGCATACTGCTCGTCCGGATAACTTCTGCCGCGCTGGACCACGGCCTGCAGTTTCTCGCTGATCAGATCCCAGTGGCGTTCAAAATCGTCGGCCAGGTGCCGGGCGATCTCGTATTCATGCACCACTTGCTGGTGGTGCACCAGTTCGGCCACGGTTCTGGGCGCCGGTATGCGCTCTACATGCCCGTCCAGTGTCTCGATGATTTCTTCGAAACCGGCGCGGGCATCCGCCGTAAGCCGGTCGTGATACGGCATGTCGATCCAGGCGAAGTCCGGCTCGACCGGCGGATCGGCGTGAACACCGGCAACGGCCGACGGGCGGGGACGGGCAAAACTGGCGGTGTCATGCGGGTCGTATCCGGACAGTGCGTCGCCAAGCAGGCTCACGTCCTCCAGGCTACGGCCGAAGACGCCGACCTGGTCGAGCGTGACCGAGGTTTGCAGGACGCCAGAGCGGGAAATCATGCCACGTGTAGGCTTGAACCCGAAGATGCCGCAGAACGATGCCGGCCGGATGACCGATCCATTGGTCTGCGTGCCGATGGCCAGGGGAACGTGACCGGCCGCCACAGCCGCCGCAGAACCGCTGGAAGAGCCGCCCGGCGTATGCGCCGGATTGTGCGGATTGGCAGTGTGCGCCGGGTTCAGGAAGGCAAACTCGGTTGTTACCGTCTTGCCCAGAATGACCGCACCTGCATCGCGCAACCGTGCAGCCACGGCGCAGTCCGACGCCGCAATGGTGCCCTTGCGGGCAGGCGTGCCGCACTCGGTCGGCAGGCCCTTCACGTCGAAGATGTCCTTGAGACCCACGGGCACGCCGTGCAGCGCGCCCAGCGCATTTCCCTTGCGGCGGATGGTGTCGAGTTGTTCCGCCTGCTCCAGTGCGCCCACGGCATCGACATGCGTCCACGCACCGATGTCCCGGTCGGTCTCCATGATGCGGTCGAGGCACGCCTTGACCAGATCGACCGAGGTCAGCCGTCCCTCGGCAATCTGGTTGCGCGCCTCGGCCGCTGTCAGTTGGCACAACATGCTGCTTGGTTTTCTGCTCTGTTACCGCACGTAGGGACCGAACAGGTAATCGGGCAGCCACAACGCAATGCCGGGGAACTGGTACAGCAGGAACATAGTGAAGATCACGATGCCCAGGTACGGCATGATGCCCCTGAAGATCTGCATCAGCTCGATCTCGCCTCGCAACACCCCCTTCAGGTAGTACGCGGACATCGCCATGGGCGGTGTCAGAAACGATGTCTGCAGGTTCAGCGCAATCAGCATCGCGAAGAAGTATGGGTTGACGTTGAAATGATCGAGCAGCGGCAGGAAAATCGGGACGAAGATGATCACGATTTCCGACCATTCCAGCGGCCAGCCGAGAACGAAGATGATCGCCTGGGCCAGCAGCAGGAACTGCCAGGGCGCCATGTCCATGGACTTGACCCACTCGGAGATAAGGTCATGTCCGCCGAGGTAGGAGAAGACCGAAGCGAACGTCCACGAACCGACGAACAGCCAGCACACCATAGCGGTGGCCTTGGCGGTAAGGTAGACGCTCTCGCGCAGCTTGACCCAAACGCTGGGTGCGCTGTGGCGCAGGCAGGCAACCATCAGCCCGAACACGCCGGCGACGAGCGGTATCTCGACCATGGCCTTGGTCGTGGGGGCCTTGGCGAGCAGCATGTAGAGCGCAAAGCTTGCAATCGCGGCGCCATACATCAGCGGGTTGCGCCCGGTAAGGCAGTTCTTCAGAACCTGGGTGGGGCTGAGGTAGACCGACGCCAGCACGATGCCGCCCAGTGATCCCATGGCGGCGGCTTCAGCCGGCGTGGCGAGGCCGCCGAGAATTGAACCGAGAACCAGCCCGATCAGCACCGTGAGCGGAATGAAATTGACCAGCAGGTCTGCGAATATCTTCGCGTTTGATGGTATGTCCTTCATGTCCGGCTTCGGCGCAAGCGACGGATTGATCATCACGCGGATAATCACGTAGACGATATAGAAACTGGCCAGCAGCAGGCCGGGGAAGACGGCAGCCGCGTAGAGGCGCAGCGGCGAAAGCTCCGCAATGGCGGCATAAACGATCAGCATGATCGACGGCGGGATCAGGATGCCGAGCGTGCCGCCAGCGCAGATCACGCCGGATGCGAATTCCTTGTTGTAGCGGGCATTGGCCATGGCCGGGAAGGCCAGCAGGCCCATCAGCGTCACCACCGCGCCGACGATGCCGGAAGCGGTGGAGAACACCGCACAGGTGATCAGTGCGGCAATGGCCATGGAACCCGGCAGGTTGCGGGCGGCCATCTGCAGCGAGTCGAACAGCCGGTTGACGATGTTGGCGCGCTCGACGATGTAGCCCATGAACAGGAACAGTGGAACCGCAACCAGCGTGTCGTTCGACATCACCGAATAGGTGTTCTGGTTCAGCAGATAGAAGATCTGGTTCTGGAACAGGTCGCCGAACGAGGTGATCTGGTCGTACTTGAAGTAGGCGTAATAGCCAAAGGCCACGCCCATCGCCAGCAGGGTAAACGCAATTGGAAAGCCAAGCAGCACCAGTACGATGAACAGGCACAGCATCAGGATGGCGACTTCAGGATTCGTCATTTCTCATGAACTCCAGCGGCTTCGAGCGCGAGCATGTATTGATGGAATCAGGCTTTGTCTTTCGCTGCATCGGTAGCGATCAGGATGTCCTCGGTTTCGCGTACGTCCTCGAGCCGTTCCAGCCAGATGCCTTCGCGCATGGCTTTCCAGCAACGCAGGATTTCAGCAATGCCCTGGATGATCATCAGGAAGCCGGCCAGCGGGATAAGCGTCTTGAAGAAGTAGATCTGGATGCGGGCGGGCGAGTTCCAGCTCACCTCGGCGTAGCGCCAGCTGTCCTTGGCGATTTCGGCGCCGAACCAGAACAGCGCCAGCATGCCGGGGAAGAAGAAGAGCACATAAAGAGTGAAGTCGATTCTGGCTTGCGTCCTGACCGAAAGCAGGCGGTAGATCACGTCGCCGCGCACATGGGCGTCCTGCGCCAGTGTGTACGGACCGGCCATCAGGAACAAGGCGCCGTACATCTGGATCATCATGTCGAATGACCACACTGTCGGGGCGTTGAGCACGTAGCGCACGAACACTTCGTAGGAGACCCCGAACGTCAGGATCAGGATGCACCATCCGAAGGCGCGGCCCACCCAGATGCTCAGGCTTTCGATTGAGTGAATGAACGGAACCAAGATCCCCTCCCGGCCATGTGTTTAAAGCATCATCCGATCAGATTGAAACATCTGACCGGATAAGGATGCTCGTTTTCAAGGTGCTAGCGCAGCAGCCGTTCAAGACGAATGGCTGTTGCCCTAGAGCCCGCGGCATCTACCGCCGCGCGCTTGCAAGACAAAGGTTGCTGCGGAGCAGAAAAGCAACGAGGCCCGCAGGATTTCGCCTGCGGGCCTGTCCGGGTTTAGCCGAAGTAGTGCTTGTAGGCCAGCTGGTAGTCGGGCTGGTTCAGGTTGAGGTAGCCCATCACGTTCTTGGCGTATGCCTTCTGGGATTCGATCACCTTCGCGAAGAACGGATCTTCACCCGAGATGCGCTCGACCACCTTGTCCCATGCGGTGAGCTGGGCGGCCATCACGGCGTCCGGCGTGCGATGAGCAGTGACACCCTGTTCGGTTGTCAGCTTCACCAGGTCGTCGGCATAGCGCTTGGTGTTGTTCCAGTAGAAGTTTGAGCTTTCCGCTTCCGAGGCATAGCGCAGGATGGACTGTTGCTCAGGCGAAAGCGCTTCGTACATCCTCTTGTTGAAGGTGCACTCGAAGAACTCCTGTGACTGGTGGAACGACGCCAGCATGTAGTCCTTGGAAACGTCCTGCATGCCGAAGTCACGGTCCGAGGTCGGGTTGTTGAACTCGGCCGCGTCGATCAGGCCCGACTTCATGGCTGGCTGGATTTCACCACCCGGCAGCTGTACGACCGACATGCCCATTTCCAGCATCACGTCTGCTGCAAGGCCCACGGTACGGTACTTGAGACCATTGATCTGGGCGACGTCGGTGATCGGCTTGTTGAACCAGCCGAGCGGCTGGGCCGGCATCGGAGAGTTGAAGAACGACACCACGTTGAGGCCCAGCGAACCCATCAGTTCGTCGAACAGCTCCTGGCCGCCGCCGTAGTAGATCCAGCCCAGCACTTCGTTGGACGACCAGCCGAAGCAGGGGCCGGTGCCGAAAAGCGAAGCCGTCTTCGACTTGGAGTACCAGTAGGCCGGCACATAGTGCGCAGCGTCGAGAACGCCGCGGTGAACGGCATCCTGCATCTGCGAGGTCTTGACGACGGAGTCGACCGGCAGAAGCTCGATCTTCATGTCGCTGGACATGGCGTTGACGCGATTCACATAGGCCTGTGCATTTTCAAGGAAAATGCCGCCGCCCCAGGCTGCCTGCATCTTGATGACCTTGGCCTGCGAGCGCGCGATGCTTGGTGCTGCCAGGCCAGCGACGGTAGCGACACCGGCACCGGTCAGAAACTTGCGGCGGGATGCGGTGGACTTCGAGACTTCAGATGATAATTTCATTGCAATCCTCCCTTGGCTGCATTCTTGAGTGCAGGCCGGTGAACTTAGTGACACCAATCCATGGCACAACAATCTATTCCGCCATGTGGTTCACCACCGGCAGGATGATAGGCCACTTGCGCCGCCATGCCAATCGTTGCCGGCAACGTTCATGGCCAGGTGTCAGGCCGGGCCGGACTTGCCGGCGATGCGCGACCAGACGGGTTGAATGACATGATTTGCCAGCGGAATGAGCGCCGCGCCCACGGCAAGGCCGAACACCCCGTCCAGCGTTGCCTTGGTCAGCCATTCCACCACGGCGCTGGCCTGCGGCATCAGGCCGGCCATGGCCTTGGCAAGGTCATGGATGTGGTGGCCGAGCCAGCCGTATCCCAGCACTTCCAGCCCGTGGATGATGATCGAACCGCCAACCCACAGCATGGCGGCCGTTCCAACGGTGGTCAGCAGCTTCAGGAAGCCGGGCATGGCCTTGACGACACCGCGGCCGATGCTGCGGGTCAGCGACAGGCGGCCCCGTTCCGCCAAGTGCAATCCGGCGTCGTCGGCCTTCACAATCAGGGCCACGCTGCCATAGACCAGCACGGTGATGCCGATGCCCACGGCGGCAAGGGTGGCGGCTTCCGTCCAGATGTTGCTTTTCGGAATGTTGGCCAGCGCGATGGTCATGATCTCGGCAGACAGGATGAAGTCGGTCTTGATCGCGCCCATGGCCTTCTGCTCCTCCAGGTGGAGCGGATCTCCGCCGGGGTCGATCGGCACCGGCTTTCCCTCCGCATGCGCCTTGCTGGCGGCAAGCGAATGAACCACCTTCTCCGCACCCTCGAAGCACAGGTAGGCGCCGCCGATCATCAGCAGCGGCGTGATGGCCCAGGGTGCGAACGACGTCAGCAGCATGCCGGCAGGCAACAGGAACAACAGCTTGTTTTTCAGCGAGCCCTTGGCAATGCGCCACACGATCGGGAGCTCGCGCGAGGCGTCGAAGCCGTGCAGGTATTTCGGCGTGACCGCGGCGTCATCGATCACCGCGCCTGCCGCCTTGGCGCCGGCCTTGGCTGCCTGGCCGGCAATGTCGTCCACCGACGCCGCCGCCACCTTGGCGATTGCAGCGACATCGTCCAGCAGGGCAATCAGGCCACTCATCGATCCATCCCCCTTGGTGCGCGATGGCAGGATGCAGGCGGGCTTCCCCAAAGCCGGCCGGCCACCGCGACGATGCAGATCATGCCGCGACGATAGCGGCGGGTCCCCGCAGTTTCAAACCCATATCGCGGCGGGCCGACGCATAGAGCATCATCCGATCAGTCGACTTGACATGACCAGCGACAACCTATTGAGGCTCCACACCTAGAGCAACTTCAGCCGTTCAAGTTGAACGGCTATTGCTCTGGACCCGCATGGATCCCGCCCCGGTGAGCACGCTCAAGCAATTGTTTGAAGGAAGTGGTGCCCAGGGCCGGAATCGAACCAGCGACACGCGGATTTTCAATGCGCTACACGCGGGCATAAGTCATTGTTTCAAAATGTAAAATACTGTCCAAGTTTGATACCGTAACAAGACTGTAACAAACCAATCCGCACTCAAGCTGCTAGGCAACCCAGATGCTACGTCCAGATTGCCTAGCATTTCATCACCCAATCAAAGGCTTGAGCTACGCCCGCTTGCGCAGCGGCTTTTTGCGGGCGTTGGCGGCAAACGTCAGCAGCTCATCCAGCTCGCCAGCCGCAGCAGCCTCGCGCACTGTCTTCAT
>JAZBOA010000161.1:0-2434 GCA_036350935.1 Anderseniella sp. | reverse complement strand
TCGGAGGGAATCCCGTTCCGGGCAAGAACAGTCTCAATGTCGCCGCCCCGCAAGGTGAAAGCCTTCGCAAGGGGGAACAGCATCATCATTGCTCGCGTGAATCGCGGGACAAATTTCCTACTCATCCATACTGCTCCCTCAACTCTTGGAGGTTAACCCTGCGGGACAGAATTCTGTCACCTCTGGCATGAGTTGCAAATAGATCTTGCACGGCACGTGGTAAGACGAACACCGAAGATGAAGATAATTGTTGATCGGGCGACGAGCACGCGGCGCTGACGACTTCAGAAAGCACAAAAAAGTGAAAATGTTGAAAAAAAGAATGCTGGGAGCCGCCACGATGGTGGCTCTGCTGCTGTCCACCACGGCCGCGCTGGCAAATGACATCGTCATTTCTGGTGGCCGGGTGATCGACCCCGAAACCGGTCTCGATGCCATTCGCAACGTCGCCATCGAGGGCGACAAGATCGTGGCGATCAGCGAATTCCCTCTTGACGGCGACGTGGTGATTGATGCTTCCGGCCACGTCGTTTCGCCAGGCTTCATCGATATGCATTCCCACGGCCAGAACATTGGCGACTACCGGATGCAGGTTATCCAGGGCGTCACGACGGCGCTGGAGCTTGAATCTGGCCTTGTGCCGATCAGCGACTGGTATCATGGTCAGGCCAAGAAGAACCTGCCGATGAACTATGGCGCTTCTGCAGGCTGGATCCACAGCCGGATCGCGACCTTTAGCGAAACCGATCCATTGGCCACAGTGGAATTTTTTACGGATGCGCAGGGCCGTACCGATTGGAAGATGGACATCGCCAATCCGGAGCAATCCGACCGCATCATGTCGTTGGTCGAACAGGGTCTGAAGGACGGTGCGCTCGGTATCGGCGTCAACGCCGGCTATGCGCCGGGTTATGGCCATAAAGAGTATTACGCGCTCGCCGAACTGGCCAAGAAGTACAATGTCCCGACCTTTACCCATGTGCGTTATGCCAGCAATACCGAGCCGCAAAGCTCGTTCGAGGCGATCCAGGAGCTGATCAGCCTCGCCGCCATCACGGGCGCGCACATGCATCTATGCCACATCAATTCGACCTCGCTGTCGGACATCAAAGCCACGATGGCGCTGGTGGAAGAGGCGCAAGCCAAGGGCATCAACATCACGACCGAGGCCTATCCATTTGGCGCGGCCAGCACGGTGGTCGGCGCGGCCATGTTCAGCGGCCCGGACTGGCGCAGCAAGATGGATTCGACCGCCAACAACTTCCAACTTGGCGCGGATCGGATGAGCGAGGACGAACTGGCCGATTATCAGACGACCAAGCCCGGCACCATGATCGTCTGGCATTTCCTGGACGAGGCCGATCCTGCAGCTCTGTCGTTGCTGGACATTTCGGTGACCAATCCCGCGACAGCGATTGCCTCGGATTCCGTGTTCTGGTCGTATTTCGACGCGGACGGCAAGATTCTGAACTACGACGGTGACGCTTGGCCGCTGCCCGACAATGTCTTCAGCCACCCGCGCTCAACCGCGTCGTATACCAAGATCCTGCGCTCCTATGTCCGCGAGCGCGGGCTGCTGTCACTGAGCGAAGCGATCCGCAAGATGTCACTGCTGCCGGCACAGACGCTGGAAAAGAGCGTGCCACAGATGCGTACCAAGGGTCGGATTCAAGTCGGGATGGACGCCGATATCGTTATCTTCGATCCCGCCACGGTCGCGGATCTTGCCACTTTCGAGAATGCCAATCAGCACACCGTTGGCGTGCAAACCGTGATCGTGAACGGCGGCTTTGCGGTGCGCGACGGTGAACTGGTGCTGGACGCCCCGCATGGCCGGGCGATCCGCAATGCTGTTGTGGACTGACAAGCACTTAGAATATCACTCGATAAATCTGCGAAAATGGGAGGAAATAATGTTCAGGAAAATCTGTCTAACAACAACTACAATTATTGCAGGGTTCTTATCCGTCTCTGTGGCATTCGCGCAAGACTATGATCTGGTGATCAACAACGGCCGGGTCATGGATCCAGAGACGTTGTTTGACTCTGTTGCCAACGTGGCCGTCAAGGACGGACGCATCGTTGCGATCACCAAAGATGCACTCAAGGGGACCGAGACGGTGGATGCGACCGGCCACATCGTGGCGCCGGGTTTCGTCGACACGCACTTCCACTTTCAAATGCCGGTCGGCTATTCCCTCGGGTTGCGCGACGGGTTGACCACCGCCATGGATTTCGAGATGGGCTGTGCGGGATCCTATATGGCGGATTGGTACGAAGCGCGTGCCGGCGTGACAGTGGCCAACTATGGCTGCGCGGTCAGCCACGAATCTGCCCGCGCGATGTTCATCGACGGGTCAAAGGGCGATTACCTGAAAGACGGCCCCGTAGCCGCTTTAACAACCCGGGCGAAAACGGGCTGGAGCGCGACGCG
>JAZBOA010000160.1:0-12133 GCA_036350935.1 Anderseniella sp. | reverse complement strand
AAGAGCCAGTTCGAACTGCCGGTCCTTTTCTTCGCCGCCATCGCTATTGCGCTGGCCACCGGCATTACGGCCACCTCATTCACCGTGCTTTGCTGGCTGTTCGTTGCCGCCCGCGTCGTGCATGCTGTGGTGCATTGTGGTCCCAACGTGCTGGCGCCCCGCTTTATCTCGTTCCTGGTCAGCGTCGTTGCCGTATCTGGGCTGTGGCTGATCATCACAACACGCATACTCATGGGGCTCTGATGCATCTGGCAGGAAGACTCGCCGCCGCAATCGAGGTGCTGGACGAAATGGCAACCCGCCACCGGCCTGCCTCGCTGGCGCTGGCCGACTGGGGCAGGGCGCACCGCTTTGCCGGCTCCGGTGACCGCGCGGCTATCGGCAACATCGTCTATGACGTGATGCGCAAGCGGGCATTGCTGGCTTGGCGCATGGGCGCGGAAACGCCCCGTGCGCTGGTCATCGCCTGGGCGGTGGACGAGTACGGAGCCAGCGCCGATGAGATCGCGGCCATGTGCGCTCACCAGCATGGACCGGGAGCGCTGACCGGCGATGAACTGAAGTCTCTCGAACAAACGCCGCAGGAGATGCCCGCGCACATCGCTGCAAACGTGCCGGAATGGTTGTGGCCGTCATTCGTAGAAGCGTTCGCCAGCAAGGCGCTGGAGCAGGCAATGGCGCTGGCGGAACGGGCCCCGGTGGACCTGCGCGCCAATACGCTGAAAGCAACCCGCGAGAAACTGCTTGCCCAGCTTGCCAAGTTCGGCGCCGCGGAAGGCCCGCTGACGCCGGACTGTATCCGCATCGAGGTGCCGGACGGGTTGAAGCGCACGCCGAACCTTGAAGCCGAACCGGCCTTCCAGCGCGGGCTGTTCGAAATCCAGGACGCCGCCTCGCAAGCTGCCGCTCTGCTGGTGGATGCCCAGCCCGGCATGCAGGTCGCCGACATCTGCGCCGGTGGTGGCGGCAAGACGCTGGCGCTGGCCGCCCACATGCACAACAAGGGTCAGCTCTACGCCTGGGACGCCGATCGCAACCGGCTGAAGCCGATCATCGCGCGGATCAACCGGGCAGGGGTGCGCAACGTGCAGGTGATTCCGGCTGATGAGCCGGACAAGCTGGAGGCGCTGGCCGGCCGTTTCGACCGGGTGCTGGTTGACGCGCCGTGTTCCGGTTCCGGCTCATGGCGGCGCAAGCCTGACGCTAGGTGGCGCTTCACGCCGGAAAGCCTTGCCAACCGTCAGGACGACCAGCGCGCAGTGCTTGATCGCGCGGCGGGGCTGGTCAAGCCCGGCGGCCGGGTCGTCTACGTCACTTGCTCGGTGCTGCCCCAGGAAAACACCGGCCAGATCGAGGCGTTCCTGGCCCGCCATCCGCAGTTTCGCGTGGTGCCGTTCGCCGAGGTGTGGCGGGCAGCCTCGGTCAGCGAGCCGCCGGTCTCGGCAGACGGCCGCAATGACACACTGTTACTCACGCCCGCCACCCATGGTAGCGACGGGTTCTTTGCAGCGGTGCTGGAAAAGGCAGCGTAAGCGGCGCGTCCGCTCAGCTCACATTGCTGCCGCGAAGCTCCGCAATTGCCTTGCGCACCTTGCTCCACTGGTCGGCTTCTGCCGTATTGTTGGCGTCCCTGGCGGCGCGCGCCTTCTGCGCGGCTTCGGCTTCCGCCTTGTCGCCGTGGGCTGCCAGCAAGGCACGGGCATGCTCGGCCACTTTCACTGCTTCCATGTTTGAAGTCTCCTCTCTTCGAGTTGAACCCCTCCCGGACTTGATCAGTATACCACATGCGCGGCGCGGGTGAACAAACGGGGGATGGAAAGCCGCACCGTCTTGCGGATTCGCGCCCGGTTCTGTATCCGCTTGCCATGACAGACAAGCTCCTCATCATTGATTTCGGCTCACAGGTCACGCAGCTCATCGCAAGGCGGCTGCGCGAACTGAACGTCTACTGCGAAATCCACCCGTTCCAGAAGGTCACAGATGACTTCCTCAAGGAGTTCGCGCCGAAGGCGGTGATCTTCTCTGGTGGCCCTGCCTCGGTGTTCGACGAAGGCGCGCCGATGCCGCCTGCTTCCGTGTTTGACATGGGCGTACCGATCCTCGGTATCTGCTATGGGCAGCAGGTCATGATGCATTGCCTTGGCGGCCATGTTGAGCGAGGGGCTGGCACCGCTGAGTTTGGCCGTGCCTACGTAACGCCGGCAGACCGCAAGCTGCCTCTGCTGGACGGCTGGTTTGCCAATGGCGACGAGCAGGTGTGGATGAGCCACGGCGACCACGTCTCGAAGATTGCGCCGGGTTTCGAGGTCTATGGCACCTCGCCCAACGCGCCGTTCGCCATCACGGCTGACAGCAGCCGCGATTTCTACGCCGTGCAGTTTCACCCTGAAGTGCACCACACCCCGCACGGCAAGACGCTCTACGCCAACTTCGTCAAGCTTGCCGGTTTCACCGGCGACTGGACCATGGCCGCCTACAAGGACGAGGCCATCGCCTCCATCCGCCAGCAGGTCGGTTCTGGCCGCGTCATCTGCGGTCTGTCCGGCGGGGTGGATTCATCCGTTGCCGCCGTGCTCATTCACGAGGCCATCGGCGACCAGCTGACCTGCATTCTGGTCGACCATGGCCTGATGCGGAAGAACGAGGCCGCCCAGGTGGTCGAGATGTTCCGCGAGCACTACAACATTCCGCTGGTGCTGGTGGATGCCGCCGATACCTTCATCGACGCGCTGGAGGGCGAGAGTGACCCCGAGAAGAAGCGCAAGACCATCGGCAGACTGTTCATCGAGGTGTTCGAGGCCGAGGCGAAGAAGGTGGGCGGCGCCGAGTTCCTAGCCCAGGGCACGCTATACCCGGACGTGATCGAAAGCGTGTCGTTCTCTGGTGGCCCGTCCGTAACCATCAAGTCGCACCACAATGTCGGCGGTCTGCCCGAGCGCATGAACATGAAGCTGGTGGAGCCGCTTCGCGAACTGTTCAAGGACGAGGTCCGGGCGCTGGGGCGGGAGTTGGGTTTGCCTGAAAGCTTCATCGGCCGACATCCGTTCCCGGGTCCCGGCCTCGCCATCCGTTGCCCCGGCGGCGTGACCCGCGACAAGCTGCGCATTCTCCAGGAAGCCGACGCCATCTATCTCGACGAGATCAGGAAGGCCGGCCTGTACGACGAGATATGGCAGGCCTTTGCCGTGCTGCTGCCGGTGCAGACCGTGGGCGTCATGGGCGACGGACGCACCTATGAATTTGTCTGTGCGTTGCGCGCCGTCACCTCGGTCGACGGCATGACGGCGGACTTCTATCCCTACTCGATGGAGTTCCTCGGCCGTGCCGCCACCCGCATCATCAACGAAGTGCGCGGCATCAACCGCGTGGTGTACGACGTGACGAGCAAGCCGCCCGGCACAATCGAGTGGGAGTAGGGGCCAGCCCGCCTACCCCTCGGGCTCGCCGCTTTCCCGGTCTGCCGGGTCTACCGGAACACCGGGCTCGGGGCCGGAGTACTCCGGCTCCTCCGCCTCGATGCTTGCCGGGTCGGTGCTGGCCGACACCAGTTCTGCTTGCGCGCAGTCTGACCATTCCAGCGCATCGGTCAGTCCGATCAGCGAGAACGCCGCTACCCGCTCGCTGCCTTGCGTCGTCTGGTAACGCCACTCTATCCGGTTGCCGGGCCTGGCTTCCACCAGCACAAGTTCGGTCAGGCCGGTGTCCATGTAATAGGCCGGCGGAAGGCCGTCGGCTTGCGTCACCATGTTGGCCGCCACCATTGCTGGCGCATTGCCGTCCACCCGGAAGGACAGGCTTGTGGCCGTGTCCACCTCGCCTGTCTCGTCCACCAGCACCGCCTGCCAGCGCCCGTCTGCCGTCTCGCGCCGGAAGCCGAACAGGTGGCTGAAGCCCAGCGGCGCATCGCCGTCCAGGTGATGGGTGATGATGGTGCACGCACCGCCCGGCCTGCAGGTGGCGGTAAAGTCACGCGAGTGGAACTTCACGTCGCTGACGGCATACTGGACGGTTCGTCCGCATACCGGTCCGCCCGCCAGCACGCTGCCGCCGGAGACGCTCATGGCCATTGCCATGCAAGTGCAGGAGAGCCAGAGCCGCTTCATGCAGGTCCACCCGCGCATGCCACACACACCGCTGCCGCCGGGTCGATCTCGAGCCGCTTCGGCGCAATGGCCTCGCCACATGTCAGGCACCAGCCGTACTCGCCATCCTCGATGCGCCTGAGCGCCTGCTCGATGCGGGTCATTTCCGCGGCCCTCGCGCGCTCGTTGGCCTGCGCCATGGCCTGGCGCTGCATTGCATCCATACGCGAAAGCCGGCCGACCGATTGCTGGTCCAGTTCCACTGCATTGCGGTCCCGGGCCGAGATAGAGGAAAGCTCGCGCAGCTCTTCGCGCCGTGCTTCGAGCTTCTCGCGCGCTGCTTCAATTGCGCTGTCAGGGGCACCTGGCATGGCGTTTCGCAGACGTTTCCGTAATGGGACTACTGACGGGCCTGGGCGCAGTCGGTCCAGTCCATTGCCTTGTTCAGACCGGACAGAGCCGCCTCGACGCTCACCTTGCGGCCCCCGACAAGCTGTGCCGTCGTTGTCATGGTGGCCGAGTCGGCCATGGTTGAGACCATGATCTGCGATACGTCATCATCGACCCGCGCGGTATCGCGGCTTTCTGACGCGATCAGAAACTCCGGCGCAACCCGGGTCTCATCCGCACCGTTGAACAGCAGGTCGATGCCGGCGCCGGTATCGATAGAGGAAGACGCGGACACCTTGACCAGCCATGACCCGTCCACCGAGGCCCGCTCCATGTCCACCCGCATGCCTTCTGCCGAGCCGAGTGCAATGGTGCACAGGCTGTCCCGGGCGCAGGTCGCCGCAATGCCGTCGAATGTCGCCGTCACCGTGTCGTCCTGCACGGCAACATCAGCGCCGCACACCTGTTCGGCCACGGCAGGTGCCGCGCCGGCGAAAAGGAATGCCGCCATCGCGGCCAGTTTCAGGCTGGTGTGCAAGTTGTCGTCTCCTTCCAGGAAACCGGCCGGCAGGCATCATCAATGGAGCCCGCAAATGGCGGTCATGCAGTTTGTTCGTCGCGCAGTAGTTGCCACTACATCGCAGTCATGGTCAATCATTGCGGCAACAGTTAGGGTGCTGCGCAAATCGAATCCCGATAGATTGACAACGATCCCACGGCCTGCCGGCCGCAACGAGCGAGGGCTGAAATGAATGTTCTTATCTGGGGCATGATCCTGTTTTACGGGGCGCACCTGTTTTCGCTGACGCCGCTGCGCGGTCCGGTTTATGCGAGGTTCGGCGAGAAGGCCTACAAGGGCGTCTATTCGGTACTGTCGCTGATCGGCCTCGGCCTGATGATCTGGGGCTTCGGCCTGGCCCGCTCAGGTCCCGATGCCGCGCGCATCGTCTATGATCCGCTGATGGGATCGAGCCACGCCACCATGCTGCTGGTGCTGTTCTCTATGATCCTGCTCGCTTCCGCCCACATGAAGGGTTACATCCGCAAGATCGTGAAGCATCCGATGTCGGTTGGCGTTGCCCTCTGGTCGGCAGGTCACCTGCTGGTCAATGGCAACCTTTCGGAAGTGTTGCTGTTCGGCGGCTTCCTGGTGCTGTCGCTGCTCGATATCATCGTCACGACTGCCCGCGGCAAGTTGCCAACCCATACCCCGCAGATCAAGTACGACATCATGGCCATCGTTGGCGGGGTGGTGATCTATGGCGTCTTCCTGATGTCGCACCAGTGGCTGTTCGGCGTCTCGCCGGTTTATTGAGGTTCAAGGCCGTTTCATGCTGCTTGCACTTTCAGTGGCGCTGTTCGCGCTCGTTCATCTCGTTCCGGCTTTTCCCGCGCTGAAGGCGCGGGTGAAGACAGCGCTGGGCAAGGCCTATGGGCCCGCGTTCGGCATCGCCTCGATTGTGTCACTCGTGCTCATTGTCCTCGCCTGGCAGGGCGCTGACAGGTCGCCTGTCTATGAGCCGCCGGCATGGGGCTTCCGCGCCAATCTGGTATTGAGTTTCTTTGCCATGCTGCTGGTTGGCATCTTCGCCTTCCGCGGCCGTCTGCGCCAGCTGTTGCGCCTGCCGCTCGCCATGGCGGTGGTGCTGTGGGCCATCGGCCACCTGCTGGCCAATGGCGACATTGCCAGCGTGATCCTGTTCGGCGGGTTGCTGGTTTATGGTGCGGTTCACCTGATGGGCGGCCTGGCTTCGGGGTTCCGGCCTTCCACTGATGTCCGGCAGGGCCATGACTTGTTGTCGCTGCTGGCCGGTGTGGCTTTGTATGGCGTGATGATCCAGCTTCATGCCCACCTGTTCGGCGTGGCGCTTTTTTCCATACACGACCTGTCGGTGCTGGCCCGCTGACGGGTTACTTGTTGGTAATGCCCCTCCACCCCGGATTGGGCTATAACAGGGGCCTCCGTTCCGGCCCGCCAGAGTGAAGGAGACTGACCGGAAATGTCCGTCCAGAAGCAGGCACGCCGCATCACCGCGCCAGACATCGCCGCCCGAAAGGGGGGCGAGCCGATTGTCTCGCTAACCTCCTACCACGCCCACACCGCCGCCATTGCCGACAGGTACTGCGACTTCCTGCTGGTCGGCGATTCGCTGGGCATGGTCATGCACGGTTATGAGTCTACCGTGCCGGTGCCGCTGGAACTGATGATCATGCACGGCAAGGCCGTGGTGCGTGGCTCGCAGCGCGCCCTGGTCGTCGTCGACATGCCATTCGGCACCTACGAGGAGAGCCCCTCCGTCGCCTTCCGCAATGCCGCCCGGGTAATGAAGGAAACCGACTGCGGGGCGGTAAAGCTGGAGGGCGGGGCGCGCATGGCAGAGACCATCGACTACCTGGTGCAGCGCGGCATCCCGGTCATGGCCCATATCGGCCTGACGCCCCAGTCCATCAACACCATTGGCGGCTTCAAGACGCAAGGCCGCCAGCGCGCCCAGTGGGCCGCCATCGAGGCCGACGCGAAGGCGGTTTCCGATGCGGGTGCGTTCTCCGTGGTGCTCGAAGCCATGGCCGAACCACTCGCCGCCCGGATCACCGCGGCGGTGCCAATCCCCACCATCGGCATTGGCGCCTCGGCGGCCTGCGACGGCCAGATCCTCGTCATGGAGGACATGCTGGGCCTGAGCCCGAGGGTGCCGAAGTTCGTCAAGGAATTCGGCAAGGTGGGCCGCGCCATCGAACGCGCCATCAAGATGTATGCCGATGACGTGCGCACCCGCGCCTTCCCGGCGCCTGAAAACACCTATGACGTGAAGGACTGACCGCCCATGCGTTTCACCCGCCGCCAGATGCTGACCGGAACCGGCGCTGCCTCGGCCGCGGCCGTCGCGGCGGGTACCTTCGGCATTCCGCATTTTCACCTTGCCGCCCATGCCGCCGATGATGGTTTCACCGAACTCAAGATCCAGAAGGTGCCGCGCGTGCTGATGGAAGGAGGCAAGGAATCCGAACTGTGGCTCTACAACGGCATGAGCCCGGGGCCTGAACTGCGCGTCAAGCGCCACGGCCAGGTCAAGGTGCGGCTGATCAACGGGCTCGACGAGCCCACCATGCTGCACTGGCATGGCATCCGCATCGACAACGCCATGGATGGCTCGCCGCTGACCCAGAACCCGGTCGCGCCCGGTGAAAGCTTCGATTACGTGTTCGCCGTGCCCGATGCCGGCACCTACTGGTATCACCCGCATCTCGGCTCTTCGCGGCAGGTGGAGCACGGTCTTTATGGCCCGCTGATTGTAGAGGAAGAACAGCCGCTCGATGACCTTGAAGACATCACGCTGGTGATGGACGACTGGCTCATCAACGATGACGGCACCCTCAACCAGCAAGCCTTCGGCGACATCCGCATGGCTGCCCATGGCGGCCGGCTGGGCAACTGGTTCACCGTGAACGGCAAATCGCGACCGCGCATCGTCGCGCCTGCCGGCAAGCGGCTGCGGCTGCGCCTGGTCAACTGCGCCAATGCAAGGGTCATGTTACCGCAACTGAAGGGCGCGGTGCCGGTACTGGTGGCACTGGACGGCCAGCCCATAGAACGCCCGCGTGAGCTGGCGGGCGAGCAGCTGGCGCTCGGCCCTGGCGGGCGCGCCGACCTGATCGTGCGCCGCGGCAGCGACGAGATCACGCTGGCTCATGTCGGGCGCGGCGAGCCGCTTGAGGTGGCCTATATCGAGCGCACTGGCGAACCGGGCGAGCCCGACACCGGCGACATTGCCGCCTTGCCGGACAACGGGTTGCCGAAACCCGGCAGCCTTGACGGCATCAAGCCGGTCGAACTGGTCATGGAAGGCGGCGCCATGGGCGGCCTGCAGGGGGCGAAGTTGCGCGGCCGCGATGTCGGTATGCGCGAGCTTGTCGAGAACGGTATGGCCTGGGCCTTCAACGGCATTGCGGGCATGACCGAGGAGCCGCTGGCCTCCTACAAGCTGGGCGACACCGCCGTCATCGAGTTTGTCAACAAGACCGCCTGGCCCCACACCATGCACTTGCACGGCATGCACATGTGGCCAGTCGAGGTGAACGGCCAGCCGGCGCAAAACCCGGCCTGGCGCGATAGCCTGATGCTCGACCCCGACCAGCGCATCAAGGTCGCCTTCGTGGCCGACAATCCCGGCAAGTGGATGCTGCATTGCCACATGCTGGAACACCAGGAAGCGGGCATGATGACCTGGATAGACGTTGAGGTTTGACCTCGCTCATCCCATATGTTGGCGCGCCAGGGCGCATCCGATTGACCTTGATCGCATGGCTGCGCTGCTTTACCCAGAGGCCCGGCCTGAACACATGACCGGTGGAACGACACATGAGTGACGACAGCCTGTTTCGCGAGGTGGACGAAGAGGTCCGCCGCCAGAAAATTGTCAGCATCTGGAACCGCTTCGGCAACCTGATCGTCGTCGTGTGCGTGCTCGTGGTCGTCGGCGTCGGCGGCTACAAGGCCTGGCAGTTCTGGCAGGCGAAGCAGGCCGAGGAAGCCGGCATGAAGTGGTTCGAGGCGGTGCGCCTCGCCGAAGCCGGCAAGACCGCCGAGGCCGATACGGCGTTTGCCGCGATTGCCCGCACCGGCACCAAGGGTTATGCGGTGCTGGCTGAACTCACCCAGGCTGCGCGGCTTGGCCAGGACGGCAAGCGCGATGAGGCCGTGGCGATCTATGACAAGGTGGCTGCCGATGCCGGCGCCGATGCCGCCTTGCGCGAGCTTGCCCGGGTGCGTGCTGCCTACCTTCTGGTCGACACCGCCAGCGTGGATGATCTCGTCAAGCGCCTTGATGGCCTCAGCGGCGGTGACCAGGCCTGGCGCCATGCTGCCCGCGAGATCCTTTCGCTGGCCTATTTCCGTAGCGGCGACTACAAGAAGGCGGCGGACTTCGCCGCCCAGATCATTGCCGATCCTGCTACACCGGCTGGCTTGCGCGCCCGCATGCAGCTCGTCTCCGACCACATCGAACCGCTGCTGCCGGCGGCCGCGAACTGAAAGCTGTTTCCATCATGCCGGCTCAATCCGCATCGCCCGCGCCGCTGCCGAGCGTGGCCATCGTGGGCCGTCCCAACGTCGGCAAGTCCACCTTGTTCAATCGCCTCACCGGCAAACGGCTGGCACTGGTAGACGACCGGCCCGGCGTCACCCGTGACCGGCGCGAGGGCGAAGCCCGCATTGGCGGGCTCAAGTTCCGCATTGTGGATACAGCCGGCCTTGAAGACGCCTCGCCCGACAGCCTGGCCAGGCGCATGACCGAGCAGAGCCAGCAGGCCATCGAGCGCGCCGACGTGGTGCTGTTCATGATCGACGCGCGCGCCGGGGTCACCCCTGCCGACCAGCATTTCGCAAGCGCGGTGCGCCGCACTGGCAAGCCGGTCATCGTGCTCGCCAACAAGGCCGAAGGCGGCAAGGGCGAGGACGGCCGCATCGAGGCATTCGCTCTTGGCCTTGGCGAACCGATCTCCGTCTCGGCCGAGCACGGCGAAGGCCTTGGCGACCTTCATGATGCCCTGGAAGAGGCTTTCCGGCTGCATGTGCCGGTGCCGGTCACAGCCGAGGAGGAGCCCCTTCAGGACGAGGACCTTGACCGGGATGATGCGAGCGATGAAGACGCAGAGCCCGCACCCGACCGGCCCTTGCGCCTTGCCATCATGGGCCGTCCGAATGCCGGCAAGTCCACGCTGATCAACCGGCTGATCGGCGAAGAGCGCATGCTCACCGGCCCCGAAGCCGGCATCACCCGCGACGCCATCGGCCTCGACTGGACCTGGCAGGGCCAGCGCATCAAGCTGTGGGACACCGCCGGCATCCGCAAGAAGGCGCGCGTGCAGGACAAGCTGGAGAAGCTGTCGGTGGCGGATGCCTTGCGCGCTGTCAAGTTTGCCGAGGTGGTGGTGCTGATGATCGACGCCACCCAGCCGCTCGAAAAGCAGGACCTGCAACTGGCGAGCCTGGTGGCGCGCGAGGGCAGGGCGATGGTCATCGCCATCAACAAGTGGGACCTCGTCGAAGACAAGAACGCGGTCCGCAAGGAGATCGAGCTGGAGGTGACGCGCTTGCTGCCGCAGATCAGCGGCATTGCCGTTGTCACCATATCCGGCATGACCGGGCGCGGCGTTGACAAGCTGATGCCGGCGGTGATGGAAACCTACCGGCTGTGGAACGCCCGCGTGCCCACGCACAAGCTGAACGGCTGGCTGGAAATGCAGACCCAGCGCCACCCGCCGCCGGCTCCCGGTGGCCGCCGCATCCGGCTGCGCTACATTACCCAGGCAAATGCCCGCCCGCCCACCTTCGTGGTGTTCTGCTCGAATGCCTCGGACATGCCGGAAAGCTATATCCGCTACCTGGTCAACGGCCTGCGCGAGGATTTTGGCCTGTGGGGCGTGCCGGTGCGCATCAATCTGCGCCAGGGCAAGAACCCCTATGCCGGCAAGGCAGCGAAGAAGAAATAACTATCAGCCAGCCGCATAGAGCGCGCTGACCTCGCCCAGTTCGGCGCAGGTCGAGATGATCTCGTCGCCGGCCTCCACGTAGATCAGTCCGGTCACTACGCCGGTGGTCACCACGTCCCCTGCCTTCAGCATCAGGCCATGCGCATTAAGATGGTTGGCCAGCCAGGTGAGCGCGATGTCCGGCCCGCCCAGTGCATTGGCGCCTAAGCCAGTGGAGACAACGTCGCCGTTCTTCGTCACCGTCAGTTCAAGCCCTGCATAACGGCCCGCCAGCAGCGCCGGGTTCGCGGGGCCGAGCACGAACGCATCATTGCAGCCGCCATCGGCGATGTTCCAGGTGTTGCCGTCTTCGAGCCCGCCCGGCAGCCGCCGGTTGACCAGCTCCAGCGACAGGTGAACGCTGCCAGCCGCCTCAATCACCTCCTCGACCGGGCGCTCGCGGCCCAGCGGCGGCAGGTCGCGGCCCATGGTGAAGGCGATCTCCGGCTCAACCAGCCGCAGCGCCTTGCCCGCGAATGTCACCGTGCCGCCGTCTGCAATGGTGCGCTCGGCATACACGGGACCGGGGAAGGGGCTGTCGGTGCGCAGCATCTGCTGCGCCATCTGGCTGGTGCAGCCGATCTTCCAGCCCGTCTGGCGCCAGCCGGTCAGTTTCGCTGCCTCGCATTGCAGCGCGAAGGCCGCCTCGCTGTCTGCCGGCGCCGGGCCGGGATAATCGGCAAGCTTCAGGTCGCGTGTACGCGCATCGGCAAGCATCTGTGCAAGCTTGTTGCTCATGCGTGCAACCCCCGCGCCGTCAACTTGCCATCGGCAAAGTCGTAGATTTCACCATTGCTCGTGGTCTCGGCTGCGAACAGACGCAGTGCGGCATCAGCCAGCTCGCCAGGTGCGGGCAGCGTGGCCTGGTCCTCGCCCGGCATGGCCTGGCGGCGCATCCGGGTGGCGATCGGGCCGGGATTGAGCAGATTGACCCTCACTGGCGTGGTGGCCATTTCCGCTGCCCAGGTGCGCGCCAGCATTTCAACAGCGGCCTTCGACACCGCATAAGCGCCCCAATAGGCGCGCGCCTTGTGTGCGGCGCCGGAGGTGACGAACACCGCCCGCGGCTGGTCGGAAGCCCGCAGCAGCGGCTCCAGCGACCGGATCAGCCGGTAGTTCGCCGTCACGTT
>JAZBOA010000159.1:0-2337 GCA_036350935.1 Anderseniella sp. | reverse complement strand
TCCGACTTCGAGGATATCCTGGAAACGGTGCGAATGTTTGCCCGCGACCGGGGCTGGCTCAGGCGGTTGCGCGAGGCGGTGGCGACGGGCCTCACCGCTGAAGCCGCAGTGGAACGGGTGCAGTCCGACACCCGGGCGCGGCTGGCGAGGCAGGCCGACCCCTACCTGCGCGAACGCCTGCATGACCTCGACGACCTGGCCAACCGCCTGCTGCGCATCCTGACGGGCGCGCAGGAGCGGGCATCGCAAAGCGAACTACCGAAGGACGCCATCGTGGTGGCACGCACCATGGGACCGGCGGAATTGCTGGACTACCCGTCGGGCTCGCTGCGCGGGCTGGTGCTGGAAAGTGCCGGCTCGACCAGCCACGTGGCTATCGTTGCGCGCGCCATGGGGCTTGCCGCGGTTGGCTCGGTGGAGAGCATTTCCGATCTCGTCGAGGATGGCCAGGCGATTATCATTGACGGCAGTGCGGGCGAGGTGCACCTGCGCCCGTCGCCGGAAGTCGAGGCCGTGTACTCCGAAAAGGTCAGGCTTTACGCCAGGCGTCAGGAGCAGTACGCGCGGTTGAAGGATAAGCCGTCGGTGACACTTGATGGCGTGCCCGTCAGCCTCAATATCAATGCCGGCCTGCAGGTCGACCTGCCGCACCTGGACGAGGCCGGTGCGGTCGGCATCGGCCTGTTCCGCACCGAATTGCAGTTCATGCTGGCTCGGCGGTTCCCGCGGTTCAGCGAGCAGCAGCGGTTCTACAAGGCGATCGTTGACGAGGCTGGCGGCCGGCCGGTGGTATTCCGTACGCTCGATATCGGGTCGGACAAGGTGCTGCCCTATCTCAACACCCTGAAGGAGGCCAATCCGGCCATTGGCTGGAGGGCGATCCGGATGGCGCTGGACCGGCCGGCGCTGCTCAGGCTGCAGATCAGGGCGCTGATCTCTGCCTCCGCCGGCAAGCAGCTCAACATCATGTTCCCGATGATTACCCAGACCGCGGAGATGGTGAAGGCACGCCAGATGGTGGCACGCGAGCGTGACTTCCTGGCGGCGCGGGGTCAGCCGCTGCCGACCGGGATACGAATGGGCGCCATGATGGAAGTGCCGGCGCTGATCTGGGAACTGGACCAGTTGTTGCCGCATACCGACTTCATCTCGGTCGGTTCAAACGACCTGCTGCAGTTCATGTTTGCCGCCGACCGGCTGCACCCGCGGCTCGCCGGGCGATACGATTCGCTGGCGCCATCGGCGCTCAAGGCGCTGGATGTGATCCGTGCGCGGTGCGATGCCCATGGCACGCCGCTCACGCTGTGCGGTGAAATGGCTGGCCGGCCGCTGGAGTCCATG
The DNA here is from genome assembly GCA_036350935.1 of Anderseniella sp. Taxonomy (GTDB): domain Bacteria; phylum Pseudomonadota; class Alphaproteobacteria; order Rhizobiales; family Aestuariivirgaceae; genus Anderseniella. The sequence goes on along the minus strand of JAZBOA010000159.1, from coordinate 996 downwards.
GCGCTGATCGCGCTGGGCTACCGGTCGATCTCGATGGCGCCGACGTCGGTCGGGCCGGTCAAGCAGATGCTGCTGCACCTTGACGCCGGCAAGGCGGGGAGCTTCATCCGAGATCATCTTGAAGACGATGTGGCCAGTTTGCGTGAGGCGCTGGTGGGCTTTGCCCGGCAGAACAAGATCCCGCTGTAATCCGGCGTGCCCGGTTGCAGACGGAAAACCGGTGCCCATCCCCGTTCGAGCCGGGGACATGCTTTTCCTTCCTGCGATTTGCCATTCACCAAATGCTAACCCTGTTCGGTCATCATGCCTCTTCATGAGTGTTTTGCTCCGGCATGATGATGAAGTTGCCGGGTCGAACGAGGTCCGGTTGTCAGTTTGAGTTCGCCCGGGAAATGCCCTGGCCAGTCTTGAGCGGCGCCGGTTTCGCGAGCAGGAGTACGCGGGCGATGAACCAGCACACGCACGGCGGATTTGAAGACAGTTTCCAGAACTACCGTTCCAAGCCGGATGGCCGCAAGGACCCGGCCGGCGAGGCGGGCTGGTTCCTGCAGCGAGAGCGCGAGCGGCGCAAGATCAGCCTGCGCGACGTGGCGCAATCGATCCGGGTGCATCCCATTCATCTCGACGCCATCGAGCGCGGTGACCTGACCCGCATGCCGCATCGCTCAGAGGCGATCGGCATGGCCGGCGCCTATGCCGAGTACCTGGGTTTCGACCCTCAGCCGATGATGATGCATTACGCCCAGCTGCTGCCGCGCAGCAGCGCGCCGAAGCAGGCTGGCACAAGGACGCCGCAGCCGCTTGGCAGCGCCAGGATCATCGAGTTTCCGATGGCGCGGAGGTTGAAGGACATGGCGTCCGGCCCTGGCGGCGTGGTGGCGTCGGTGGCGGTTGCCATGATGCTGTTCGGTGGCGTTGCATGGTCGCTGCTGCCAGGCGGTGAGTCTGCAGGTCCGCTGATCGCCGGCAGCACGCAGCAGGCCAAGCAGGGAACGG
>JAZBOA010000158.1:0-12519 GCA_036350935.1 Anderseniella sp. | reverse complement strand
GTTGCCGGACGGGCGCTACCGCCTGGGCGGTCTTGGCCCGGCGGTGGTGGGCGAGCCCGGCATCCTGGCGATGGTGGAACATAACGCCACCTTCTATCGCGACCTGGCAGACCCGGTCGCGCTGCTGCGCGGTGAGGGCCGGCCAACCCAGCTTGAGTGCTACTGGGCGTATTCAGGCGCCGACAATCCGGATGCCCTGGAAGGCGAGCGGGTATCTGCCTACAGCGAATTGATGGCAGCTTCGCAGCGCATGGTCGCGGAAGAGGTGCTGGCAGTCTATCCGGTGGCGCGGCACCGGCGTCTCGTCGATGTGGGCGGCGGCGAAGGGGCGTTTGTGGCCGAGGCGGGCAGGGCAGCGCCCCGGCTCGAGCTCGGCGTATTCGACCTGCCAGCGGTGGTGGAGCGGGCTGCAGCAAACCTGCACCGGCAAGGCATGTCGGCGCGGTTCTATGGTCACGGCGGCAACTTCTTTACCGACCCGGTGCCGGAAGGCGCAGACCTCGTCTCGCTGGTGCGGGTGCTGCATGACCACAATGACGATGAGGCGATGGTGCTGCTGCGCAATATCCGGGCATCCATGCAGCCCGGCGCCACGCTGCTGGTGGCTGAGCCGATGGCCGATGCGGCCGGGGCCCACGCGGTGGGCGATTCCTACTTTGCCTTCTATCTGCTGGCCATGGGCCGGGGCCGGGCACGCAGCGCAACCGAAATCGCGGCGATGCTGAATAACGCCGGATTCGGCCGGATTCGCGAGATCAGGACCAATACGCCTGTCATCACCCAGCTTGTCGTGGCGGGGGCGTGAGCGGCAATGCCTGAATCTTTGACAAATGCGACAATTTGGATTGACATTACAAAGTGTCAATTTAAAGTGACACCTGATGCAAGGAAATGCCCGACTTTCGGGCAGAGCTGAAGAGAGCGAGGTGCAGACATGAACACCCTCGCGGTGGTCCTGGAGAAGCCGGAACGGCTGTCGATCGAGCAGGTGACGCTTTGCGAACCGGCGGCGAGCGATGTCGTTGTCGAGGCTGACTGGACCGGCATCAGCACAGGTACCGAAAAACTCCTCTATACCGGCCGTATGCCGCAGTTCCCCGGCCTGGGCTATCCGCTGGTGCCGGGCTACGAGTGCACCGGTCACGTGGTCGATGCAGGCGCTGACAGTGGCCTGAAGGTGGGCCAGCGGGTGTTCGTGCCCGGTTCGCACGGCTTTACCGATGTGCGCGGCCTGTTTGGCGGCTCCGCCTCAAGGCTGGTCGCAGCAGGGGCCAAGGTTATCCCGGTGGCGGAAGAGCTTGGCGAGCGCGCCGTGCTGCTGGCGCTGGCGGCAACGGCTCACCATGCGGTGGTAGCTTCGCGCGACGGATTGCCGGAACTGGTTGTAGGACACGGCGTGCTTGGCCGGCTGATCGCGCGCTGCGTGATCGCGCTGGGCGGCAAGGCGCCGGTGGTGTGGGAGACCAACCCCGCGCGCCAGGACGGCGCCGAAGGATACAGAACAGTCCACCCTGAAGAGGATGGCGGCTCATCCTATGCGGTCGTATGCGACGCTTCGGGTGCTGACGGCATCGTCGATGCGCTGGTTGCCAAGCTGGCGCCGCGCGGAGAGATCGTGCTGGCCGGCTTCTACGAGAACCCGGTGTCGTTCGCTTTTCCGCCGGCCTTCATGCGCGAGGCCCGTCTCGCCATCGCCGCGCAATGGCAACAGTCGGACATTACAGCCGTGCTGGGGCTGGTCGAGAGCGGCAAGCTGTCTCTCGACGGCCTGATTTCCCACCGCCGCCCCGCGGCAGAAGCCCCGGCTGCCTATGCCGAAGCCTTCAATGATGCGGGCTGCCTGAAAATGATCCTGGACTGGAGAAACCGGCAATGAGCAAGGTGAACGTATTCAAGGCGCGAGACATCACGCCCGATACGGACGAGATGGTCCGCAAGCTGCGCGCCGAGGCTGCCATCGACCCCGATCCGGTGCCGACCGGCGAACCGGCCAAGGAAACCCAGATCATCGCCATTTATGGCAAGGGCGGCATCGGCAAGAGCTTCACGCTGGCCAACCTGAGCTACATGATGGCCCAGCAAGGCAAGCGGGTACTGCTGATCGGCTGCGATCCGAAGTCCGATACCACCTCGCTGCTATTCGGCGGCAAGGCCTGCCCGACCATCATCGAAACCTCGGCCCGCAAGAAGGAAGCCGGTGAGGAAGTCAGCATCTCCGATGTCTGTTTCAAGCGCGATGGCGTGTTCGCAATGGAGCTTGGCGGACCGGAGGTTGGGCGTGGCTGCGGCGGGCGCGGCATCATCCATGGCTTTGAATTGCTTGAGAAGCTCGGCTTCCATTCGTGGGGCTTCGATTACGTGCTGCTCGACTTCCTGGGCGACGTGGTGTGCGGCGGCTTCGGCCTGCCGATCGCCCGCGACATGTGCCAGAAGGTGATCGTGGTCGGTTCCAACGACCTGCAGTCGCTGTATGTCGCCAACAATGTGTGCTCGGCGGTGGAGTATTTCCGCAAGCTGGGCGGCAATGTCGGCGTGGCCGGCATGGTGATCAACAAGGATGACGGCACCGGCGAGGCTGCCGCGTTCGCCGAGGCTGTCGGCATCCCGGTGCTCTCGGCCATTCCCGCCAACGAGGACATCCGGCGCAAGTCCGCCAACTACCAGATCGTCGGCACGCCGGATGGCGAGTGGGGCCCGCTGTTTGCCCAGCTTGCCCAGCAGGTGGCCGAAGCGCCGCCCAAACATCCCCAGCCGCTCGACCAGGACGGTCTGCTGAACCTGTTCTCCGCTGAATCGACCGGTGCCGGCGTGGTGCTGGAGCCGGCCTCCATGGCCGACATGTGCGGCGGCACGGTGATCGAGAAGCCGACGCTTGAAGTGATTTACGACAACGTCTGACAACCTGACCCGGAACCCATGAACAAGCCCACCGACATATCGAAAGCCAAGGCCACGGAAGTGCGTTACGACGACGCCGCCGAGGTGCCAATGCTGAACGACGGCCAGCCGGAAGGCGGCATGGGCTGTTCGGCGCCGGCACCGGCAACGGCCGATGCGGCGGCGGGTCAGGGTTGCCACGCCGGCAAGGACGAGATGCGCAAGGCGGCCGGAATGGCCGGCAAGTCGGAACTGCTCGACCAGTTCGCCCAGGACTATCCGACCGGCCCGCACGACCAGCCGCAATCCATGTGTCCGGCCTTCGGCAGCTTGAGGGTGGGCCTGCGGATGCGGCGCACCGCCACCGTGCTGTCTGGTTCGGCCTGCTGTGTGTACGGCCTGACCTTCACATCGCACTTCTACGGCGCCAAGCGCACCGTCGGCTACGTGCCGTTCAACTCCGAAACGCTGGTGACCGGCAAGCTGTTCGAGGACATCCGCGAAGCGGTCTTCCAGCTCGCCGATCCGGAAAAGTACGACACGGTCATCGTGACAAACCTGTGCGTGCCGACAGCGTCAGGCGTGCCGCTGCGGCTGTTGCCGAAAGAAATCAACGGTGTGCGCATCATCGGCATCGACGTGCCGGGCTTTGGCGTGCCGACCCATGCCGAGGCCAAGGACGTGCTGGCCGGGGCGATGTTGAAGTATGCCCGCGAGGAAGCCGAGCAAGGCCCCGTCATGGCGCCGCGCCAGCCGAAGGATGCCGGCAAGCCGTCAATCACGCTGGTGGGCGAGATGTTCCCGGTTGACCCGATGACCATCGGCGCGCTGCTGGAGCCGATGGGCCTGGCTGCCGGTCCCGTGGTGCCGACGCGCGAATGGCGCGAGCTTTACGCCGCGCTCGACTGCGCCGCGGTTGCCGCCATCCATCCGTTCTATACGGCCTCGTTTCGCGAGTTCGAGGCAGCAGGCCGGCCGATCACCGGTTCGGCGCCGGTTGGCGTCGATGGCACCGCCGCCTGGCTCGAAGCCATCGGCAAGCTGGCCAATGTCAGTGAAAAGCAGATCGATGCCGCCAAGCAGGCAGCACTTCCCGCCGTCACCGGCGCGCTGTCGGGCAAGCCGATCAAGGGCCGCATCACCGTGTCGGGCTATGAAGGCTCGGAGTTGCTGGTGGCGCGGTTGCTGATCGAGGCCGGCGCCGAGGTGCCCTATGTCGGCACGGCGTGTGCGAAGTCACGCTTCAGCGAGACGGACCGCGAATGGCTGGCGGCGAAGGGCGTTCACGTCCAGTTCCGCGCGTCGCTCGAGCAGGACCTCGCCGCCATGCATGACGCGCGGCCAGATCTCGCCATCGGCACCACGCCGCTGGTGCAGGACGCCAAGCAACGGGCAATTCCGGCGCTCTACTTCACCAACCTGATTTCGGCGCGTCCGCTGATGGGCGTGGCCGGTGCAGGTTCGCTGGTCCAGGTCGTCAACGCGGCGATTGCCAACAAGGCCCGCTTCGACGAGCTGACCGGCTTCTTCGAGGGCGTGGGCCGGGGCGATACGGCCGGCGTGTGGGAAGACGTGCCGCGCGCGCGGCCGGAGTTCGCCAGGCAACACGAGCGGGATTCGAAGCCCGACAAGGCCGTGAAAGGAGCGATAGGATGCTGATAGCAGACCTCGATCGCGCCGGCGGCTACTGGGGCGCCGTTTATGTCTTCACCGCGGTGAAGGGCCTGCAGGTCATCATTGACGGGCCCGTCGGCTGCGAGAACCTGCCGGTTACGGCCGTCCTGCACTACACCGATGCGCTGCCGCCGCACGAACTGCCGGTGGTGGTGACAGGGCTGGCGGAAGAAGAGCTTGGCCAGCACGGCACCGAAGGCGCCATGAAGCGGGCGCACGCCACGCTGGATCCGGCGCTGCCGAGTGTCGTGGTGACAGGCTCGATCGCCGAGATGATTGGCGGCGGGGTGACGCCGGAAGGCACCAACATCAAGCGTTTCCTGCCGCGCACCATCGACGAGGACCAGTGGCAATCTGCCAACCGGGCCATGTTGTGGCTGTGGAACGAATTCGGCGCGAAGAAGGGCAAGATGCCCAAGGCCAAGCCGCGCAAGGAAGGCGACAAGCCGCGCGTCAACATCATTGGTCCCAGCTATGGCATGTTCAACATGCCCTCCGACCTTGCCGAGATCCGCCGGTTGGTGGAAGGCATTGGCGCCGAGGTCAACCTGGTGATGCCGCTGGGGTCGCACCTGGCCGACATTCCGCGCCTCGTCGACGGCGACGTCAACATCTGCATGTACCGCGAGTTTGGGCGGGCGCTGTGCGAGGCGCTTGACAAGCCTTACCTGCAGGCGCCGGTGGGGCTGCATTCCACCACCAAGTTCCTGCGCACGCTGGGCGAACTGCTGGGGCTTGACCCGGAGCCGTTCATCGAGCGCGAGAAGCACACCACCATCAAGCCGCTGTGGGACCTGTGGCGGTCGGTGACGCAGGACTTCTTCGGCACGGCCAGCTTCGCCATTGTCGCCAACGAAACCTATGCGCGCGGCGTGCGGCATTTCCTCGAGACCGAGATGGGGCTGCCTTGCACCTTCGCCTTTGCCCGCCGGGCCGGCGTCAAGCCCGACAATCACGCCGTGCAGGACGCCATCGCGAAGACGCCGCCGCTGATCATGTTCGGCTCTTACAACGAGCGCATGTACATGGCCGAGGCAGGCTGCCGCGCGATCTACGTGCCGGCCTCGTTCCCCGGCGCGGTGATCCGCCGGCACACCGGCACGCCGTTCATGGGCTACTCGGGCGCGACCTACCTCGTGCAGGAAGTCTGCAACGGGCTGTTCGACGCGCTGTTCAACATCCTGCCGCTGGCGAAGGACATGGACCAGGTGGCGGCGACGCCGGCGCGGCTGGACGGCCAGCTCGGCTGGAGCGACGAGGCCCGCGTGACTCTCGACCGGCTGGTCGAGGCGGAACCGGTGCTGGTGAGAATTTCGGCAGCCAAGCGGTTGAGAGACGCCGCCGAGCGCCAGGCCAGGGACAATGGCAACAAGACAGTTTCGCCGGAGCACGTCACCGCGGTGGCGGGCCGGCTGGGGAATGCCGCCTGAGGCAGGGTTACTTGCGCGACGCGTGGGGCCGGGCTGAAGGCGGAAGAAAAAGAGAAGGAGGACTGACGATGGCAATGGAAGTTCACGGGAGCAGACCCGGCGGCTTCGCGCAACGGCATGGCGAGACGATCGAGTATCGCGCCATCTACGTGGTCGCGTTTGCCTTCTTCCTGGTGGCAGCAACGGCGCACCGGCTGATCCCGTCGCACTGGCGCCCCAACCTCGATCCATCCGGACGGTCTCGCTCGATCATAGCCGAAGCGCGCGCCGCAGCCGGCAACTCGGTGCCGTTCGCCTTCATGTGAAGGCTGCGCCGGAATTCAGGTTTTGCCGGGGCTTCGGTGCCGGCAGAAATAGTCGCCCGAAGGCTTTAGAGCCGGGCGGTGACGACCCCAGCCGCACGGGGTGGGTGCGGTAACGGCCGAAAGGCCAACCTGTGGAGGGCATCTCATGCCTGAACATAGTGGAACTCCGTCGGGGTTGACCCACGCGGAGGCTCAGGAAGTCCACCGGCTCTTTATGCAGGGGTTCCTGGGTTTCACAGCAATCGCGGTTGTCGCCCATATCCTCGTATGGATGTGGCGTCCGTGGTTCTGATGAACCCGGCACCAAAGTAGGAGAAAGAGACCATGTGGAAAGTCTGGCTTCTGTTCGACCCCCGTCGGGCACTCGTGGCGTTGGCAGTGTTCCTGTTCTCGCTGGCAATTCTGATTCACTTCATTTTGCTCAGCACGAACAAGTACAACTGGATCGAAGGCGCCCAAACCTCGAGCCTGTCCCAGCCTGTCGTGACCGACGTCATGAAGGCCTGAGACATGTTGGGTCGCCTGCCCCAGGGCAGGCAACACATCATGTGGACGGGGTGGCGGCTTCAGCCGTCTCCCCGTCCACAAACCAAGCTTATCGAAGCGTACTGATGTCAGTGCGGCTTGAGCGGAGGACACCTAAATGGCGATGCTCAGTTTTGAAAAGAAATATCGGGTCCGGGGGGGAACGCTGGTCGGCGGTGACCTCTTCGACTTCTGGGTCGGACCTTTTTACGTTGGCTTCTTTGGTGTCACGACGCTGTTCTTCTCGATTGTCGGAACTGCGCTGATCATCTACGGGGCAGCCATCGGGCCGACCTGGAACATCTGGCAGATCAATATCGCGCCGCCGGACCTCAAGTACGGGCTGGCGCTGGCGCCGCTCAAGGAAGGCGGCCTGTGGCAGATCATAACCGTCTGCGCCACTGGCGCGTTCTGTTCATGGGCGCTCAGGGAAGTCGAAATCTGCCGGAAACTCGGCATCGGCTATCATGTGCCGTTCGCTTTCGCCTTCGCAATCCTGGCCTATGTCACGCTGGTGATCTTCCGGCCGCTGCTGCTTGGCGCATGGGGACACGGTTTCCCGTACGGGATCCTGTCGCACCTCGACTGGGTGTCGAACGTCGGCTACCAGTATCTGCACTTCCATTACAATCCGGCGCACATGATCGCCATCACGTTCTTCTTCACCACGGCGCTCGCCCTGGCGATGCACGGCGGCCTTGTGCTGTCGGCTGCCAATCCGCCGAAGGGGCAGCGGGTGAAGACGCCCGAGTATGAAGACACCTTCTTCCGCGACACCATTGGCTACTCGATCGGCACGCTGGGCATTCACCGGCTTGGCCTGTTCCTGGCGCTGTCTGCTGTGTTCTGGAGTGCGGTGTGCATCATCATCTCCGGGCCGTTCTGGTCACGCGGCTGGCCTGAATGGTGGAACTGGTGGCTCAACCTGCCGATCTGGGCGTGAGCCGGGAGGATCAAACAATGGAATACCAGAACATATTCACCCGGGTTCAGCTTCGTGGCGAACCGGAAATGGGCGTCACCGCAAAGGACGACGCCTGGGGACGGGACGGCACGCCGTTCTTCTCCAACCTGATCGGCAAGATCGGCAACGCGCAGATCGGCCCAATCTACCTGGGCTGGACCGGCACCATGTCGCTGATCTTCGGCATCATCGCGTTCGAGATCATCGGCCTCAACATGTGGGCTTCGGTGAACTGGGACCCGGTGCAGTTCGTGCGCCAGCTGCCATGGCTTGCGCTTGAGCCGCCACTTCCCGAGCATGGCCTGAAGATACTGCCGCCCATGAACGAGGGCGGATGGTGGCTGCTGGCCGGCTTCTTCCTCACCGCCTCGATCCTGCTGTGGTGGGTGCGCATGTACTCACGCGCCCGGCAGCTGGGCCTGGGGATGCACATTCCGGCAGCATTTGCCTCGGCCATCTGGCTCTACCTGGTGCTGGGCTTCATCCGCCCGCTGCTGATGGGGTCATGGTCTGAAGCGGTGCCGTTCGGCATCTTCCCCCACCTGGACTGGACCGCGGCGTTCTCGCTGCGCTACGGCAACCTGTTCTACAACCCCTTCCACATGCTCTCGATTGCCTTCCTGTACGGCTCGGCGCTGCTGTTCGCCATGCACGGGGCAACCATTCTCGCCGTCAGCCACCTGGGTGGCGAGCGCGAACTGGAGCAGATCACTGATCGCGGTACGGCGTCGGAGCGTGCAGCCCTGTTCTGGCGCTGGACGATGGGCTTCAACGCCACCATGGAGTCGGTGCACCGCTGGGCCTGGTGGTTTGCTGTCCTGACCACGCTGACGGGTGGTATCGGCATCCTGCTGACGGGCACCGTCGTGGACAACTGGTACCTCTGGGGCATGAAGCACGGCATCGTGCCGCCTTACCCCGACATGTGGCCCGGCGTCGCTGACCCGGCAGCCCAGTAAAGGAGATCCGTCATGAAGATCGCAATACCAGCAGCCATTGGCGTTGCCACGTTGCTCGCCATTCCGATGATGCTGCAATGGGAGCGTCCGCCAATGGACTCCGCCCAGCAGGGCTTCCGCGGGACCGGCATGGTCCAGATCGACAACCCGCGCATGGTGGCAGTGAAGAAGGCCGCCAACGTGGCGCCGGAACCATCCGACCAGGCTGAAACCGGCGGGCCCAAGGCCTCTGAAATCTACGAGAACGTCCAGGTTCTGGGCGACCTCAACGAGGCCCAGTTCACCCGGCTGATGCTGGCCATCACCGAGTGGGTATCGCCGGAGGAAGGCTGCAACTACTGCCACAATCCGGAGAACCTGGCCGAAGACAGCGTCTACACCAAGGTGGTGGCGCGCAAGATGTTGCAGATGACCGCCACCATCAACGCGCAGTGGCAGCCTCACGTCGCTGAAACCGGCGTGACCTGCTACACCTGCCACCGCGGCCAGCCGGTGCCGGCCAACGTGTGGTCCATCAACCCTGGCCCGAAACAGGCCGGCGGCATGGCGGCAAAGCGCAACGGCCAGAACCTGGCGGCGGCGGAAGTGGGCGTAACGTCATTGCCCTACGATCCGTTTTCCGATTTGCTGACCAAGGCGCAGAGCATCCGCGTGTCGGCCAGTACGGCACTGCCAACCGGTCACGTCTCGCCGATCCAGGACTCGGAGAAGACCTATGGCCTGATGATGCACTTCTCCCAGTCTATGGGCGTGAACTGCACCTTCTGCCACAACACGCGCAACTTTGCAGACTGGTCGCAAAGCGCACCGGCTCGGGTTAAGGCCTGGCACGGCATCGAGATGGTGAACCATGTGAACAAGAACTACATGGACACGCTTGCCGATGTGTTCCCGGACAACCGCAAGGGTCCGCAAGGCGATGTACTTAAGACCAACTGCGCGACTTGCCACCAGGGCGCCAACAAGCCGCTCTACGGTGCGCAGATGCTGAAGGACTACATGATAGAGCTCGGCGCGGCCAAGCAATGACGAAACCCTGAACACTGGCCCTCGCCCAGTGCCAACTGAAGGGAACGCCGGTTCGTCCGGTTTTCCCTTCTCTTTTTTGGCCGGAGCATCATCCGGCCTGAACAGGCGGGGGCAGGCGGCGTTCAGGGGCGCCAGACAAGATCGAAGGCGCAGGCAGCATGATGGCGGCCTGCGCCATTTTCGTCTGCGGCCTCCGGCCGGGAGACAGCCCTGGTGCGCCGGCTGACCAGCGTCTGGAACAGCGTCTCGAACGTTGCCTCGAAATAGGCCGCGGCGAGGCTGCGGCACTCGGGCGTGGCGAACAGGGGCGAGCCCTCCAGTGAGATGTGCACCGGGTGGCGGGCATCGTGGCTGAACCTGCTGCTGCCGGCGAAGGTCCAGGCGTGACGCGTGATGGCCGCGAGCAGGGCGCGCGCAGCCAGCGGTGCGGGCAGCAGCTTCAGCACGGCCTGGGCAAGTGCTGGGATGCGGTTTGCAAGCAGGTACAGCGCGGTGTTGCGCCCGGCCTCGCGCATGATGGCTTCGCCTTGCGGGGCCGGAATCAGGCCGGCGACGGCCCGGTGCAGGGTGGCGACCTCGGTTTCGGGCACCATGGAGGAAGGCGGCTTGGCAACGTAGTGCGCCAGCCCCGCCTGTTGCATGACCTCATCCAACCGGGCAGCGTCGTGCTGGCTGCGAATGGCCCCTGCCACCTGGATGATGGCGTTGGGGCCGATCAGCGCTTCACTCATCGGAACTGGCGGCGGCCTCCAGCTTGCGCTTGCTGGCCCGGGTGTCGCGCATCACGATGGCGGGCGGTGTGTCGCCGGGGATTTCCATTTGCTGCGAACCGCCGCCGCAGGCGAGGACCGGTTCATCGTGCTCTTCCATCTGCCGGGCGCCGCCGCCGCAAGCCAGTACGGGATCCTTTGCTGCAGCGCGCTCTTTCGCCCTGGCCTTGCCTTGCGCACGCAGGGCTTCCTGGCGCTCCTTCATCTTGCGGGAGCGATCGGCTGCGGCTTCCCAGTCGGCCACCTGCGCCTCGGCAAGCTGCTTGGTTTCGTCAAAGTGGAAGTCGACGCTGCCCTTGGTCTGCGGGCCCCAATAGCCGACCTTGCCCAGGTCGTAGAAGGTGCGGGCGAAGCCGGCCTTGAGGAACGCCTTCAGACAGCCCAGCAGGTAGCGGCGGCGGAAGCCGGTGCCGCGCCACGGATAATGGAACAGCGCCTTCTTCATGTAGAAGCGGCGATAGTTGTTCATCACCCGGTCGAGCAGCTCGCCGCGCTCCATGGCCTTGGGCTTCATGATCGGGGTGACGAAGTTGTACTTCGAGAAATCGAACACCTCGACCTTGTCACGCATTTCCTGGAACAGCGGCGAGAATGGCCATGGCGTGTACATCGACCAGTTGGCGAGGTCAGGCTGCCAGTCCCAGGCCATCTGGTAGGTCTCTTCCAGCGTCTCTGCCGTCTCGTTGTCCAGTCCCACGATGAACTGGGCCTCGGTGAAGATATCTGCCTCGCGCAGCAGCCGGATGGCTTCCTTGTTGTCAGCGACCTTGGTTTCCTTGTTGAACTGGTCGAGCTTGAGCTGCGCGGCGGCTTCCGTGCCGAGCGAGACGTGCACCAGACCCGCCTTGCGGTAGAGCGGCAGCAGCTCCTTGTCGCGCATGATGTCGGTGACGCGGGTATTGATGCCCCACTTCACCTTGTCAGGCAGGCCGCGGGCGATCAGTTCCTCGCAGAAGGCGATGAACTTCTTGCGGTTGATAGTGGGCTCCTCGTCGGCGAGGATGAAGAAGCCGATGCCGTGGTTGTCCACCAGGTCCTCGATCTCGTCGACCACCGCCTTGGGGTCGCGGACGCGATAGTCGCGCCAAAACTTCCATTGCGAGCAGAACGAGCAGGTGAACGGGCAGCCGCGGGCCATGTTGGGAATTGCCACGCGCACGCCAAGCGGCACGTAGATGTACTTGTGCCACTCCAGCAGGCTCCAGTCCGGCTTGATGCCTTCGAGATTCTTGACCGTCGGCGCGGCCTGGGTTGCGATGATCTTGCCATCCTCAACGAACGCGAGGCCCTCGATGGTCTTCAGCTTGCTCCGCCAGCCGGCGCCGCTGGCGATCGCATTGACCAGATTGACGATGATCTCCTCGCCTTCGCCGCGCACGATGACATCGACCCACGGCGCCTCGGTGAGCACCTGCTTGAACATGAAGGTGGCATGCACGCCGCCCAGCACGCGAACCGCGTCCGGGCACTCTTCCTGGGCCAACTGCAGGATGCGCTCAGCCGCATAGATCGACGGGGTGATGGCGGTGGTGCCGATGACGTCGGGCCGGGCGTCACGGATGCGGGCGCGCAGCGTGTCATCATCCAGGTGATCGGTCATCGCGTCGATGAACGTCACCTCGGTGTAACCGGCCTGCTTTAACGCACCTGCCAGATAAGCGACCCAGGCGGGAGGCCAGCTGCCCGCGATCTCGGCGCCGCCGGAATGGTAGTTCGGGTGAACGAGTACGATGCGCATGATGCGAGCCTCCCTGTTGTCAAGAAAGGCTAACAATCAACGCGTCAACACAAGTTGACATAAGTCAACGCAAAATGAAAAAGCCCCCGGAAACCGGGGGCTTAAATGCTGCAGTAAAGTGGCTGGTTCAGGCCACGGCCCTTGCCAGCGCGCACTGCGACCACAGCTTGTTGAGTGCGGCCACAAGATGCTCGATATCGGCCACCGTGTGCAAGGGGGTGGGGGTGAAGCGCAGCCGCTCGGTGCCC
>JAZBOA010000157.1:0-2462 GCA_036350935.1 Anderseniella sp. | reverse complement strand
CCTGGAACAACAAGGCGTCAACGTCACCCCCCTGTGGTGGGCCCTGGCGCTGGGTGTAGGACTCGGCGGCAACGGCACCCACATCGGCGCCACCGCCAACGTCATCTGCATCGCCGAGGCGGAGCGTGCCGGCCTGCCGGAAGCGCGCATCTCGCCCGGCCGATGGCTGAAGACGGGACTGCCCGTGATGGTCGGCAGCCTGAGTGTGGCCAGCGTGGTGCTTGCGCTGTTCTTCCCGGCTTTTTCATGAAGTCGGGTTCAGAAGCGGTGATTCCTGACGGCTACTGTCGAAGCATCGCTGGTTCGCGAGCACGCTGACCCGGTTTTGATGTGAGCAAAGACCCATCGTCTGACGACCGGAGACCCGACGCGGCCGGTTGTAAAGGATATTTGGACGGCTGAAGTTCGGCCGAAGGGGTCTTTTGCCCTACATGAAACATTCGTCCGCTATGGGCTTCTGACCGGTCGTTCGCGAATCAGCAACGCTGACAGAATAACCCCGCTGATTTGCTCGCCCAGCCCCGGCGTGGTCAACAACAGGGCGCGACAGGCGCGGTGGCTTTCGTCGGTGGACACGCCGCCGATCGCCTGAAAGCGCTTGGCAACGGTCGGCGCGCTTTCATCGGCGGCGAGGATATCGCGCCCTGCCTGAACCATGTCCTTGGTCGCCGTCTGCAAACTGTCCCGACGGGTCATGCTGACTCTCCTTGGCTTTTGCCGCCTTGCCGTTTATGGGACTACTGGGTGCGTCAGTCAGCGTCCACCAGCAACACGTCGCAATTCGCAGCCTGCACCACGTTCTTGCTCACGCTACCCAGCAAGTGCGCTTCCAGTCCGCCCTGACCATGCCGACCCAGCACAATCAAATCCGCGTTGCAGTGGGCGGCGTGCTGCAAAATAACAACGAGCGGACGACCGACCCCAATCTGGCCTTCTGTTGCGTAGGGCAGGTCTGATTGCAAATTGGCCATCAAATTCCCGGCAATGGTGCGCATGCTCTCATTCGCCTGTTCGTCCTGATCCTGCGGCGCCAGCACGTGCAGCAGATGCACCGGTTCATCACCGGCCATCCGTTTGGCCCAGGTGCAGACCGCTTGGGTATGCGGGAAGAAATCGACCGCCGCAAGTACCTGGCGATAGGGCCTGATGGGCACAGGGCGCACGACGAGCACCGGACGCTCGCACACACGTAACAGGCGCCAGGCGGTGGAGCCTAACATCAGGCTCAGCAAGGAATCCTCGCCACGCACGCTCGCCACCACCAAGTCAGCGGCGACTTCGTTGGCATATTCTCTGATGCGGGTATGCGCCCGGCCGACACGCTGCACAATGTGAACATGGACGTCGTATCGCTCAAGCACGCGTCCGGCTGTGGCATTGAGCCGACTGCGGGCGGCAGCGAGTCTGGCGTCGCCGTTGGCGGCAGGCTCGACAGCCTGACCGGGATACAGCGCCAGGGGGGACAACACATGCAGCAGGTGCAGCTCTGCGCCATGTTGTCGGGCGAGCAGGGCTGCGCGGGTAATAGCAGCATTGGCGGGCACGGAGAAGTCAGTGGCGACCACGATGCGGGTCAGGTTTTGCATAACGCTCCTTCTGAAAAGGTCCCGAATTGTCCACTATAGAGACAGGGATAAAATCGAATAGTTACGTAGCCTGGTTTTTTCTTTTGTGCGCGCTGCGGTTCAACTGGATTTTCCAGAATCATGGCTTCGGCATCATGCCGCAACAACTGCGGACCCCGTTTTCTTGCTGAACAGCAGCTTTGGCCGAGTTGTGTGAATGGGTCTTCAGGCAGGTTTCTGAATGCAGCAGTCGTTCAGATGACTGCTTGCCGGTGTCATCGAACGGCGGCAACTGGCCGATAGCACCAGTTCACGCATGGCGTCAGAAAGCTGTCGTTGGAAGAATGGGCGGATTGCGAATGTCGGCTATCTGGAAGCCATTCCAAGAGGCAGCCTGCGGCAAAGAGCGGCCAGTGACGTCCGGGGACACGTCGGCCGCAACGAATCTACTGCTGCCGTTCGGTTTTGCTGTATTGCAGGCCAGCAGTTCGGCTGAAGACTACATTCAGGATGGAAAAAATCCGTGGTAGGTCCCCTATTTTCCCTCTAAGCTCCCACCACGAAGCCGGCCCAACTGACGGCTGAAATCGAGCGACTTCTGTCTATGCCACGAGTTGAGGTTTGACGGCGATGAGCAGTGTCTGATGTGCTTTTTTGTTACATCAGCCTTCGTCAAACGCGATATTGTGTGAGTGAGGAATCTTGAACAGCGCAACGATCCGCAAAAACGATAAACCTTCCCCGAGTAGCCTGCCGGAGGCTGACCAAACGCGCCTGCGACATCTGCTTGAGACGCAGAAATATGCGGTTCTGGCCACCGACAACCACGGTCAGCCCTACACCAGCCTGATGGCTTATTCGATTACCGGTGATTTGCGCGCCTTTATCCTGATGACT
>JAZBOA010000156.1:0-3024 GCA_036350935.1 Anderseniella sp. | reverse complement strand
GAACCGTCACACTGGTTGTCTTGATGTGGGCAATGCTGGGCTTGGTCCTTGTGACGGTCGCTTTCCTGACCTCAGCCGATGACCGGCCAGTGGAATGGCGCGCAATTGCGGTAAAGATTGTCCGCAATCCGTTGCTGATTGCGATGGCTATAGGCCTGACCTTGAAGGCCGCGAACGCCGGAGAAATCCTGAAGGCGACGCCTTTGCTGGATACGATTGGCGGGGCCGCTATCGCCCTGGGGCTGCTTGCCATGGGAGCCGGACTGGATCTGCATGCCTTTCGCTCCTCTGGCTGGATTCTGGCCCTATCGCTGGTCGCTAGCCTGCTAGTCATGCCGCTCTTGATGGCTGGTGTCGGCAGCCTATTCGGGCTCAGTGGCGTGGCACTTGGGGCGCTGGTGATGCTGGCCGCGATGCCCACGCCTCCAACCGGTTTTGTAATGGCGCGCCAGATGGGTGCAAATGCACCGCTGATGGCAGCCTGTTGAATTCCGTTTGCAATTGACCCTTGGTTTCCATCGAGAATTGACCCGGGTGGATTGGGTGTCTCCCGGTGCGGGAAGTTGGTCAAGCGATGGCATTTTCCTTTCTGGTTTTAGGTTTGGCGGAACTTGCTCTGAAGCGGAAGCTGTCGTTTCCGGTTTCCAGGATGTGACAATGATGGGTGAGCCTATCCAACAAGGCCGTTGTCATCTTGGCATCGCCGAATACACCCGCCCACTCGGAGAAGCTCAGGTTGGTCGTGATGACCACGGTGGTGCGCTCATAAAGCTTGCTGAGCAAATGGAACAGCAAGGCGCCGCCTGATGGGCTGAACGGCAGGTATCCCAGCTCATCGAGGATAACGAGATCGAGGCGCAGCAGGCGCTCGGCAAGCTGGCCGGCCTTGTTCATGGCCTTTTCCTGCTCAAGCGCATTGACCAGATCGACCGTTGCGAAGAACCGTACCTTCTTGCGGTGATGCTCGACAGCCTGGACGGCCAGGGCCGTGGCGATGTGGGTTTTCCCGGTGCCTGGGCCGCCGATCAGCACGACGTTGTGGGCGCCATCAATGAACTCGCCACGATGGAGTTGGCGCACCACGGCCTCGTCTACCTCGCTGGAAGCGAAGTCGAAGCCGGCCAGATCCTTGTAGGCAGGGAACCTGGCGGCCTTGAGCTGATAAGCGATGGACCGGACCTCACGCTCGGCCATCTCGGCCTTGAGCAGTTGGGAGAGGATAGGCACCGCGGCCTTGAATGCCGGCGCCCCCTGATCGATGAGGTCGCTCACAGCCTGCGCCATGCCATACATCTTGAGGCCGCGCAGCATGACCACCACGGCGGCGCTGGCCGGATCATGACGCACGGTTCGCCTCCTTGCTGCGCAGAGCATCATAGCGTGCCACGTTGGCCTTGGGTTCATGCCGGAGCACCAATGCCTGTGGCGCATCGATGGCCGGAATATTCGGCTGCTTGCCGTCGATCAGGCGGTGCAGAATGTTGAGGATATGGGTTTTTGTTGGGGCACCCGCCTCCAGCGCCAGTTCGACCGCGCACAGTACGGCTTGCTCGTCATGGTGCAGAACGAGGGAGAGGATCTCCACCACCTCCCGATCACCGCCCGGCTGTTTGAGGAGATGGGCCTGCAACCGCCGGAACGCATCCGGCAGTTCGGTAAAGGGCGCCCCATTGCGCAAGGCACCGGGCTTGCGCTGGACAACAGCGAGATAATGCCGCCAGTCATAAACCGTCCGTCCCGGCAGATGATGCGAGCGCTCGATGATCCGGCCATGCTCGCACAGCACCTGTCCCTCGGCGGCGACCACGATCCGGTCGGGGTAGATCCGAAGGCTGACCGGCCGGTTGGCGAAGGAAGCCGGCACGCTATAGCGGTTACGCTCGAAGTGCACGAGGCAGGTCGGCGACACCCGTTTGGTATGCTCGACAAATCCGTCGAAAGGACGGCCAAGCGGCATTAAGCTGCTGATCTCGGCGGCATGGACGTCGGCGACCGTGCCGGGCAGGCCGCCATGCTGGATCTGACCCCATTGCTCCATACAGCGTTCTTCGAGCCAGACATTGAGCGCTTCCATGTCCGGAAAGCGGGGCAATCGCTGCCATAATCGGCGTCGGGCGTCCTGCACGTTCTTCTCCACCTGCCCCTTCTCCCAACCGGAAGCCGGATTGCAGAACTCAGGCTCGAACAGGTAGTGGCTGGCCATGGCCGCAAAGCGCAGGTTGACCTGCCGAGCCTTGCCAGAGCCAATCCTGTCGACGGCCGTCTTCATGTTGTCGAAGATCCCGCGCCGGGGCACGCCGCCCAGGACACGGAACGCCTGCGTCAGCGCATCGAACAGCATCTCGTGGGTCTGCAAGGGATAGGCGCGCACGATGAACGCCTTGCTGTGCGACAGCTTCGTATGGGCGACCTGCAGCTTGACCCGCTCGTCGCCGATGATTGCCCAGTCTTCGCTCCAATCGAACTGGAAAGCCTCGCCGGCCGCGAAAACCAAGGGCACAAAAGTTCCACGCCCACTGGTTTGCGCTTCGCGCTGGCGATCAGCCTTCCAAGCCCGCACAAAGGCGGCCACGCGGTTGTAGGAGCCGTCATAGCCCAGCGCGACGAGATCGGCATGCATCTGCTTGGCCGTGCGCCGCTGCTTACGCGACTTGCCCGCCTCGATCCGCAACCATCCCGAAAGCTTCTCGGCAAACGGATCCAGCTTACTCGTCCGGTCGGGAACCTTGTACCTGGGCTCCACGGTGCCGGCACGCAGGTACTTGCGGATCGTGTTCCGTGAAAGCCCCGTACGCCGCTCAATCTCCCGGATCGGCATTCCTTCCCGGAAATGCCAGCGCCGGATAACGCTCAGTAACGCCATGTCGATCACTCCTTGATCCCCTGACTTCGTCAGCCAAGGCAAACTCTGAACATGGGTCACTTCTCAGTGGAAATTACTCGCCCCAAAGGGTCAATTCTCAGCGGAAATCAACACAGCGTTCTCTTCGAGTTGATCAGCGCACGCTACGAACGACGTTCCAT
>JAZBOA010000155.1:0-7531 GCA_036350935.1 Anderseniella sp. | reverse complement strand
CGTACGCAACCGTGCGAAGCCGGATAGCCTGGCAGGTTGCCGGCGTGCAGGGCGATGCCCTTCCAGGTCAGCCGGTTCATGTTGGGCATCGGTGCGTTATTGTACGTCGACGACCGGTGGTGTTTGTCCTTCTGCAGGATCGTGAACACGCCGGCTGGCGTGGTGTGCCCCTTCTTGCCGGTGGAACAGGTAGATACCGCGATGCGAATGCCTCCGCGGTAGACGTGCACGCGCTGGTCGTCGATCGACACGATGATGGATACCGGACCTGAAGGCGAACGTTCAGGATGCCAGGTGAAATCACCGGGCTCCATGTTCTCCGGTGAGTCAACCATCCGGCCCTGGGTCATCTTGCCCAGTGCGCCTGTGAACGGCAGGGTCGCACCCGTGACGGCCGTCATGCCGAGAACAGTGAACTTGCGTCGGTTCAAATTGCTCATGTCTAGAATCCTATACTTGATGTAACAGGTGCACCTGACAGTGGAGTGAAGACTCAATACACCCGTGAGTTCCAAAATCGCTTTTTGCTAAGAACATGCAGAGGTCGTACAGACCGCTGCTTGGGTGTAGATTGTAACTGCCGGCTCCGCAAAAACTATCCGAATGACGTCTCCGTGCGGATCAATTAAGGTCAGTATTATCCAAAAAGCGAAACGCAACCGTTCCGCTTAATCAATGGAAGCTCAAATTCTTTTTTGGGCAGTTCAGAGTATCGATGCTACGTGGATCGTGCCTTGCGCCGAATGACTGACGGGGATTGACCGAAACGTTGCTTAAATGCCGCCGACAATCGTCCGAGGTGTGTCCACCCGCACTCGTAAGCGATCTCAGTCACGCTCTTGTCGTTGGTTTTATCTGCTAGGCGTCGATGGATTTCCTCAAGCCTTATGCGTTGCAACGAGGTCGTTGGCGAAATGCCACGACTTTCTTGAAAAGCAATCTGAAGACTACGGGCCGAAACACCCACAGCCTTAGACATATCTGCCAGCTGAAAACCCTGATGCAAGTTTGCTCGCATAAATTCTTCCGCCTCCCGGACTTTCTTCAGGTTTCCGGAAAAGGTGACCGGTTGTCCATGTCGAAGAATTTCCGAGATGGTTTCACTAAACAGGTTAACCAGAAGCTCCTCGGCCGACTTTGCCACAGGAACACTCAGTGGGGCTGAAGTCTCGCCAAGTAAGTGGCGGGTCGTGTACCACATGCAGCCGTCTAACCGCTCAGTAGCATCGGAGACAGGAGTAAATTCGCCACTAATCTGATCAAGCACCTTGCCGAGTACTCGACCATCTAAGTCAAGGTCGAGATCTGATAGCAGGCTCTTGGGAAGCAGCAGCGCCGTGGCTTCGTAACTTGCCGCTTTGTGCTTTTCGACTCTAGTCTTTCTGGGGCCAGGCCCAAGCAGCACTCCTTGACCTGCCCTTGCGATAACCACCTTGTCGCCGATCGCGATTTCAGCTTGGCCCTGATGGACTTTCAAGTAAGTGAGTCGATCAGTCTCTTCGACTCTTACCTGATGTCCTGTGGAGATGATATGTGCGAGGGATATGTCTCGACGAACAAAGAGATTATTGCGGACACTTGCCTTACCTATTTCCAGATCTGACAGCTCAAAACTGTTCGTGCGACGAAACATGAGCGGACGCAGCGCAGCACTGGCTGCAGATCTGCCTGACCAGGTTGCCGTATTGATTGATACCGCGCCTTCGTTCAATGCCGAAATTATCTCCAAGCTCTCATGGGACAGGCATGATATTATGCTTCCACGATATGGATGCAAAATATATTAGTGCTTTTGCGTACCTCGGGCCTTCACCGCGAGGAAGCATCGAAGCCCTTAGGGCATTTCAGAGCGAACCACCCATTCTAAGATTACTCGTCGATGTCCGCCTGGGGTCAACTGCGGCCGGTTCTGACCCTTCTAAATAATGTCTGATGTGCCCCCGAAAGCTGCCTGCTTTCGGTCAGACAAGTTTTCGCAGGACGCCCTGCGCTCGGTACGAGTGAAGGGCAGGAATGGAGGTTCATACTGATCCTGTCCAGCAAACAGGAGTTATTGAAATGAAAGATTCGAACCTCATTCCTTTACTGCCTGCGAGAAAGCGTCCTTGGAACAAGGGAAGGCTGACTGGCCAGAAACCACCCCTGCAGCCCAAACATGTCTGGGCCATTCGCACCCGGCTGCAATTGGCCAACAAGACCCGCGATCTGGCGCTGTTCAACCTGGCGATCGACAGCAAGTTGCGCGGCTGTGATGTCGTCCGTCTGCTGGCGGAGGAGATTGCCCCAAATGGCATTTGCATTGATCGCGCGACAATCCGGCAAAGGAAGACCGGCCGGCCAGTAAAATTCGAGATCACGGAGCAGACCAGGCAATCGGTGCAGGCCCTCTTGAAAGCCCGAAAACATGACCAAAGCCCATACCTTTTCCCCAGTCGCGATAACGCTTATGCGCACATCTCGACGCGGCAGTATTCGAGACTGGTTTCAAGCTGGACGGCCAGCATCGGATTGGATGCGACCCTATATGGAACGCACTCACTCAGGCGAACCAAGGCGACGTTGATCTACCGGCGAACGGGTAACCTACGGGCAGTCCAACTGCTTCTCGGCCACACCAAGATCGAAAGCACGGTACGCTATCTCGGTGTCGAAGTGGATGACGCGCTTGCTCTGTCAGAGCAAACCGATGTCTGAAAACGGATGTGGAGCGGACATTCTCCGCTCCACGCCAAACCGGCCGAAGTTGACCCACTGCGGACATCGAGCAACACCGTCAGACAAGCCGAACCCTTCTGGCGCCTCATCTGTTCATCTGCAATGATAGAAATTAGCGGCAAGGATGAATGATGACCGATGAAGTCAAAGGTTGGCTGGAAGGTCTGGGCTTGAGCGAGCACCTTCAGGTGTTCGTCAACAACGAGATCGACCTTGAAGCCGCTTGCGAACTCAATGAGCAAGATCTTCGCGAGCTGGGACTTGCCATGGGGCCGCGCAAGAAGCTTCTTAGGGCCATTGCTGCTCTGAATGACAGCCAAACAGGCGACAAGCAAATCGCTGCCACTGAGTCAAAACTCGGACATGAACCTGAGATCGTAAAGCTGGGCGAACGCCGGCAGGTCACCGTGCTCTTTGCCGACATTTGCGGTTACACGAAGCTTACTGGCGAGATGGACGCCGAGACCACGCACGCCATGCTGACCGTCTATTTCGATGCGGTTGACGAGATTATCACAAGTTTTGGCGGCAGCGTTGACAAGCACATCGGCGATAGCGTTATGGCCGTGTTTGGAGCCCCTGTCTCGCATGGGAATGACCCTGAGCGTGCGGTGCGGACCGCGGCTGCAATTCACGAAACCATGCCAGCGGTATCCCAAGCTGTTGGCCGTGATATCCAGGTACACATCGGCGTTGCAAGCGGCCAGGTCATAGCAAGCGGTGTTGGCTCCAATGAGAGCTACACGGTGACAGGTGAGTCCGTAAATCTGGCATCCCGTCTTACCGACAAGGCCGGACCAAATGAGACTCTTGTTTCCGAGTTGGTCATGCAAGCTGTTGATAGCAGGTTTCGTGCGGAGGACGTTGGACATCTATCGCTGAAGGGAATCTCCAAACCCGTAAAGGCATTCCGGGTAATCGAACTAACCGGTACGGACGGCCCAGCAATTTCGCGCCCTTTCGTAGGGCGGCAGGCAGAACTGGAGCAACTGAAGGCCGTTCTTAGAACGACCGGAGAGACGCAGGCTGGACATGTCATTTACCTGCGAGGCGAAGCTGGGATTGGCAAGACCCGTATCACCGAAGAGATCGAACGACTGGCTTCACTACAAGGCTTTGACTGTCATCGCGCTCTGGTTTTGGATTTTGGTGCGGGCAAGGGTCAGGATGCCATTCGATCGCTAACTCGCAGACTGCTTTCCGTAACCTCATCATCTAGTCAATGTGAGCTGACCTCGGCTACAGAAGCAGCACTCAAGGACAACGTCATTGGCAAGGAGCACGTTGTCTTCTTGAACGATTTGCTGGGGCTACCGCAACCGCTTGAGCTCCGGTCCTTGTATAACGCCATGGACAACGTCCGGCGCAATCAGGGTAAGTGCGAAACCGTCGCGCGAATCGTCACTCACCTCAGCCAGAACAACAAGTTATTGCTGATTGTCGAGGATGTTCATTGGGCCGACAAGCTTGTGCTTGAGCATCTTGCAAGCCTGACTAAAGCGATTTCGGACGCTCCCGTGGTCCTTGTGATGACCTCTCGCCTTGAAGGGGATCAGATCGGTGATGCTTGGAGAACAACGACCGGCGCGACACCGACCATCACTGTCGACTTGCGCCCCTTGCGCCATGCCGATGCCATTGCGTTGGCCTTCAAGTTTTTCGATGCGACTGACAAATTTGCTAAGGCCTGCGTCGAACGAGCTGATGGAAACCCTCTGTTCCTCGAACAGTTGTTGCGTGGCGCACAAACAGTCACTGAAGAAGCCGTACCAGGATCAGTTCAAAGTATCGTGCAAGCGCGCGTGGATGCGCTCGATCCAGCAGACAAGCTGGCTATTCAGGCCGCAGCAGCTCTTGGCCAGAGATTCAGCCTGAAGGCTCTCCGACATGTCGCGGACAACGAAGCGTATGATTGCAAGCGCCTCATCGATCGCTATCTGATCCGGCCAGATGGTGATGCCTTCCTGTTCTCGCATGCTCTCGTCAGAGACGGCGTCTATTCCTCTCTGCTGAAGGCCAATCGAAGCAGGCTGCATGAGAGGGCAGCCGACTGGTATCGAGATCGCGATTTGGTTCTGTACGCTCAGCACCTTGACCGAGCCGGAGACGCGACAGCGGCTAAAGCATATCTTGGAGCGGCACGAAACCAGGCAGAGGCTCTCCATTTCGAAAGCGCGATTTCGCTCTGCCGTCGAGGCTTGGAACTGGCCGTCGAAAATTCCGACCTCTGTGATATCAATTGGGCGTTGGGTGACGCGCTGCTCAGCACAAGAGCCACCGAGGACGCAATCGGAGCTTTTGAGGCAGCGGCTGAATGTGCTCCCGACAATCAACGCAGAACGAAGGCACTGAGTGGGCAGGCCGCGGCACTTCGAATTGCTGATCGCCAAGCACCTGCATTTGAGGCACTCGATGAGGCCCAACGGTTAGCAACGCAAGAAGCTCTCGAATCTGAACTCGCCTATATTCACTACCTACGTGGCAACCTATGTTTCCCGCTAGGCCGCATTGATGAATGTATGGCCGAACACCAGAAATCACTACAGCTTGCTAATAAAATCCAGTCCCCCGAGGCCCAGGCAAGAGCGCTGAGCGGGCTTGCTGATGCGCACTATCTCAGAGGCCATATGAAAACGGCATGTGAGCGGTTCAAGGCATGTGTCGACCTCTGTCAGCAACACGGATTTGGTCAGCTTGAAGTGGCTAATCTTCACATGATTGGCTGGTCGAGAATCCACTTGATGGAGTTTCGACGGGCTTTGGAGAATGGCCTGGCTTCGGAAGCGATGGCAAGCGAGGTTCGGAACAACAGATCGCTCATGTTTGGCAAAAAGCTCGCCGGTATAATGCACTACCACCTCGGGGACTTCGAGGCCGCGCGTCAGTACCTAGAAGATGCAATTGCCTTATCGAGATCGATGGGTTCTTCAAACTTCGTGGGGCAAGGACTTCGCCAATTGGCAATGGTCTATCAAAAGCTCGATGATTCAGAGCGTGCACGCAAATTTGCCTTCGAGGCCCTTGAAGCCATACGAAAAGTGGGAATGACATTCATTGGGCCAACGGTCCTGGCCACCTGTGCTTACGTAACAGAGGATGAGCAAAGAAGATGCGCTCTCCTTGA
This sequence comes from Anderseniella sp., assembly GCA_036350935.1. GTDB lineage: Bacteria > Pseudomonadota > Alphaproteobacteria > Rhizobiales > Aestuariivirgaceae > Anderseniella. Next base: position 1,692 of record JAZBOA010000155.1, on the reverse strand, counting down.
AGAAGCTGAAGCCATTCTCGACAGCGAATGTGTCGCACACAATCAACTCTGGTTTGCCGACATAGCGATCGACGATGCGCTGTCAAAGGGTGAATGGGAATCCGCGTTGAGGTATGCGGATCGTCTGGAGCGGTACACGGCATCACAGCCGTTGGAATGGTCCACCTTCATGGTTAGGCGCGCTCGTGGATTAGTCGCAGTGAACAATGGAGATAACAGCGATCCAATTCTGGTCGAGCTCCGGGACCTGAAGCAACAAGCAGAGCGATCCGGTCTGATGACATCGCTTCCCGCTCTAGAGGCAGGGCTCGGAGTCTAAGCTAATCAAACTCATGCCACCGGTGACAATTCCGAACGAATTGGATCGCCATAGAAGTAGGCAGCTTTCGGGAGCACATCGGACGTTATTGCGAGTAGCCAAAACCGTCCGCAGTTGATGCTGTGGACGGCTCCTCCGCCGGCATCGCGATGTGCCAAGTTTGCGGTGTCATTAGAGGAACCGCCAAGGAGGAGCCATCCATGGAAAAGATTAGCACGATTGGTCTGGACATCGCGAAGAACGTGTTCCAGGTGCACGGCATTGACGAAGACGGGACGGTCGTTGTTCGCAGGCAGGTGAAACGGAAACAGCTGGTGGCGTTCTTTTCCGGTTTGCCGCCGTGCCTCGTCGGCATGGAAGCCTGTGCTACGGCGCACCACTGGGCCCGCGAACTGGTCAAGCTCGGTCACGAGGTCAGGCTGATGCCGCCTCGATATGTGAAGCCCTACGTGAAGCGGAACAAAAATGACATGGCCGATGCGGAAGCCATCTGCGAAGCCGTGACTCGGCCAACGATGCGGTTCGTCGCGATCAAGACGGCGGAGCATCAGTCGGTTCTTATGCTGCACAAGACTCGCCAGTTGCTGATCCGTCAGCAAACGATGCTGATTAATGCCATTCGGGCCCATCTGGCAGAGTTTGGCATCGTCGCTGGCGTCGGGCGCACTGGCGTGGAGAAGTTGCTGGCCATCATCAAGTCTGGCGAGAACGATCGGATACCGGCGGCGGCACGGGACTGCCTTGTGGTCCTGTACGATCAGCTCGCACTGGTTAAGCACCACATCCTTGAGGCGGACCGCCGCATCATGGTCGCTCACCGCTCGAATGAGCTGAGCCGCCGTCTCGCCGACATCCCGGGCGTGGGCCCGTTGATCGCCACGGCGCTGGCCACATCCGTCCCCGACCCTCGTAGCTTCAGATCTGGCCGCGACCTGGCAGCGTGGATCGGGCTGGTGCCGAAGCAGAACTCGACAGGTGGCAAAGAGCGCCTCGGACACATCTCCAAGGCTGGTAATCGCTATCTCAGAACGATGCTGGTTGTGGGCGCGCTGTCAGTCATCCGTCGAGCCAAGCAGCTTGGCTACACCCGACGGCCATGGCTGGCCAGGCTGCTCGAACGCCGATCCACCAAGGTTGCCGCAGTCGCACTTGCCAACAAGATCGCCCGCATTGCATGGGCAATGATGGCGCACGGAACATACTATCAGGAGCCAGACGCTCAGACGGCGTGAGCGGCCTGTTTAAGACAACGCGCGAACACCGCGCACAAGAGGTTGGAGAGGAGCAACGACGGATAATGCCGTGAATGGTCGATACCGCGAGAGGGACACCCCACTGGGGTCAGAGCAGATGGACTACTGCGTGCTTTTGAT
>JAZBOA010000154.1:0-2222 GCA_036350935.1 Anderseniella sp. | reverse complement strand
GTGTCCAATCGGCAAGAGTGACGGTGGCTATGCCGTGAGCGACTTCAGGCAGATTGATGATCGTGTCGGAGATCTGGAGGATCTTCAATATCTTGCCTCGGAGCTGCGTCAGCGCCAGATCCTGCTGGTGCTTGACATTGTGATGAATCACACCTCCGATGAGCATTCCTGGGCGCGGAAGGCCATCGCGGGAGATCCTGCGTATCAAGATTACTACTACATGTATGAGAGTCGCGATATTCCTGACCTTTTTGAGAGGTCAATGCCTGAAGTCTTTCCTGAGTCGTCGCCGGGTAACTTCACCTGGAATGAGCAGACTCAGCGCTGGGTCATGACGGTCTTCCATAATTATCAATGGGATCTCAATTACGGCAATCCTGAGGTTTTCATTGAGATGCTTGGTGTTGTCCTGTTCTGGGCCAACAACGGGGTTGACATCATGCGCTTGGATGCCGTCGCCTTTCTTTGGAAGGAAATTGGCACCGACTGTCAGAACGAGCGGAATGCCCATCTGCTTCTCCAGTTGATGAAGGACTGCTGCCAGGCCACGGCGCCAGGAGTCTTATTCATTGCTGAGGCGATCGTCGCTCCTGTCGAGGTGATTAAATATTTCGGCGAAGATGCGATCAGCGCCAAGGAGTGCGAGATCGCTTACAACGCCACTTTGATGGCCCTGCTCTGGGATGCGGTGGCGACCCAGAACGCCAAGCTGCTCATCCGGGGGCTCAGAAGTCTTCCCAACAAGCTTGATCGTGCCACCTGGCTCAACTATCTGCGTTGCCATGACGACATCGGCTTTGGTTTTGATGACCAGGATGTGCTGGCTGTCGGTTATCAGCCCGAGTCTCATCGGCGGTTTCTGACTGATTTCTTCTGTGGTGAATTTGAGGGATCTCCCTCCCGGGGGCTTCCATTCATGCGCAATGAAGCTACCGGAGATGCTCGCATCTGTGGCTCCCTGGCCTCCCTGGCTGGCCTGGAGAAGGCGATTCAGGAAGAGAATCCGGTGGCGATTAATATTGCCATCAGTCGAATTCTGATGCTGCACGGCCTGATCTTTTCCTTCGGTGGTATTCCGTTGCTCTACAACGGTGATGCCCTCGGCTTGCTCAATGACTATAGCTATCAAGCGGATCCAGCCAAGGCCTCAGACAACCGCTGGGTGCACCGGCCGAGCATTGATTGGCAGCAGGCTGAGCGGCGTCATCAGAGCGGTACGGTGGAGAATCGGCTGTTTACGGCGTTGCGGCGGATGATCGCCATCCGTAAGTCGCTGGAGGCCTTTGCCGATTTCAACAACAGAGAGTTGTTGGATACGGGCAACGAGCACCTACTCTGCTTCTTGCGTTCCTATCAGCAACGGCCCTCCGAGCAGGTGCTGGTGGTGGCCAACTTCCATTCCAGTCCGCAGACCCTCCCTGTGGATGCGCTGCGGCGCCGCGGGCTCGATTTCACGGCACCGCTGATTGATGTGTTCACCGGTCGCAGGCCCCTCCAGATTGAGGAGAACATCCTGCTGCAGAGCTATCAATTTTATTGGCTGAAGCAGGTCTGACACCCACTGCTCTGACACCCATCTGCTCTGACACCCGCAGCTCCCCCATCCAGGCTTCTTCCTGCACCGGTTCGCTCCTGGGGCCGCTCAGGACTTCTGGTCCCGGTTGCTGAGGCTGCCGCTGTTTCGATGCCAGGCTGCCGAGCACCCTTGCCCGACGAGACCGCGTACATGTTTCCTGATGCTGTGCGTTCGGCGCGTCTGTGGGGGTTTCTTCTGCCTGTCGGTCTGCTGCTGGGTCCAGCCGCTGCAATTGCCGCCGAAGCAGATGAGGCCGTTGGGGCGGAAGTGGCCCCGGCGGCTGAGGCTCCGGTCGCAGGGGCAGCGAACCTTGGCCCGGAACTGCGTCTGCCTTCCGGCAACCCGGCCGCCACCGATGTCATCCCCGGCACAGGTCAGCTGGGCCGTTGGCTCGGCCTGCCGGCCGATTCCCCCTTGCGCCTTGGCGGGGTCTGGGTGGGTAATGGCACGTCCCAGATCGTTGGGGGCGTCCAGGCGGCTCCGGCCAACGGCCTGGCCCAGCAGCTTCTGCTCGACGCCAGCGTGGATTTGGAGCGGGCCGTGGGCTGGCGGGGCGGCCGGGTGTGGGTTCAGGGCTTGCAGGTGAACGCCGGCGCCGGGGCTGCCCTGCCCTCCGGCAGTGTGCAGGGCAGCAACAGCCTGGTGG
>JAZBOA010000153.1:0-2860 GCA_036350935.1 Anderseniella sp. | reverse complement strand
CTGGACGAACCCGATCACCGCATTGACCAGCACAACGGCAAGGATGACGCCGGTGTCCACCCAATGCTGGAGAGCGGCTGTCACTCCAGCGGAAACCAGCAGCACATAGATCAACACGTTGTGGAAATGCGACAGGAATCGCAGAACCGGATTGCGTCCTGGCGGTTCGGGCAGCCGGTTGGGGCCGTGTCCGGCCAGGCGAAGGGCTGCCTCGCTGGACGACAGGCCGCTATCGGATGTACCGAGGATCTCAAGTGACCGCTCGCTCGTCAGTGCATGAAAGTCCGATCGATGCGATCGATCAGTCATAGTAGAACCTCTCTGACACGATCTGCCCGGCGGGAACGCCAAGATCCTTGAGTGCGGCCTCAACCACATCGAGCATGACGGGCGGGCCACAGACCAGGAACAACCAACCGGAGATATCGCGCGGCCTGAACACCTGGCCAAGGGTGCCGGCATCAATCACGCCAGTCAGTCCGCGCCAGCCGGGATCTGGTTCCGACAGCACATGGACCAGCTCCGAACCCGGATGCTCAATGAGGTCTTCAAGTTCGTCTCCATAGACAATCTGTTCGGCAACCCGGTTGCCATAGACGATCACAACCGGCCTCGGGTCTCCCTCTGCCTTCAGCTGGCGGGCAATCGAAAGCAACGGCGCAAGACCAACGCCACCGGCTATCATCGCGATGCCTGCCGACTTGCGATGCTCCAGGGTGAGGTTGCCATAAGGCCCATCCAGATAGGCCTTGGTGCCGGGCCTCACTTCGGGCAGCGATCGCGTCATGTCGCCCACTTCCTTGATGACGAACTGCAGCTGGTTGCGGTCAGCCGGAGCCGAGCTGATGGAGAACGGGTTCTCGGCAAGGGAGAAGGGACTGTTTCCTGTGTTCAGCCATACGAACTGGCCGGGCACAAACCGCATGGCATCGCCCGCCTGTGGCCTTATGGTCAGTTCCCATGTCTTCAGGGCCAGCTTGCGGACCGAACTCACTTCGTAGGGGCGCGACAGTTGGCACAGTGGCGTCAGCAGATAGGTCTTCACCAGCGAGGCGAGCGCCACTGCAAGCAGAACGATCCAGAACCCGGCCAATAACGGATCAGCACTGTAGCGGCCTGCCGCCAGCGTGTGGTGGGTGACGGCAACGGCGGTGACCACGGCGCCGATGCCATGCAGCAGCCGCCAGGTCTCGTACCGGAATGGCAGCTGGTCGCGCCAGATCGATGTCAGAACGATGATCAGCACCAGCACCCAGCCGGTGATTCCGGTCAACGCTGCGTTTACGTCCAGGCCCAGCGTCAATTGTCCGCTTTCGTCCCACGGGCGCGGGTGGTTCAGCAACGGTGTTGCATACAGGAAGGGGTGAACGAGCACGAACAGCAACGCGGCGCGCGCCGCCAGTTGGTGGACGCGCATGGTCACGTCCATTCCCATCCGCGCCGAGATGACCTTGAAGCGTCCTGACAGCACGAACTCGGAGAGCAGGATGGAAAATGCCACCATGCCGAGACCTGTCGCCAGTTCGTCCTGCACCGGCCGCGCAGGCAAGCCTTGCAGCCATGCGAACACCAATGGTGCAAAGGTCACGATCAGGTAGAGCGGAAACAGGATGACTGGTGACATTTGATGTGTCTCTCCAACGTGGTTGGTGTGCCAGGTTCAGGATCGCTGATGCGCGGCCAATGTGATCACGGCGATTGTCCCGGTGGCGACTTTTGGCCGGCTTCCGTGCTGCGCGCGATCAGCAGCTTGTCGATCCGGTTATTGTCCATGTCGACGATTTCAATCCGCCAGCCATCGAACATCACGATCTGGCCAGGCTTCGGCATGTCGGCTATCAGATGCAGCACAAATCCTGCCACGGTATTGAACCCACCTTCGCGTGGCAGTGACAGGCCGATGCGCTCGGCAAACTCGTCTATCGGCATCCAGCCAGCGACAAGCATTGAACCGTCTTCGCGAGTTATCAGTTTTGGCTCGTCTGCCTCATGTTCATCGAAGCCGCCGGCGATGGTGGCCAGCACATCCATTGGCGTGATGATTCCCTCGAAATGTCCGTATTCATCATAGACCAGAAGCATGTGGCAGGCAGAACTGCGAAGCCGGTCTACCACGTCCAGCGCAGGCAAGGTGTCCTGCACGACCGGACTCGTGCGCGCCAGGTCAAGGGGGTCAAAGCTTCCGTTTGCCGTGTCGAGCAGATCACGGCTGTGCAGGATACCCACGATGTCGTCCTGTCCACCATGGCGCAACGGCAGGCGTGAATGGCCGGAGGACGCAAATCGCGCCACGATCTGTTCGCGCGTCTCTTCCGCTCCGGCGATTTCGACATCGTGGCGCGGGGTCATCAGTCCGCGCGCCTTCCTGTCTGAAAAACGCATTACGCCGCCGATCAGCTCCTTTTCAGCACGATGGATCACACCGGCACCCGCAGCCTCCGACAGCACCATGCGGATATCCTCGTCGGTGACCGGGCTGGCGCGCTGTCCGGACCGGCCCATGAGCCGCAGCAGCAGCTTGCCTGACCGGTCCAGCAGCCACACAAGCGGCGCCGCTATCCGGGACAGTACCAGCATTGCGGGAGCGACACGCATGGCAACCCGCTCTGGCGACGCCAAGGCGATCTGCTTGGGTACAAGTTCGCCCACGATGAGGGTGAAATAGGTGATGACGATCACGACGATCCCCACTCCCACCTCTTGGGCTATGGTCTGCGGCACGCCAAGATCAGGAAGTTTTCTGGCCAGGCGCGTGCCGATCGTGGCACCCGAAAATGCTCCTGCCAGAACGCCTACCAGCGTTATGCCAATCTGCACGGTTGACAGGAACCTTCCAGGATCGCCAGCAAGCCGCAATGCG
>JAZBOA010000152.1:0-5731 GCA_036350935.1 Anderseniella sp. | reverse complement strand
AGGCCTTCCGCCGGCAGCACGGCAGTGACTTCATCTCCGCGATGCCGACCAACCTCTACGGTCCCGGCGACAACTATGACCCGCAGAATTCCCACGTCATTCCGGCGCTGATCCGCAAGTTCCACGAAGCCAAGGAAAGCAACAGCCCGAGCGTCACGGTATGGGGCACCGGCACCCCGCGAAGGGAATTCCTCTACAGCGACGACATGGCCGACGCCTGCGTCTACCTGATGAACCTACCGGACCAGCAGTTCAAGACCCTGCTCGGCAGCGACGAGGCGGCGACCGGTGTGTTCATGCCGCCGCTGGTGAACATCGGGGTGGGGCACGACCTAACCATCCGCGAACTGGCCGAGACGGTGAAGGATGTGGTGGGCTATCAGGGAGGCATCGAATTCGATACGAGCAAGCCCGATGGGACGCCGAGGAAGCTGATGGACGTCGGGCGACTGTCGGCCCTGGGTTGGTCGGCAACCACTGACCTCAGGTCAGGCTTACAAGTGGCTTATCGTGAGTTTGAAGGCTTTGGCGAGCCGGATAACAAAGGTTGAGAGGCGGATCGGGCTAATTCTCCATCGCGTGGAAGGAAAAAATCATGAACAGCACAGCAAAAGGATCGCTAATGATCGAGGTGGGGGCGGGTGAGCTGATCGACAAGATCACCATCCTCAAGATCAAGGCGGAGCGTATGACTGATGCAGCCAAGCTCAAGAATGTGAAGCATGAACTGGACGTATTGAGCAGCGCGCGTGCCGAGCACCTTGTCCAGTCCGCCGATCTCGACCGACTCGAAGACGCGCTGCGTCAGGTCAACGAGGATCTGTGGGTAATCGAGGACGATATCCGTACCTGCGAGGCAGCGCGTGATTTCGGTCCGAAATTCATCGAGTTGGCCCGTTCCGTCTACATCCAGAACGACAAGCGCGCAGCGATCAAGAAATCGATCAACGAGCTCTGCGGTTCAAGCATCGTCGAGGAAAAGTCCTACACGGAATTCTCCTGAAAAGGTGGCAGCTTGGGGGTGATCGCATCGAGTACCGTCTCGACGGACAGGTCGGTCAGGTCCGGGACTTCGAGCGCCTCGAAGTCCCCACGGCGAATGCCGGTGCGCGCTGCCGAGGTGTGCGAACCGAATAACGCAAGGCCCGCCTTGCCAAGGCAAGAGGCAACGTGGCTCGGTCCGGTGTCGTTGCCGACGACGTAACAGGCGTCCTTCAGCACCCCGGCAAGCTCGAACCAGTTCAGATATCCGTGTGGCCCCAGCAGGGTATGCCCCGGAATACTTTTGGCTAATTCGATTTCATCCGGTCCCGGGGCGGTAACGACTTCATAACCCCTCTCCTTCAGGGCTCGCGCAAGTTGGGCATAGTAAGGCCAGCGCTTGTGTGGATGTCGCGCGGAACATCCAGGGATAAGCGCCACATAGGGTTTGCGGACCCCTTCCTGCCTGAGGAAGGCGCTCATGTCGTCCGCCATCCACGATACGTCTGGCTTCAGGCAATGTAGTGTTGGGATGCCTGCATTCGTCAATTGAAATGCCAGTCCGTCCAGCCCGGATTGGGGTCGTTCGCCTTTCTGCTTGCCGCTCCATGAGACATTGCGCAGGAACAGTCTGTGGTACAGCGCGGTGCGATCCTGTCGCTGCAGGTCATATGCCCGTGTGAATCGCTCGCTGTGCAATATTCTCGCAAGGCGGATCCACTCGCCAATTTTCCACATCGGGGCGCGAGGGTCGGTCAATACGTGATTGATATGCGGGCAGCGGCTCATCAGCTTGCGAAACGGCGGCATGGTCAGGAGGGTGATATCGGCATCAGGGTGAAAGGCGCGGATATCGCGCAGGGCACCATCGGCCTGGACGACATCACCAAAAGCCCCAAGCTTGATGACGAGGATTTTTTCCGTGCTCCGGTTCATGTCGTGGGGTCTCGAACTCAGTCAGTGAGCTTGCCGAGCAGCGAGCGGCAGCGAACGTAGAACTTTTCCAACAGGTGAGCGGCACCTCCGATCTTGTGCTGCTTTCGCCAGGCATGGCGCCCCAGGATCGGCCCGGCTTGTCGACGCGTTTCGCCTTCGTGGTTGCCCGCGATGATTTGGCAGGTCACAGCGAAGAGGTTTTGCTCTTCCAGGACGCGGCGGCGGGCCTCCTCGATTTCCGGCAGCCGCGCTGTCCAGGCGTCGCCCTGCATGGCCTTGCGAATGACTCCTGCTGCTCCAACCGGATCACGAATATCGATGGGGACGAAACTTTCGGCCGGGAAGTAGTCGGCAGCATTTGGCGCGCCGGCATAGAAAGGCAGGCATCTGCCAAGAAAAGCATCCGTCAGCTTTTCGGTGATGTGATGCGGGCCAATGTAGTTCTCCACAACGAGATGGTAGCGAAAGGGGGCGAGCGCTTCCGCCTTGTCATCCATTGGCGTGGCGCCTCGGCCGAATACCGCCATCTCCGGCAGCAGCTCGCGCATCGCCTCGATGAAATTGAAGCGCTGGGCATGCAGGGTGTGCCACTGGCGCTTCGGTGAATAGACGACAGAAATCGCCTGCTGCTTGTCGGTGACCGATGGCCCACGAGCCATCTCGGCGCGGCTCATCCAGTGTTTGTTCGCACTGCCGAAGAACCAGTGATTTGTTGCCTGCCGATAGTGTCGTCGTGGGTGCGGCAAGGCCCATGGCGGCTGGCTGGTCAGGACATGGCCAAACTGGGCCGCAAACCCGCGGCCGTATGCCTTGATCGAGGCGGGTTCGGTTGTAATCAAAAGCGTGTTGCCACGCGGACAGGCCAAATTCTCGCTGGCGGTGCTGCGTGATTGACCGGCGGCCGGCGGCACGTCGTCGTACGCGACGAGCCAGTCGTAATCGCGGGCATCGCGGTCGAAGAGAAATACGCAATCTCCCCAGTGGCCATCTTCGTGGGGGAAATAGCGCGCCCATTCACGCGGGTCGAGCCGGCTGAGGAATTTGACACGGACGGGACGCGGAATCGACGAGGTCACGTCCCGCCGCCTGCGCTGCGGCTCGGTGTCGGGGCTTGCATTGGTTTTTCCGGGGGCGAGGTGACCATGTTCGAATTTGCAGATGGTATAAGGGTTGCCGCGTAAAATGAACACATCTTTCTTGCGGGCGAACGATCGAGCGGAGGAAAGGCGGGCGTCGGTAAAGACTTGAATGAATTTCGGCTTGGACTGCCTGACGCATTCTATTGCATGGTTTCACCTGATTCACACATGGAACAGCAGTGTCTGAATTGACCGGAAGGCAGGAGAAATGAGTAGGCATAGCGTACTGTGGTGGGGTCGCTTCGATCCCGCCTACTCCCGCAACCGGATCCTGCGCAGACAGTTCGCGGACCTCGGCTGGCAGGTGAGGGACTTCCACCCGAGATTCTCCCAAGTGGCGGATTTAGAGGCCACGCTGCGTCGTCTGCCCCGACCGGATCTGGTTTGGGTGCCCTGTTTCAGGCAGCGCGACCTCTTGGCGGCGAGCCGGTGGGCGAGGCGTCAAGGGGTGCCCTTGGTCTTCGATCCGCTCATCTCGGCCTATGACAAGCAGGTTGACGAGCGCGGCAAACTCGACCCGGCAAGTTCCCGTGCGCGGCGATTGCTGACCTGGGAGCGTGCACTATTCAAGCGTTCGGACCGGGTGATTGCCGATACGGCTGCCCATGCGGACTATTTCGTTGAGGTTTTGGGGACGGATGCCAGCAAGATCGACATCATCTACGTCGGCGCTGAGGAGGCGCTGTTCCGGCCCGGAGCGCCAGCGGCGAAAAACCCGGCTTCACCAATGGAAGTGCTTTTTTACGGCAGTTTCATCCCACTCCAAGGGCCAGAGGTCGTCGTCGAGGCCGCCCGACTTTACCAGGGGCCACCGATAAAATGGGTCCTTCTCGGCCAGGGGCCGCTGCGCAGCATGTGTGAGGAACGTGCCGCGGGGATGGAAACCATGAGCTTCGAGGACTGGCTTCCGTACGAGAAGCTGCCCGAACGCATCCGTCGGGCTGATGTTCTTCTGGGAGTGTTCGGCACCACGCCCAAGGCCGGCCGGGTCATCCCTAACAAGGTGTTTCAGTCGCTCGCCTGCGGCCGGGTAGTGGTCACGCGCTCGGCACCATCCTATCCTGAGGCTTTGCTTGCCAGCGAACAAAGTGGCATCGAATGGGTGCCAGCAGGTGACGCCCGAGCGTTGGCCGGCAGAGTGGCTGCGCTGGTGGGTGAACCCGCCAGACTTCCTCAACTCGGCGAAGCCGCTGCGTCGACGAGCCGTCAGTACTTCTCCGAAAGCGCGGTGAAGCGTCAGTTGGAGAAAGCCCTCTCCACCTTGGCGGCCTGAGAGGCTTGTTGGATCCCGAAAAAGAAGCACAGAATCTGCCGATGAGAATCCTTCACGTTTCACACCAGCAACTCAAGTACCTGGGGGCGCGCAATTATTTTTTTCCGGTACGGATCAACAACGGCTTCATACGCAACCAGCACGAGGTCTACTGGTTCAGTGACCGTGATGTCGCCCGCTGCTCGAATATTTTCGGCACCCGAAAAATGGGGGTGAAAGCTTGTAACCGCAAGCTGCTCGAGGTGTGCCGGAACTTTCAGCCCGATGTCATCGCGCTGAGTTCTGCGGACATCATCCACCCGGATACCCTTGTCCAAGCCCGCAAGGTGCTGCCGAACGTGGCGATTTTTCAGTACTACATTGATGCACTGTTTTACGAATCCAACTTGCGCAACGCACGCAGCAAGGCTGAAGTGGTGGACTGGACCTTCGTCACCACGGCCGGCCCGATTCTCAAGCAGCTCGCGGGCGCGCGTTCAAGAGTGGCGTTCATCCCCAATCCGGTGGATCCCAGTATCGACGTTCACCACTGCCACGAGCGAAGCGATCAACCTTACGACGTTTTCTTTGCAGGTCACATGGACAAGAGAATGGACACGCACGACCTTCGAGGTCTTGCCTATGATCTGATACGTGAGCGTATGCCCGATATCCATTGCGCCTTTTACGGGCATGGCCAGAGCAAGTCACTTTTCGGTGCGGAATTTTTGCGTGCGCTTGGGAACGCGAAGATCGGATTGAACTTCAGTCTGCGTGTTCCTGGCGCGGTCTCCGGTCCTGGCGGCAATATCTACATGTATTCGTCGGACCGGGTTGGTCTCTACCTGGGTAATGGGCTGCTGGTGTTTTCGACGCAGGCCTTTAGTCTTTCCGAGCTATATGGGGACGAAGCGCTCGTCGAGGTGGAGGGCCCGGACGACTTCATCGACAAGCTGCGCTTTTATGTGGAGAACGATGGGGAGCGTCGGCGCATTGCGCGCAACGGTTATGAGCTGGGGCATCGCGAGTTCAACGAGCGCCTAGTCTCCGAGTACATGCTCGAAACCGCCTTGGATTTGCCGTTCTCGCACCCCTATCGGTGGCCGGCTGAAAGTTATAACCGATAAGCACCAGAATCGCGTTTAATTCATGCTCGGGGTAAACATCCTTGACGTGCCTGCCGCGCTCTACTTCCCTCACTATCCCAATGATCCGCCGTTCGCCAAACCTCTTTCTGCGCATCTTGGCTTCCTTGGCAACATATTCTGCCTGCAACCTCTCGTTTTGCGTGGACCGATTTTAAGGGTGGGTTACAAGTCGGTTTATTGGTCACATCGAAAACTGCCGCTTTATCTTCTTGGCTGCCCTTTCAACTCTGTTTGTGACTACCGCAGGAATGAAGAGCAAGAGGAAATAAAGATCT
>JAZBOA010000151.1:0-13627 GCA_036350935.1 Anderseniella sp. | reverse complement strand
GAAGAACTGGACGTCGCCGATACGCCTGCCACGGGAGATCCGGATACCAAATGGGTGCCGTATTTCTGGCCTGACGAGGTTCCGAAGGGCACTCCGGCGATTACCCATAACCACTACTTCGCGGGGGCTTACCAGGACTTGTTGCCGGCGGCGGGCCTGCGATACTACGTCTATGGCGCCAATTCGAACGTCATCAAGTACAACGGGTTGCACGCCTTCAACATCGACGAAACGGCACCGGATACGCTGGGCCCCAACAAGTCCTGCCCGGATGAGGCGTTGCCCCTGACCAACCGGCTGAACAACGTCAGGAACAAGATCGCCAGCCTGTCGCACTGGAACGACGGCGGCACCGTTGCCTCCGAAGGCATTGCCTGGGCCATGCGCATGCTGTCTCCCGGCGCGCCGTTTACCGAAGGCGCGAGGCCGAGCAAGAAGCTCGAGAAAATCATCGTGCTGTTCGGCGATGGCCGCAACCAGCTGCCGGTCAACATCGACAATTCGCCGATGCGCACCGATTACAGCGCCTATGGCTACATGTTCGCAAACACGGGGCGGTTCGAAGAGTATGACAAATCTGCACTCAGCGACTTTAGCAGCCTTGCACCGGTGGATCGGCTGTTGAAGGCATCGCAGCGTGTTCTCGACCAGCGCATGCGGCAGGCCTGCGACAACGCCAAGGAGCAGAACATCCGCATTCTCACCATCCTGTTCAACGAGAACGACCCGGAAACGAAGGCCCTGTACCAGTATTGCGCGTCGGAACCCGAGGATGCGCTGGTGGCGGCCGACCCGGCATCGCTGAAGAACGCCTTCCAAACCATCGCCCAGAAGGTGCTGAAGCTTCACCTGCGCAAGTAAACGGTGCCTGAGCCGGCCCGCACGTCTCAGCGCGGGCCGGTATAGGCGATCGCCTCGATCTCGACCAGCATCTCCGCCTCGGCCAGCTTCGCCTGCACCGTTGTGCGCGCCGGCGGGTCTTTTGCGAACACCTTGGCGAACTCCTCGTTCATGATGTCGAAGTGGCGCATGTCGGCCAGGTAGACATTGCACTTCACCACGTCGTCCGGCGTGGCGCCGCCCTCGGCCAGCACCGCCAGCACGTTGGCCAGCGTCTGTTTCGTCTGCGCGCGCACGTCGCCCACCGCGACCACGTTGCCGTCCGGCCCCCAGGCCACCTGGCCGGCGGTGTAGATGAAGCCGCCCGCCGCCGCCCCCGGCGAATAGGGGTAAGACGGGCGCGGCTGGAAGTCGAGCGACGGCGGGATCAGCGTGGTCTTGGGCATGCAAGGGTCTCCTGTGGTTGCAGCGGTGGATTAGACGGGTGCGCGGGGCCGCCGGTCAAGCCGTGCCGGGCCGGCGGATACGGATTTGACCTCGATCAACCCGGCTGGACGCAAACTGCGCCACCCTGCAGGCACGTACCGGAAGGGAGGAACTCCGATGACGTCCATCGTGCAACAGATCCGCAAGATGCTGGCCCAGAACAAGGACCGGCAGTTCATCCTCGGCTTAAGCGGTTCGGAACTGACCGAAACAGGGCTCGGTGCATCGGACCGCGGCTGGGTGGTCAACGCACCGCGCGACACCCGCGAACGCATGGAGGCCATGGCCCGCTCGCTCGGTGTGGATCCGGTTGAAATCGGCCGCGACCGCTGGCGCGAGATGGAAATGGGCCAGGCCTGCAGCCAGTGCGGCGACCGGCGCTCCTGCCGCAAGTATCTCGCCGGCGAGCCGGTGAGCGAGGGCCCCAACACCTTCTGCCCCAACTTCCAGCGCTTCCAGGACTTGCTGGAAAAGGCCTGATCGCGGCGGCCAGCAATGCATCTTCTGCATGGCTTGAAAACGGGCCGCAGAATCCCGCTTCCGCGCCACGCACCGCGGGTGTAGCTTCACCCTCGCTGTCCGCGCAATCCGGCCCAGGGTGCGCACACGCGGGCGGCATGACTTTCTGTTTCTCTTGATTTGACTGAGCCCGGCCATGCGCCGGTGCTGCTCCCGCGCGCAGGGTGGTCCTGCGGGCGCCCTCTCTGGTGGAATTTCCGCATCATGATCGAAACGATCGACAATATTGCCATCGTACTGACCCTGATCGCCATGGCCGTTGTGACCGGCTGGGTGTTCTTCTACTACATAAGCTCCATGGTGCTCGGCGTTATCGACGTTGTCCGTGGCGGCTCGGGCGATCTGAAGGTTGCCAGCACGGCCCCGGTTGCGGCAGACTCTACCACCGCAAACTGAGGCTCAACCGGAGGACGCGTGCACAGGCTGACAGCAGTTTCATTGGCGGCGGTGTGCGCGTGGATAACCGGCGGCGGCCTTGCGGCTGCCGCGCAGGACAGCTTCGCCGTGGTGGACCCGCCCGCCTGCACCAGCAACACGGGTGAACCGGTCGCCTTCGAGATTGTCGAGGGCAGGAGCGGGCTTGCCGCCGGCATGGCGCGGCGCGACGGGCAGGGCCGCCGGGTGGTGCTGCGCTCGGGCTTCGCGGCCGCACCGCCGGCCTTCCAGCAGTTCATCGACCGGCACGAATGCGCCCATCACCAGACCGGCGACGTGGACATGCCGCATCCACCCAGGAACGGGCCGGAGCACCTGATGAACGAGGCGGTTGCCGACTGCATCGCCATCCTGCGGTTGCGCGACGAGGAAGGGTTTGATGCCGCCCGGCTGGCCGAGGTGACCGCCGCGCTGGCCGCCGACATGGCCCGTATCGGCTTTCCGGAGATCAGCGTCTCAAGCCGCATCCGCAATATCGAGGGCTGCTTCGCCAGAACCGGCGACGCCGCGCAGCTGATCGCTGCGCGGCTGCAGGAGAGAGGGCTGTAGCAGGTTACCGGGGGGGGTGGGGGTGCTTCAGCCCATCGGCACCGGCTGCTTGGGCCGGTACCAGCTCTTCTGGTGATGCAGGTGCGCCAGCAGGTCGTTGATTTCCTTGGCGCTTTCCACCGAGTTGTCGCACTCGGGCCGCGCCGTGCGGCTCATCTCGGCGCGCAGGGCATCTTCGATCAGGGAAAGCTGCTTGGGGTTCAGGCGGAACGTCGGATTGTAGCTCACGTCTTCATGTCTCCAAGAAGGTGGTCATCAGGTTTGCGAAGAATTTGGCCCGGTGAATCATTCGGACAACGAATGCCACGATGATCTGGTTGCATAATGATATGCGTTTTCCTGATCGTCCATGACAATTTCTGTCGCAGTCTGCGCGCGTTTTGCCGCACGGAATGTGCGTACGTGGAACTACGCACGTTGACGTGGATCAACGACGGCGTGGCCCGCTTTCGGAGAAACTGCACACCGGTTGAAATTCCTCAAGGAGATGAGTGACATGACCGGTTATGAGCAGTTGTACCTTGCAATGGTCGTCTTGGCGTTCGGCTCGTTCATGGCAACGCTGGCGGTGCAGCAGCTTCGCAACGCCAGCAAGTAGTCCTTTCGCAGCCGTTCAGGCCACGATCACGTAGACCTTGCGCAAGGTGCTGGTGATGTCCCAGCGGCCGGACCAGCCCTTGGGCAGCACCAGCACGGCGCCAGGCGCGAGATCCCGCTTGCCGCCGTCCGCATCGGTGATGACGCCGGCGCCCGATACGATCGAGCAGATCTCGGTGTTGGGCCGGTTTTCAATTGCCCAGCCGCCGGGCGTGCACTCCCATACGCCAGCCTCAATGCCGTTGCCGTTGTAGAGCTCGCGCACCGACATTTCCGGATGGCCGCTGTCGTGGCCGGCGCGCAGGCCCGCCGGTTCAAGTGCGATTGTCTCGGCTTCGGCGATGGAAGGGATCGGGGGCAGGGTCATGGAGTGTGTTCTTTCAGGTTCAGTTGGTTTGCGAAGGCGCCGCCGCGGCTGGCGCGGGCGGAACAAGGGTGCGCCGGCGCCGCCGGTCCAGCCACAGCATGGCAAGGCCCGCCGCCGCCACCAGCGCGCCGCCGGCGATGGTCCAGCCGTCCGGCAGGTCGGCGAACAGCACGATGCCATAGGCCGTGGCCCACAGCATGGCGGAATATTCGAATGGCGCCACGAAATTCGCCTCGCCAAGCCGGTAGGCGGTGGCGAAGCCCACCATGGCGATCGCCGACAGCACGCCCGTTGACGCCATCAGCGCCAGGTCGCCCGCCGGCGGCATCACCCAGCCCCGCGTCAGGAACGCCACGGACGGGTGCAGGCCCTCGCTTGAAAAGCCGCCCAGCGCAAACCCTGCGGCCAGCAAAAGCGCCAGCACCAGGTAGGCGAAGTTGCCCCAGAAGGCCAGCACGGGGCTGGCCACCGATGAGCCCAGCGAGCGGGTGACCAGCTGGCCCACCGCGTAGCCGAAGGCTGAATAGAGCGCCAGCAGCGCCGCCGGCTCGAACACTGACGAGCCGGGCCGGATCATCACCAGCACCCCGGCAAACCCCGCCGCGATGGCGAACCAGCGATACGCCGGCACCACTTCGCCCAGAACCGGGCCGGCCAGCGCGGCCACGAACAGCGGCATGGTGAAATAGATTGCCACGCCCGAAGCCAGCGGCAACGTGGCCACCGCCATGGCGAAGGCCATATAGGCGGTGCCCATGATCACACCGCGCGCGATGAGCAACTTCCAGTCGCTGCGCGCCACGGCGAGGCTGCCGGTGCGCCACAGGGCGAACACCGCCAGCAGCGGCAAGGCCACGCCGCAGCGCACCGCCAGCAGCTGGTGGATCGGGTAGCCGCCGGAGAGGAACTTCACCACCGCGTCCATGGTCGAGGCCAGCAGGATGGCGCCGCAGATGGACATCACCGCAAGCCCCGGCCGGTCGTGGCGGGGCGCATTGGGCAGGGCGAGGCGGCTGGCGGAGCGGAGGGACATGGGGTGCTTTCGGGTGCGAGGTCAGGCCGGATGCCACCAGTGCCCGGCGAGCACCACGCCGCGCGCGTTGATCTTTCTGCCGCCGGTCACGTGCTCGCCCACCACGTCCACGTAATCGAAGGCGCCGTCATCGACGGACAGGATGGCCGCATCGCCGGTGCTGCCGGGCTTCAGCGTGCCGAGGTCCGGCCGGGACAGGGCGCGGGCGGCGTTTTCGGTGGTGGTGCGGATCACCTCCTTCAGCGGCACGCCGAGGCAGAGGAACTTGGACAGCGTGGTGACCTGGTCGAAGGCGGGGCCGTTGATGCACAGGGCGTGCACGTCGGAGGAAATGGTGTCGGGCATGAACCCCGCCTCCAGCATGGCCCGCGCCGTCTTGAAGGAAAACGAGCCCATGCCGTGGCCGATGTCGAACAGCACGCCGCGCTGCCGGGCGGCCAGCACCTCCGGGCGGACCTTGCCTTCGGGCGTGACCGGAGAGTTGGGAAAGGGGCGGAAGCAGTGGGTGAGGACATCGCCGGGGCGCAGGCGGGACACCACCTCGCCATAGGACGGTGGCGGCTCGTCGATGTGCACCATCATCGGCATGCCTGCTTCTTCCGCCACCTGGATGGCGTGCTCGAACGGCGCCATGCCGTGGATGCCCGATGCGTGCCGGCCAAGCCTGACCTTGATGCCGATGATCACGTCGCGGTTGGCGCTGGCCACCTCGACCGCCGTTTCCGGGTCCATCAGGGCGAGGTTCTCGCTTTCGCCCACCATGATGCGGCTGGAAAAGCCGAAGATGCCGGCATGCGAGATGTGCAGGTAAGCGAGGATGCGGACCGCGCTGGGCTCGATGACGTGCTTGCGGAAACCGGCAAAGTTGCCCGGACCTGCGGAGCCGGTGTCGACGGCGGTGGTGACGGCGCTCAACCGGCAGAAGTCTTCCGCGTCGATGCCCAGCGACGTGCCGCCCCAGTAGACGTGGGTGTGCATGTCGATGAGTCCTGGCGTCACGATCCTGCCGGAGACGTCGCGGACGTCGCTTGCGCCGGACGTGTCGAGCGACCTTGCAATGGCCGCCACCTTGCCGCCTGCAAAAGCGACATCCATCACCGCGTCGATGTTCTGGGCAGGGTCGATGACGTGCCCGCCCTTGAGCACGAGGTCGTAAGCGGCCATGCGGCGTTGCCTCCGGTTTTTGCCAGCGATGGTGCATGCCGGACGGGCGCACGGCAAGCGGCTTTGCAGCATGGGCGCCATGCGGCAGGGCGGCAGGTTGGCGGACAAGCTACTTGCGCGGGCTGGCCCGTCATGATGCATTGTTTTCAGGAGTTTGCGCGCCTGACGCGCATTCAACCCGGGACACGTGCGATGGCCAATCCGGTCGAAGCAGCAGCCTTTGTCTCCGTCGGGCGTGCCTGCGGGTTCGCCGGACTGGCGGTCCTTTGCGTCGTGCTGGGCCTCAGCTATGAACCGGCGGTGGCCGCGAGGACCGGGGGCGTGCTGTCGCTGGTGATCTGCCTGGTCCTGCTGTTCCGCGCCTGGCGGGTGCACAGGCAGCCCTACAAGCGCACCGAAACCTGGCTGATTCTTCGCAAGGACGACCGGCCGCGCGCCGAAGTCGCGCAGCGCCTGATCAGCACCGCTCTCAGGGAGGCCTACCTGTTCTTCGCCCAGAAGGCCTCCGTCATCACCATGCTGTTTGCCGGCATGTCGGTCATGTTCCAGCTGGGGCAGGTGGCCTGACGGGCAGCGCGGGTGGCGCCTCACACCACGATGACGCCCTTGTGCTTGGCCTTGTTCTCCGGCTCCACGTGGATGGTCACCCGCGCGTCCGGCACCTGCTTCTTGATCGCTGCCTCGATGCGGTCGCAGATGTCGTGCGCCTCGGACACCGGGGTCTGGCCATCGACGACGAGGTGGAAGTCGATGAAGGTGGCGGGCCCGGCGTGGCGGGTGCGCAGGTCATGCGCCTCGATGGCGCCGGTCGCCTTGTCGGAAATGATGGCGCGGATCGACGCCAGCGTTTCTTCCGGCACTGCCTCGTCCATCAGCCCGGACAGGGACTGGCTCATCACCTTCCAGCCCGACCACAGGATGTTGATTGCCACGAGGCCGGCGAGCAGGGCGTCGAGCACGTGCCAGCCGGTGACGATGGCCAGCAGCACGCCGAAGGTGACGCCGACCGAGGAGATGACGTCCGACAACAGGTGCTTGCCGTCGGCCACCAGCGCAGGCGAGCGAAGCTTGCGGCCGCGCGAGATCAGCACCCAGCACCAGAAGCCGTTGACCACGCTGGCCGACCAGTTGACCAGCAGGCCCTCGACCGGCGCATCCAGCGGGCGCGGGTTCTGGAAGGCTTGCCAGGCTTCATGGAAGATGACCAGCGCGGCGACGATGATCATCGCGCCTTCCAGCACGGCGGAGAAGAACTCCGCCTTGTGGTGGCCATAGGGGTGACGCTCGTCGGCAGGCTGTGCGGCGTAGTAGACGGCGATCAGCGCGGCGATGGCGGCAGCCACGTTGACGATGCTTTCCAGCGCATCGGAGAACAGCGCGACCGAGCCGGTCATCCACCAGGCCACCAGCTTGATGGCGAGCACGACGAGGCCGACGGCAATGCTGCCGGCGGCGAGCTTCATGCTGCTGGAAAAACCGTGACTGGCGCTCATGGGCGCTTTATGCGCGGATGTAGTGCAACTTGTCGAATGTCTTTCGCCAGTTGCCCACCTCTTCAGCCAGTGTGGCCGGGTCGTTGGTGGTGAGCGCCCGGGCGATCAGGTTGGCCAGGCGCGGCGTGTCGGACGGCTTGACGCCCCAGCGGACAAGCTCCGGCGTGCCGATGCGAAGCCCGTTCATGTCGCCCGCCACCGGCTCCAGCGGCAGGCCGATGCCACAGGCGAGGAAGCCCGCCTTGCGCAAGGCCTTCGAGGCGGCCTGGCCACCGCCGAAGCGGGCGGCGGCAATGGCGAACTGGTGCGAGCGGGTGAAGCCGGAGGCCGTGCCGAAAACGGGAAGCTCCTCGTGGTCGAGCGCGTCGGCCAGCGCGCGGGCGAGCGTCACCATGGCGGCGGCATAGTCGCGGCCATGCTCGCGCCAGTCGAGCAGGGTGACGGCCAGCGCAGCCGACTTGGCGGCGTCGAAATTGGCGGTCATGCCGGGAAAGGCGATGTGGTCCAGCTTCTCGGCAATCTGCGCGTCATTGGTGACGATGAGCCCGCCGGCCGGCCCGCCCAGCGACTTGTAGGTGCTCATGGTCATCAGGTGCGCGCCTTCGTCGAGCGGATTGGGCCAGGCGCCGCCGGCGATGATGCCGCACTGGTGGGCGGCGTCGAACAGCACGTGCGCGCCAACCTCGTCGGCGATGGTGCGGATGGCGGCGACCGGATGCGGCTCGAGGTTGAGGCTGCCGCCGATGGTGATCAGCTTCGGCCTGACCTCGCGGGCCAGTTTCGCAAGCCTGTCCACGTCCACCGTATAGCCGTCCGACGCCACCGGCGCGTGGTGGATATCGAGGCCATAGAGCCCGGCGCATCCGGCCTCGTGGTGGGTGACGTGCCCGCCGATGGAAGCAGGCGGCGCGATGATGGCGTCGCCCGGCTTCGCCAGCGCCATGAAGCCGTACAGGTTGGCGACGGCGCCGGACGGCACGCGGATTTCGGCGTACTTCGCGCTGAACACCTCCGCCGCCAGTTCGGCGCAGATCACCTCGATCTCCTCGATGGCCTCAAGGCCCATCTCGTACTTGTCGCCCGGATAGCCCAGCGAGGGCCGAGAGCCGATGCCCGAGGCGAGCATGGCTTCAGCGCGCGGGTTCATCACGTTGGTGGCGGGGTTGAGGTTGAAGCAGTCGCGCTCGTGAATCTGCCGGTTCACGTCCACCAGCGTGTCGAGACGGGCGGCGATGGCTCCGTTGCTGCCGCGCGCGGCCTCGTCGGCATAGCGCTGGACGACGGTTTCGCAGTCGGCGGGAACCCAGGGGCGGGGGGAGAGTGTGGGCATGGCGGCAATGCTTTCGGCTGCATGTTCCGGGACGGCTGAAGTCAACTGGATTAGCAAGCTTTGGTGCGAACGGAAAGGTGGATGGGTCTGGGCGGGCACGTCGCATGAGAATGTCCGCATCGCGCTGCTGTTCCCGCCACCGAAGTCGACAGAACTCAATTCGGTCGATAGTGTTGCGCTTGGCGGAACGCAACTTTGTATGGTTGAATCCCAGCAAGTGTCCGGCGCTCACTCGAATTCAAAACTGTCGAACCTCAGTCTCGATGGCGACAAGCAAGACATCAGCATTTCTAGTCTGCCTTATGGTGTCAGCCGCAGGGGTGAGTTTGGCCCCGGCTGTTGCCAGTGGAGAAGGCGAGTGGCGCACCTATTCCCAGGAATTGAACGGGGATGTCTACTTTTTTGATGCATCGCGCGTGGAGGCAATTTCCAACCTGCGCAGAGTGTGGAGCAGGGTCCGGTACAAAACGTCGGTGATGGGCGCGCAGAGTTATCAAAGCCTGTTGGAAATCGACTGCTCTGAGCGCACGGAGAGGATACTGCAGAATACGTTCTTCTCAGACAAGCACTGGAAAGATCCCGCGATGAACACCGACATGACGGAAAGGCCGAAGCGTCTGATCGCGGTGGGCTCAGCGACGGAGCGGCTTTCCGGCATTTTGTGCAATCAATGAGATTCTCGGTAACCGGGGCTTCGCTCCCAGGATACTGGACCATCGCAATAGAAATGCCCGCGCCACTGGTGTAGCGCGGGCACCAATTCTTGCAGAATTACTTGGCGCTTTCTGCCGTCACCTTGTAGATTTCGCCTTCGTCGGTAGCGACATACAGCGCGTTATCCGGGCCCATGACCAACCCGCGGAACCTCTTTGAGAATCCGAGAGGCATACGGGTGATGCCATTGATGCCCAACCCGTCAGGGGTGATGCTGATCATGTCAATTCTTGAGCCGGGTGGTGTGCCACCAAAGCCGATGCCCATGATGCCGACTGCCAGGTGCCCCTCGTAAATGCCCCAATTGTCGCCCTTGAGGAAGGCCGCAGAACCGGTTCCCTGGGAGAACCCGTTATTGTTCCAGGCCGATGGCATCAGATCCTTGAAGCGCGTGTCGCTCATCGGGGTGTACGCAGCGCGCAACGCCGGGTCCATTCCTTCCTTCTGGTTTGGTTCGTAGCCACAGTATTCATCCGGGCACTCACCTCTGCCGCCTCTGTTCTGGGCTGGGTCCCAGCCGGCATTGCCGCCGTTCACAAGCGCAGTGATTTCATCGTTGTGCCACGGACCATGTTCAGCCGTGAACGCCCTGCCGTCGCTTGGGCGGAAATCGATGCCCTGAACGTTTCTGTGCCCATAGGTGTAGATGCGCTTGTCAAAGCCCTCGGGCGGATTGTTGTCCGGGTGAGGGTTGCCATCCATGTCGATCCGCAGGACCTTGCCGCACAGCAGCGTTCCATCCTGAGGACAGATGCCTCTGTGACGGTCGCCACCAGCTACCCAGAGGTAGCCACCAGGCCCAACGCGGAGTCTGCCGCCGTTGTGAGCGCCCGGGTCGCCGAATGGCTGATTGGACGCGAACGGCTTGTACTGGATATCGGTAACGATATCAGTCCGATCCGAGACGCTCTTGAGGTCATCGCTGACCTTGAACCGCATCACGATGTTGCCGTCGCATCTTTCAAAGTTGGTCTTGCAGCCATCCCCTCGATACTTGGTTGAGGACGAGTAGACGTAAAGCATGCGGTTCTTTGCGAAATGCCTGTCTGCAACCACGCCAAGCATGCCCGCTTGCGCTTCACAAAAAAGGTCACTTCCGCTATCAGCGAAGCCCGTCGTGTCCTTCATTCCATACAATGCGGTCACGGTTCCATCTGTGGCTCTCACAGACAGCCCCTTGCATTTTTCGGTGTAGAACATTGTGCCGTCTGGCAAGAAGGCCATGTCCCAGGGGCTCTCCAGTCCCTTCAACACAACCTCGGACTTGATGGTGGGTACGTCCATGGCTCCTTCGTGATTGTCTGCCTGAGCAGCCAAGGACATTCCAAAAATCAACGCAGACGCCATGATTCCAGAAAATAAACGACTAGATATGTTTTTCATTTTTTCCTCCCTATTCAACGACATATTTGGCATCTTCCAAATACGCAGCCAAATTTGCGATTTCTTCATCGGTCAAGGGCTGGGCCATCATTATCATCATAGATGAGTTCGGTCCTTGTTCTATCCCTTTCCTGTAGGCCTCCAATTTGGCAATCGTATATGAAATCTCTTTGCCGGAAATCTTCGGATAACTGGATACGCCTTTTCCGGCTGGTCCGTGGCAAGCAATACAAGTTTGATTGTATCGCTCTTCACCCAATTTCTTGTCAGCACTGAACGCAGTCTGCGGAGCCATTAACGCTGTCAAAATCAATAGCGTTTGGGGAAATCTGAACAAAAGGCACACTCCATGCTTGGTAACTGATACAAGTGCTGCAAGTAGCGGCTAGAGATACGCCACATAGGACTATCCTCCAAAATTCAACTTGAAGGAGAGGCGCGGCGATGCTCCGCCAGGCTGGAGCGTGTCTTACTTCTTGAGCTCTGCGGGCAGGTAGCGGGAAATCTCAAAGCCTGCTTCCACCTGGCACATGGAAGGCTTCGTCCACAGCTTCTTCATCACGATGATCCTCTGGTTCAGTTTGCGATCTGCCACCATGGCTGATCGAGTACCAGCGTAGATGAGGGCCACGAAGAACTCAATCATGCGCCGCAGCAAAGTTTGTAGTAGCGGACTACTTCAACTCGAAATTATTCTTTTGTTTCAGATTGATGATCTGGGGCGCCTGGGAGCGGCGCGTTTCCGGCTTGTGAAATTCCAAAGTCGCCGCACCGATTTCAGGCCTGAGCATTGCCTGGCAATTTGCAGAAGCCGTGACCTTGGCTGCGCGAAGGCCCAGCGTTTGCTTTCTCCCCTTCAACGGGGGCAGCGGCAACCCCGCCTCAGTTTCTTGACCGCCACACGCCCTTGCCGGCCAGCGGCCGCTCGCGCACGATCGCCTCGCGCCGCAGCACGTAGATGCCCGAGGCGATGATCATCAGCGTGCCGATGACGGTGGTCAGCTTGGGGATTTCGCCCCACAGCAGGAACGACAGGATCGAGACCCACAGCATGGCGGTGTATTCGAATGGAGCCACCGCAGGCGCCCGCGCTACCCGGTAGGCAGTCGCCAGCATCCAGAACCCGGCGCCGGAAATGATGCCGATCATCACAATCATTCCCAGCTCCACCCCGGTCGGCATCTGCCAGGGTTGCAGCAGGAAGCGCATCGGCCCGCCGTCCGGCACCGGCAGGCCCAGGTGCGCCACCCCGACGCCGAGGCCGACGCCCATGTAGAAGAAGGTCAGCATCATGTAGAAGGCCATCACCGAGCCGGACTCGGTGATGCCGATCTTGCGACCCAGCACAGTGGAGACGGCATAGCAGAAAGCCGCCACCAGCGGCAGCAGAGCGGCGGGCTGGAAGGTCTCGGCGCCGGGCTGGATGATGACGAGCGCGCCGGCAAAGCCGAACAGGATGCCGGTCCAGCGCCGCCAGCCCACCTTCTCGCCCAGCACCGGCACGGCCAGCGCGGTGATGAACAGCGGCGAGGTGAACCAGATTGCCACCACCGCGGTGAGCGGCATGGCGGGCAAGGCGAGATAGTAGAAGAAGAACGCGCCAAAGCCGATGAACGAGCGCAGCGCGTGCATGCCCGGCCGGCGCGTGGCCAGCATGCCCAGCCCCGACTCGAAATGCACGATCATGAAGATGATCGGCAGCGCGATGAGCCCGCGTGCGAACACCAGCTGGTGAACGGGGTAGTGGTCCGACAGCAGCTTCATCATCACGTCCTGGAACGAAAAGATGAAAATGCCCGCGCACAGGTAGAGCACGCCCCGGAAGGTATCGTTGAGGCCAGCGGAACTGGTGGAGGGGGCAGACATGGCGCGCAGGTTGGCAGCGGCCCCCATGCCGTGTCGCGTTCAAAAACGGCAGCAGCTGTGTCGCAGAATGCACACACCGGCGGCTGGCCAAGCGGGAACCATGGCCGCGGGCCGCGCGTTTCCTGACGGTGAAACAGCGAATTTTTGCATACCTTGCCACCCTTTGCCTTCTCGTGCCGGTATTGCTGGCGGCGTCGCCGCGGGCGCACGCCGACGAGGCGCTGTGGGCCGCCCTGCGCGAGGGCCGTGCCTTCGCGATGATGCGCCACGCGCTGGCGCCGGGCACGGGCGATCCTGCGAACTTCGACGTGAATGACTGCGCCACCCAGCGCAACCTGTCGGTGGAGGGCCGCGAGCAGGCAAGGCGCACCGGCGACGCCTTCCGTGACAACGGCATCATGATGGCCGAGGTGATGACTAGCGCCTGGTGCCGCTGCCGCGATACCGCCAGCCTGATGAACCTCGGCACGCCACAGGTGCTGCCGGCGCTCAACTCGTTCTTCCAGAACCGGAGCCAGCGCGACCCGCAAACCGAAGCCCTCAAGCAATGGCTGGGCGGGTGGCTGGGCTCGAGGCCGCTGGTGCTGGTCACGCACCAGGTCAACATTTCCGCGCTGACCGGCTATTTCACCTCGTCCGGTGAGATCGTGGTGGTGGAACGGGACGTGAGCGATGGCGTGAAGGTGCTGGGCAGCATTTCCCCGCAGTGATCAGATGCGCGCCTTGAGCCGCATCCTGATGGGGCCGTCGGCGCGGCCATTGACCAGCTGCAGCACATAGGGATTGCCGGAAGCGTCGATGTCGGCGGTGCGGCCATGCCAGACCACGCCGCCTTCGTTCAGCATGATCAT
>JAZBOA010000150.1:0-2144 GCA_036350935.1 Anderseniella sp. | reverse complement strand
CATGTCGGCATCTTCGCTTGTCGTAATTTCGCGTTTGACGAGTTCGTAAACGATCTCAGCTGACTCATTTTTTGGTAGCCGAAGTCCGACGCCATTACATCGGCCGCCTGACTGCAAAGCCAACATCAGCCCTGGTAACGCCGGCGTCCCGCGCCAGCGGGTCAATTCAAGACAGAATGAGCGATGCCATCCAGATGCCGTAGCACGACGGAATTCCGCCACTTCGAAATCCGGTCTCCAGATCAGCGACCCATATGCGAACACCCAAAGTGGACCTGGGGGTGCTGAAGCAATCAGAGCTTTCGCAATGGAGCGTCTTTCACTGTCTTCGATCGGTGTGAAATTGGGGTTCGGACCAGGATCTGGCTCCACCCGATAGCAACGAGCTACCAACTCGGGTGTTAGCTCCATATGTCGGAGATGATAGCTTTTCATTTCGGGGCTCACGGCAGCCTGCGCAACCTGACCTGCATATGTTCAAAGAACCATTGGCCATCTGCGCGGCGACATTGATCGACATGGGTCCCGCCCTGGAAGCTTCTTGATGTCCCGTCGTTCGTGATCTTGGGCAGCCACATGTACCACTGGCACCGTGCCCGATCGCCGGTAATCTCGATGATCAGGTTGATGACGCCGTGCGTCATCCACTGCACCGACGCGTTCGGTTCGAGGAAACTCTGGTAGATCGCGTCCCGGCCGGAGAAGTAGCCAAGATCGCCGCCATCCCACACGCCGTCCTCAGTGAACATCGCGGCAATCGCGGCAGTATCGTAATTGGCATCGACCGCTGCACAATAGCGGTACTTCAGCTGCTTGAGTGCCTCGATCTGCTCCAGTCGGTCGATGCGTTCGGCTAGGGTGATGTCCACGGTCCGCTCCAGCTTTATAAGCTATGGCGAACAGCAGGCTGTGTAGTCAGAACGCCGATAGCCAGCGATCAATATCTGCTTCATTTGGGATGACGCCAAGATCAATTGTTGCAGTGCAGGCGACCGCTTCTGGTACAAAGCGGTTGGCTTGTCGCCCGGCCAGATAGTCCGTTATCGGGTCCACGGCAGACATTCTTGGCGGGAACCGAAACCGTCCGAACTTGACCCCAAGCAGACATTCTTGTCGCACAGGGTAAGTGAGGCTCCAGTGCCTCTTTTACAGGGACCAAACTGTAATCGGAACTGGCCTCAATCTGGCGCGTTAAGCTGGTGAAATGAAAAACAAAATGAAGAGCATTGTTCTGGGAGGCGTCATTGCCTTTGGAAGCGTGGTGGTGGGTACCATGACAATACTTCCTGCCCATCGTAGTGTGGAGCCTCACTTCACTGTCGTTTACAAGGACCCCGCCGGTGCTTGGCCTGGTCAGAACAGCCACGGTAGTGCAAAATCAGGCTATGTAGATGCACGGCCAGCGCCTCTTCATCGAGATGAAGTGACACGCATTTGGGATATCTGATGCTCAACGCGGACGAAGTTAGAATACTAGATTGTGAAACGGGGTAAGGGATTAATGGTGAACCGTCGGACACTTATCAGCACCAGTCTTGGTGGTGCCATCATTACCTTGTGTGCGCCCGCTATTGTGGCGCGCCCAGCCGCACAGAGCTTCTTTGCAACACCTGATGATCCCTATCCAATCACGCCGATTGGCCCGGGGGTCATCCCCGACGCGTACATGCGCCAGATTGTGCCTTATGCCAACAATCTAAACCCGGGCGCCATCGTCGTTGATACACGGAATCGTTTTCTCTACGTGAAGCTTGATCAGGGTCGGGCCATGCGCTTTGGCGTATCGGTCGGCAAAGAGGGCTTTGGCTGGTCCGGTCACGCCAAGATCATGCGCAAGGTCATGTGGCCGAAATGGACCCCACCTAGGGAAATGATCGCGCGTGACAAGAAACTGGCCAAGTACGCGAATGGCATGCCTGGAGGCCCTGAAAACCCGCTCGGCGCTCGCGCTATGTATCTGTACAAGGATGGCAAGGACACGCTGTATCGTATCCATGGAACCACTGCCCCGACGAGCATTGGCAAGGCCCAGTCTTCCGGCTGCATTCGGATGCTGAATCAGGACGTCGTTGATGTCTACAATGCCGCTGTGATCGGCACGGATGTCTACGTACTGGGCAATAGAAGGGACAGTTAAGCGCCTT
>JAZBOA010000149.1:0-3088 GCA_036350935.1 Anderseniella sp. | reverse complement strand
TGCGGCAGGGGTGAATCCGCCACTTCGCGGCCCAGCCCGAAGAACGTCACCATGTTGATCTCGTGGCGCCTGACGGCCAGAGACAGGCCCTGGCGGAAGCGCGCATCTTGAAACACCTTGCGCCAGGCCTCGTCCTGGTAATTGAGGTTTGGCCGGATTGCAATTTTCGAACCGACGCCGCTCTTCCACAGCAGCACCCGGAAGTTCTGCCGCTTCTCGTTCTCTTTCAGGAAGGTATAGTCCTCGAAACTGATATAGCGGCCCTGCAGGTCGCTTTCACCTGCGCCGGTCTTGGCCGGAATGAGGCTCGATGAGGAGATGTTCATCACCACCTTGTCGACATAGGGCAACTGGCGGCCTTGCGCATCGACCCGGTGGAAGTAGGGATTGCGTTCGAAAATGAACTGCTCCGACGGCGGCGGCGTCATCAGCCGCCAAGGATCAAGCGTCGGCAGATCGGGATTCTCCGGGCGGTTCTGCCGGCCAAGCCTGACGAACATGGCGCGCCAGTGCTTGTACTTCTTTTCCTTGGCCAGCTCCTCGGCCTTGTCCTCGCCGATGTACTTGGCGTGGAACTGCTTCATGTAGGCTGCAGGGTAGGTGATGTAGAGCGGCAGCGGTGCGGCCAGGCCAGGCAGAAATTTCGGGTTCGGCTTGTCCCACTCATAGCGCACCGTGTAGTCGTCGATGATCGTGAACACCGGCCCCTTGCCGTCAACCAGCAGCTCGGCCGGCAGCCCGCCCGAGCTCAGCTTGTCGTTGAGCATCACGTCTTCCAGCGCAAACCGGAAGTCCTCCGCGGTGAAGGGCGAGCCGTCCGACCAGCGGTGCCCGGGCCGGATGTAGAGCGTGAACCGGCGGCCTTCCTCGACATCGTAGTTCAGCAGGATGTCCGGCTGCAGCCGGTAATCGCTGTCGTAACCAATCAGCCGCGCATAGCTGTAGTAGACCATGATGCGGACGTCCTTGCCCGAACCCATCAGCATCGTAATGGTGCCGCCATGCTGGCCAGGCTCGCGGCCCATTGCCTTGAGGTCGATCACCCGCGGCTGCGATGGCAGGCGCTTGCCGACCGGATCGATCTCGCCCGCCCTGACCTTGTCCGCCAGCATCGGCGTCTCGATGTAGGCCATCTGGGCAACCGCAGCCACTTGTTGCACCATCAGGCCGATGATCAGGCCAGCCAGCACGAGGCCTATTTGCCAAACGCGATTCATGACAGCGACAGCTCCCTGGCCGAGGCCTGTTCGTTGACCAGCACCATGTGACCCTCTCCAACCTGAACCGGCACCAGCGGCGCTGAGCTGGCTGCCTTGCGGAAAACGTCCGGCCAGGCGCTGTCGTCGGACGCCCCGGCAAGGCTGAGCGTGGCATAGTCAAGCGGACGGTCCAGGTCGGGAAACGGCACCGCCGCCAGCAGCGAGCGCGTATAGGGGTGAACCGGCTTGCGGAACAGCACGCTGCGCGGCGCCAGCTCGACGATTCGGCCCTGGCACATCACCGCAATGCGGTCGGCCATGTAATCGATCACCGCAAGGTTGTGCGACACGAACAGGTAGGTCAGGTCCAGTTGCGATTGCAGGTCCTTCAGCAGGTTCAGCACCTGCGCCTGCACCGACACGTCCAGCGCCGACACCGGCTCGTCGCAGATCAGCAGACTCGGGTTGAGCGCCAGCGCCCGCGCAATGCCGATGCGCTGCCGCTGCCCGCCCGAAAACGAGTGCGGATACCGGCTGAGGAAGCGCGGATCTAGCCCCACCGCCTGCATGAGCCCTGCCGCATGGTTGCGCCGGTAGCCGGCATCACCAATGCCGTGGATCTCCATCGGCTCGGCCAGGATGTTCGACACCGTCATGCGCGGATTGAGCGACGAAAAAGGGTCCTGGAACACCATCTGGATGCGGGTGCGCAAGGTGTCCAGTTCGGCCGCGCCCGCCCGGGCAATGTCGATACTGCCGCGTTCGCGGTCGTTGAAAACGATCTCGCCTGCATCCGGCGTAACCGCCCGCATGATGAGCTTCGACACTGTGGTCTTGCCGCACCCGGATTCGCCCACCAGCCCGAGGCACTCGCCGCGGCGAATGTCGAACGTCACCCCATCGACAGCCTTGATGGTGTTTTCGTCGGAAGAGCCGAACCAGCCGGACTTCTTGGTGACGAAGTACTTGCGAAGGTTACTGACCTCAAGCAGCGGCTTGCTTGTCGTGTCCTTGCCGCCGGCAGGCGCCTTCTGGTCTTCACCAGCGACGGGGCCTTTTTCGCCAGTCAGCAGTTCACGTGCATTCACCTTGACGTCGCGCAGCGCCTCAAGCCGCTGGCCGGGCTTCATGTCGAAATGCGGCACGGCATGCATCAGCGCCTTCAGATAGGGATGCTGCGGCGAGCGGAAGATATGCTCCACCTTGCCCGCTTCCACGATCTGCCCGTGATAGATCACCACCACCTCGTCGGCCATGTTGGCGACCACGCCAAGGTCATGGGTGATCAGCAGGATGGCCATGTTGAAGCGTTCCTGCAGGTCCTTCAGCAGCTTGAGGATCTGGGCCTGTATCGTCACGTCGAGCGCAGTGGTGGGCTCGTCTGCAATCAGCAGCGCCGGCCGGCAAATCAGCGCCATGGCAATCATGGCGCGCTGACGCAAGCCGCCTGACAGTTCGAACGAGTACATGTCGTAGGCGCGCGACGGGTTCGGAAACCCGACCAGCCCCAGCATCTCCTCGGTCTTGGCGCGAGCCTGCCCCTTGTCCACCTTCTGGTGCAGCACCAGCGCTTCCTGGATCTGGTTGCCGATCGTGTGAAGCGGCGACAGTGAGGTCATCGGCTCCTGGAAGATCATGGCGATGCGCCCGCCGCGAAGCGCGCGCATTTCCGGGCCGCTGGGCAAGAGCTCATCAATGCGGATGGCCTCGCCCTGCGCCTCCGGATCATTGAAGGTGACCGAACCGCCGGTGATGGACCCAACCTTCGGCAGGATGCCCATGATGGCCTGGCCGATGACCGACTTGCCCGAGCCCGACTCGCCGACCAGCGCCGTCACCTTGCCTGGCTGGATTCGAAAGCTTGCCCCGCGCACCGCCTCAACCGTGGT
>JAZBOA010000148.1:0-13518 GCA_036350935.1 Anderseniella sp. | reverse complement strand
GAACCTGATGACGGCGCGGGTGGACCGAGCCTGTTGCGCGGTGCCCCTGACAGCGTGTCGTTCAACAAGCTGCGCAAGCGGCTGGTGAGGCAGGTGCGCCAGGCGCTGGACGACTTCTCGATGGTTGGCGGCGGGGTGGGCGAACGCTGGCTGGTTTGCCTGTCGGGCGGCAAGGACTCCTACGCGCTGCTGGCAGTCCTGTCGGACCTGAAGTGGCGGGGACTGTTGCCGGTGGATCTGCTGGCCTGCAATCTCGACCAGGGGCAGCCGGGGTTTCCCAAGCACGTGCTGCCGGACTTCCTCGCGGCGCATGCGATACCGCACCGGATCGAGTATCGGGACACCTATTCCATCGTGACGGACAAGGTGCCGGACGGTGCCACCTATTGCGCCCTGTGTTCACGGCTGAGGCGGGCCAACCTCTACCGCATCGCACGGGAGGAGGGATGTTCGGCCATCGTGCTGGGTCATCATCGCGAGGACATCCTGGAGACGCTCTTCCTCAACCTGATGTATGCGGGACGGCTCGAGGCGATGCCGCCCAAGCTGCGCAATGACGAGGGCGACCTGCTGGTGCTCAGGCCGCTGGCCTACGCGGCCGAGGACGACATTGCGAAGTTCTCCGCCGCGCTGCAGTTTCCGATCATTCCGTGCGACCTGTGCGGCTCGCAGGATGGGCTGAAACGCAATGCCATCAAGACGATGCTTGAAGAGATGGAGGCCCGGCAGCCGGGGCGCAAGGACACCATGCTCAAGGCGCTTGCCAATGTGAAGCCCGGACATTTGCTGGACCGGAATCTGTTTGATTTTTCAGACATTTGACGCTGGTTTTCAGCGGATTGAATCAATTGTATTCAACGAAAAAGCCGCGCCCTTGGGCGCGGCTTCGTTGTTTGCGTGAGGCGATGGCGGCTTAGCCGGCCATCCACCAGCGCTCGCCGTTCTTGTGACCGTCGAGTTCCCAGTTGTTTGCCCACTTTTCCGGCGTGCCGATCTTCTTCGACACGGCGTGGGTGTAGGCCATGTACATCGGGATGAGCGCGCCGCCGTCTTCGTTGACCAGCTTCTGCATCTCGACATACATCTCGCGGCGCTTGGCGGTGTCCAGTTCGCCACGGGCCTGAACGAGCAGTTCGTTGAAGCGGGTGTTGTCCCACCGCGTCTCGTTCCAGTCTGCGCCCTTCGAGTAGATCTGCGAGAAGATCCAGTCTTCGGTCGGACGGCCACCCCAGTAGCCGCCACACCAGGGCTTCTTGAGCCAGACGTCATCCCAGTAGGCGTCGTCAGCTTCGCGGACCACCTCGATCTCGATACCGGCGGCCTTGGCGCTTTCGGCATAGAGCTGGGCGGTGTCGACGGCGCCTTCAAAGGCGGTGTCGGCGATGTGGAGCTGTACCTTGAGGTTCTCCATGCCGGCCTTCTTGAGGTACGACTTGGCCATTTCAGGGTCGTACTGGCGCTGTGGCATTTCTTCCGCCGTGGCGCGGTAGATGTTGGCCGGGCCGATTGGCGAGTCGTTGCCCACTTCGCCCTGGCCAAGCAGGATCTTCTTGACCAGTTCCTCGCGGTTGATGGCGAGCTTCAGCGCCATGCGCACGTTGACGTCGGAGAACGGCGCGGTATCGCAGTGCATCGGCAGGATGGCGTGCTTGTTGCCGAAGGTCGGCTTGACGACGACGTTCGGGTCCTTCTCCAGCAGGGCCACGGTCTTCAGGTCGAGGTTCGACATGGAGTGCAGCGAGCCGGTGCGCACGCCGGTGGTGCGGGCATTGGCGTCGGCCACGAACAGGTTGTCGATGTCTTCGAAGAAGGCGGCGTTTTCCTTCCAGTAATTCGGGTTGCGCTTGACCTTGGTGGACACGCCGGGTTCGAAGTTTTCCAGGCTGTAGCCGCCGGTGCCGACGCCCGATTCCCAGTCCATCTTGCCGTCATCCTTGGCCGGGCAGATCAGCAGGTGATAGTCGGACACAATGAACGGCCAGTCGGCGTTGGGGCCTTCAAGGGTGAATACCACGTTGTCGCCGTCAGCCTTCACGTCGGTGATCTGCTTGGTGAGGCCGGAGGCTGCCGACTTGTTGCCCTCGCCGCGGTGATGGTTGAACGAGGCCACCACGTCGTTCGAGTCCATCGTCTTGCCATTGTGGAACTCGACGCCCTTGCGCAGCTTGAACACCCAGGTCTTGGCGTCGGGGCTTTCCCAGCTTTCAGCCAGTTCCGAGCGCAGCTGACCGTCCGGAGACATTTCCGTCAGGTTGTTGCGCAGCTGGTTGCCGACGTTGATCATGTAGCTGTCGTTGGTCTGGGCCGGGTCGAGCACGTCCTTGGTGCCGCCGCCGGTCAGTGCCTGGATATACGATCCACCCTTCTGCGGGGTGGCTGCGCGGGCCTTGTCGAACATCGACCCGGCAAAAGTTGCAGTGACGCCGGTGGCGACCGCATAGCGAATGAAATCGCGGCGGCTCGTCCTTGGCGACTGCAGAACCTGCAACAGTTTGTCATCTGACTTCATCAGTTATCTCCCTTTGAACGCTTGACCTGACCATCCTCCAGCCCGATCAAATCGATACTGTCACGAAAAAAGCCGCCGTTTCCAGACTCTTTCTCAACTGGTGAGCCTGATTGACCGCAGGTTGAAGCGAATTTCTGCCTGCTGACCGGCCAGGCGGCGCGGTTTCGATCAACTGGCGGGATTTGCGTCAGTTGCCGAATAATGATTTGTCAGGAACGGCAGCGATGTTCAAAGATGCGGGACATCCAGAAGGGCACACAACAGATTCCGGACAGGTCCGGCATGGGAGGAACGATTCATGAAGACGCGGGCAGCAGTTGCATTCGAGGCGGGCAAGCCGCTTGAGATCGTCGAGGTGGATCTTGAAGGGCCGAAGGCAGGCGAGGTCATGGTCGAGATCAAGGCCACCGGAATTTGCCATACGGACGAATTCACGCTGTCCGGCGCAGATCCGGAAGGCCTGTTTCCGGCAATCCTGGGCCACGAGGGCGCCGGTGTCGTGGTTGAAGTGGGGCCTGGTGTCACCTCGGTGAAGCCGGGTGACCATGTCATTCCGCTCTATACGCCCGAGTGCCGCCAGTGTCCCTCGTGCCTGTCGCGCAAGACCAACCTGTGCACCGCCATCCGCGCCACGCAAGGCCAGGGCCTGATGCCGGACGGCACGTCGCGGTTTTCCTACAAGGGCAAGCCGGTGTTCCACTACATGGGCTGCTCGACCTTCGCCAATCACACGGTGCTGCCGGAGATCGCGGTAGCCAAGGTCGACGAGAAGGCGCCGTTCGACAAGATCTGCTATATTGGCTGCGGCGTGACGACCGGCGTCGGCGCGGTGTTCAACACGGCCAAGGTAAACCAGGGCGCAACCGCCGCCGTTTTCGGCCTCGGCGGCATCGGGCTCAACGTGATCCAGGGTCTGAAGCTGGCCGGCGCCGACATGATCATCGGCGTGGACATCAATGACAGCAAGGAAGAGTGGGGCCGCAAGTTCGGCATGACCCACTTCATCAACCCCACCAAGGTGGGCGACGTGGTGGCC
Source organism: Anderseniella sp. (assembly GCA_036350935.1). Classification (GTDB taxonomy): domain Bacteria; phylum Pseudomonadota; class Alphaproteobacteria; order Rhizobiales; family Aestuariivirgaceae; genus Anderseniella. Next base: position 9,973 of record JAZBOA010000148.1, on the reverse strand, counting down.
GAGATCGTCAACATGACCAAGCGTGGCGCCGACCAGATCGGCGGCGCGGACTACACCTTCGACTGCACCGGCAACGTCAAGGTGATGCGCCAGGCGCTGGAGTGCTCGCACCGCGGCTGGGGCGAGTCGATCATCATCGGCGTGGCCGGCGCCGGACAGGAAATCGCCACCCGGCCGTTCCAGCTGGTCACCGGCCGGGTATGGAAGGGCACGGCGTTTGGCGGCGCACGCGGGCGCACCGACGTGCCGCGCATCGTCGACTGGTACATGGACGGCAAGATCGAGATCGACCCGATGATCACCCACATCCTCAAGCTGGAGGACATCAACAAGGGCTTCGACCTGATGCATGCGGGTGAGTCGATCCGCGCCGTGGTCGTTTTTTGACCGCCATCTACGTTGATGCAGACGCCTGCCCGGTGCGGGCGGAAACGGTCCGCGTGGCAAGCCGCCACGCGGTTCGTGTGTTCATCGTCAGCAATGGCGGCATCAGGCCCGACCCGGACCCGCTGGTGGAAACGGTGGTGGTGGATGGCGGGCCGGACGTGGCGGACAAGTGGATCGCCGAGCGCGCCGGACCCGGTGACATCTGCGTTACAGGCGACATTCCGCTCGCCGCGCGCTGCGTCGAGGCGGGCGCGCGGGTGCTCAAGCACAATGGCGATGTGCTGGATGCTGCGAATATCGGCCAGATCCTCGCCATGCGCGACCTGATGGCGGACCTGCGCGCCGCCAACCCGCTCAACCAGGGCGGTGGTGGCAAGCCTTATTCGCAGAAGGACCGGTCGCGGTTTCTTGATGTGCTGGAGCGTGAGGTGAGGCGGGCGAAGGGTTAGGCCGCTGCAACCCGCTCGCGCCACCAGACATACAGCCCGGCGCCGACGATGATGGCAATGCCGAGCCATTTCATGCCTTGCGGAATTTCGCCAAAAACCAGGTAGCTGAGCGCGGTGGCCGATACGATCTCGATATAGGTGAACGGGGCGAGCACCGAGGCGGGCGCGCGCTGGAACGCGTGCACCACCATCAGGTGGCCGACGGTGGCGATGAGGCCGACAGCCGCCAGCATGATCCAGTGCTGGCTCGAGGGCCAGGTGAGGGTGAACAGTTCGAGCCCCGCACCGGTGCCTGCCATGGAAACAAGCGCGAGGGCGGGTACCGACACGAGACCGGAGAAAAACTGCATGGTCATCGGGTCTTCCGAGGCGGACAGCGCCTTGGTGTAAAGCAGGTAGATGGCGAACAGGGTGGCGGCCGCAATGGGCAGCAAGGACGCCGCGCCGAATATCGCGTAGCTGGGCTGGATGACGATCAGCGCGCCGATGAACCCGACGGCCACTGCCACGCGGCGGCGCCAGCCGACTTTCTCTTTCAGCACCAGCGCGCTGAGGATGGTCAGGATCAGCGGTTCGACGAAGAAGATGGCGATGGCATCGGGCACCGGCAACCAGCGCAACGAGGTGAAGAAACAGGTGGTCGCGCCCGCCATCAGCAATGCGCGCACCACGTTGGGCCATATGCGGTTGGGCATGAGCCCGGCGACGCCCTTCAGCCACAGCAGCAGCGGCAGCAGGTAGAGCGCCTGGAAGGCAAAGCGGGCCAGCGACACCTGGATGCCGTTGAGCTCGGTGGACATGGCCTTGCCCATGATGTCCATGGCCGGCAGCAGCAGCATGGCTCCGGCCATCAGCGCCAGGCCGCCGGACACGCTGGCGCCTGCAGGGGAGATGGTGGAGGATGGGGCGTTCATGAAGTCCTGATGCAGCTGGGCGGCCGGGCGCTGCCGCCCGTAACCCATTGCCGGGGCAAGAGCAAGCATTGACGTGTACCGGCAAATCATGCCCGTTGTGCACGGCTTGCAGGATATCCGCGAAGGAGGACCCAGATGACCGGGATCGAGATCAAGGCAACCAACCGCTGTTTCGACGGTGACCAGATCCAGTTCACTCACCAAAGCCGCGCCTGCAAGTGCGTGATGACGGCGTCGATCTTCCTGCCGGCGCAGGCGAAGACCCGCAAGGTGCCGGTGCTGTGGTGGCTGTCAGGGTTGACCTGCACGGACCAGAACTTCGTCACCAAGGCGGGCGCGCAGCGCTATGCGGCCGAGCATGGCGTGGCCATCGTGGCGCCGGACACATCCCCGCGCGGCGAAGGCGTGCCGGATGATCCTGACGGAGCCTATGACTTCGGTCTGGGAGCGGGATTTTACGTGAACGCGACGCAGGCGCCGTACAGCACGCACTACCACATGTACGACTACATCGTGCACGAGTTGCCGGAAGTGGCCGGAGCCAATTTCGACTTGGACATGTCCCGGCAGGCGATCTCGGGACATTCGATGGGCGGGCATGGCGCGCTGACCATCGCGCTGAAGAATCCCGGAAGATTCAAGTCGGTATCGGCATTTTCACCGATTGTTTCACCGATGAACTGCCCATGGGGGCACAAGGCGCTGGGCGGCTATCTCGGCGGCGACAGGGCGGCGTGGGCGGCGCATGATGCCTGTGCGCTGATCGCCGATGCACCGGAGCGGCTGCCGCTGCTGATCGATCAGGGCGATGCGGACAATTTCCTTGCTGAACAGCTCAAGCCACACCTTGTCGAGGAGGCCTGTGCCAGGGCCGGCCACCGCCTGACACTCAGAATGCAACCAGGATACGACCATTCGTATTACTTCATTGCCAGCTTCATTGGTGATCACGTCGGCTGGCACGCACGTGCGTTGTTTGCCTGATTGTAATGCAGCCACGCATGGACTTGTTGTAACCGGTTGCCTATATCACCAAATGAGCGAGTAACTGCCGGGCTATGCTCCCGGCGCAGGAAGAGGGAAACTCTCAGCACATGCCATGGAATACACAAGGCGGCGGTGGTGGTGGTCCTTGGGGCCAGGGTCCATCGGGTGGAGGCGGCGGCGGCCGCAGCGGCGGGCCGGGTACACCGCCCGATCTGGAAGACCTGATCCGCAAGGGGCAGGACCGGCTCAAGACCGTGCTGCCGCAAGGCGGTGGCGGCAAGAGCCCTTGGATCATCGGCATTATCGCGCTTGGCGCGCTGTGGGCGTTCAACAGCTTCCACACCATCCAGGCGGACGAGCAGGGCGTGGTGCTGCGGCTGGGTGAATACCAGCGCACCGTTGCGCCGGGCCTGCAGTTTGCCGCCTGGCCGATCGAGATAATGGAAACGCTGCCGGTCGAGGCGGTCAACCAGATCAATTTCGGCGGCGACGGCAACTCCACCAGCAGCCAGATGCTGGCAGGCGACCAGAACCTGGTCGACATCCGCTTCACCGTACAGTGGAAGATTTCCGATCCGACGCAGTACCTTTTCAATGTGCGCGAGCAGGAGAGGCTGGTCCGTACCGTGGCTGAAAGCGCCATGCGCGAGATCGTCGGTCGTACGCCTGCCGAGGAAATTCGTACCCGCGGCCGTTTCGAGGCCCAGGAACAGGTTCGCGCCCTGACGCAGGCTGCCATCGAGAGCTATCAGTCGGGCATTACCATCCTTGGCGTACAGCTGGAAAAGGCTGATCCGCCGCCGCAGGTGGTCGATGCGTTTGAAGAAGTGCAGCGTGCCGAGCAGAACCAGAACCGGTTCATCCGCGAGGCCGAGCAGTACCGCAACCAGGTGCTGGGCCAGTCGCGCGGTGAAGCCTCCAAGATCGTGGAAGACGCCAAGGCCTACACGGCCCGGGTGGTCAACGAGGCGGAAGGTGAGGCGCAACGCTTCAATTCGATCTACGAAGAGTATGCCAAGGCGAAGGACGTGACGCGCAAGCGCCTGTTCCTCGAGATGATGGAAAACGTCATGGCCAACTCCAACAAGGTCATCATCGAAGGCAATACCAGCGGTCAGGGCGGTACGGGCGTCGTGCCATACCTGCCGTTGCCGGAAATCCAGAAGCGCCAGCAGCAGCCGGCGGGAGGTAACCAGTAATGGGTGCGATCAAGTCATTCGGCCTGATGCTTGCCGCAGGTGCGGCGTTCGTGGTGTGGCAGTCGCTGTTCGTCGTGGACGAGCGCGAAAAGGCGCTGGTCACGCAGCTGGGTGAGATCCAGCGCGAGATCAACGAGCCGGGCCTCTATTTCAAGATACCGTTCATCCAAGAAGTGGTGCAGATTGAAGACCGAATCGTGTTCTTCGAGAGCACCGACAAGTCGGTGCAGGTGGTCGACGGCCGCCGTTACCTCGTCGACTCGATCACCATGATCCGCGTCAACAACCCGCGCCGGTTCCGTGAAACGGTGGGCGCCAACCTCGACCTGGCAAAGAACCGTATCGAGACGCGTCTCGACGCAGCGCTCCGCCAGGTCTATGGCCGGCGCACCTTCGACGCAGCCCTTTCCAAGGACCGCGCAGCGATGATGCGCGAGATCCGCGACCAGGTGCGCGCCGAGGCCGATGCGCTGGGCATCGAGGTGGTAGACGTCAAGATCCGCCGTACCGACCTGATGCCGGACGTGCTCAAGGACACCTATGACCGGATGAATGCCGAACGCTTTGCCGAAGCCGCAGAATTGCGCGCCGTCGGTGAGGCGCAGGCCACCCGCATCAAGGCCGAGGCGGACCGCCAGGCGGTGGAGCTTGTCTCCAAGGCCCAGCGTGAAGCCGAGATCCTGCGCGGTGAAGGCGATGCAAAGCGCAACGCGACCTTCGCCGATGCCTTCCAGCAGGATCCGGAGTTCTTTGCGTTCTACCGCTCCATGCAGGCCTACACCAATGCCCTGTCCGACAGCGGTACAACACTGGTGCTTCAGCCGGACTCGGAGTTCTTCCAGTACTTCGGCACCCAGCAGACAGCACCGGCACCGGTGCAACAGCAGTGATGCGATGAGCGAACTGGTCACGGCAATCGGGCTGGTCCTCGTGATCGAGGGCCTGCTCTATGCCGTGGCGCCCGGCAGGCTCAAGACCATGGCCGAGTTCGCCAGCCGCATGCCGGACGACATGCTGCGCAATGCCGGTATCGTGGCAGTGGCGCTGGGGGTCGTCGTGGTGTGGCTCGGCAAGAGCATCATCGGGGCTGGCTAACCTCACAACATCGTGACGCGGCAACCAACCGGCCCCTTGCGAATTTGCTCCAGAGAGGTTCATCATTATGCCACCAAGTGGCGGATGAACCGGTGGACGACGCCAGACAACGGGAGACAGTTTCCTAGATGACACCCCAGACAAGAGCGAAGGCGAAGGCCAGGGCCATCGCGGTACGCAACCACATGGCCGTAGTGGCATTCAGGGCAACAATGCTGTTGGTGCTGCTGGCGGCGATCTGGCTGGCAGGCGCAAAACTCGCGTTGGCGCAGCAAGGCCCTGCCTCGGTGGCGGACCTCGCCGACAAGCTGTCGCCGGCGGTGGTGAACATCTCTACCAGCCAGAAGGTCAGTCCCAGCGAAGGCGTGCCGATGCCGCAGGTGCCGGAAGGCACCCCGTTCCGGGAGTTCTTCGAGGAATTCTTCAAGCGCCAGCAGGAAGGCCAGAACCGCGAGAATACTCCGCGCAACGCCAATTCACTGGGCTCGGGATTCGTCATTGACCCCGCCGGTATCGTGATCACCAACAACCATGTGATCGAAGGTGCGGACGAGATCGAGGTTATTTTCGCCGATGGCACCCGGCTCAAGGCGGAGCTCAAGGGCAAGGATTCCAAGACCGACCTGGCTGTGCTGCAGGTGAAATCCGACAAGCCGTTGCCATACGTGGAGTTCGGCTCGTCGTCCGGCTTGCGCGTCGGCGACTGGGTGATGGCCATCGGAAATCCGTTCGGCCTGGGCGGTTCGGTGACGCTGGGCATTGTCTCGGCGATGAACCGCAACATCAATGCCGGGCCCTATGACGACTTCATCCAGACCGATGCCGCCATCAACCGCGGCAACTCGGGCGGCCCGCTGTTCGACATGAACGGCAAGGTGGTCGGCGTCAACACGGCGATCATTTCGCCCACCGGCGGGTCCATCGGTATCGGATTCTCGGTGCCGTCCGATACGGCCCGCAACGTCATCGACCAGCTGATCAAGTTTGGCGAGACGCGGCGCGGCTGGCTTGGCGTGCGCATCCAGAACGTCACCGATGACCTGGTGGAAAGCCTGGGGCTGTCGGAAGCCAAGGGCGCACTTGTAGCCGACGTCACCGCCACCAGCCCGGCTGAAGCCGCCGGTATCGAGGCAGGCGATGTCATCGTGTCGGTTGACGGCAAGGAAATGAAGGACAGCCGCGACCTTTCCCGGGCGGTGGGCAACCTGCCGCCCGACAGCCAGGTGACGGTCGGCCTGCTGCGCAAGGGCAAGCCGATGTCGATCACGGTGACGCTGGGCCGGCTTGAAACCGGCGAGAAGCTGGCCGAGGCGCAGGAGCAGAAGGCGGCCGAGGCATCGTCCGGCGCAGCAGAGATCGCATTGCTTGGCATGAAGGTCGAAGAGCTGACCGACGAATTGCGCGCCAAGTTCAAGGTGCCCGAGAAGGTAACCGGCGTGATCGTTTCCGAGGTGGCCGCCGATGGCCCCGCCGCCGACAAGGAGCTTCGCCCGGGCGACGTGATTGCCGAGGTTGGCGACGTCAAGGCCGGCTCGCCTGCCGATGTCAGCAAGGCGGTGGAAGCGGCGGAGAAGGCGGGAGACACATCCATCCTGATGCTGGTGATGCGGGCGCAGCGCAACTTCGATCCGCACTTCATGGCGCTCAGGCTGAAGAAGCCCGAATAACGGCTGAAGCGCGATTGAACTGGCTTGAATCCCCCGGCATGTCCGGGGGATTTTTCGTTCAGCTGACGAATTCGCTGCGAGGGATGCCCTGCAGGAACAACAGCGCCGTCAGGTTGCCGTGGTTGACCTGCACCGGTACCTGCGCGCGCACGGCAGGCTTGGCATGCAGCGCCACCCCCAGACCGGCGGCCTTGAGCATTGGTACGTCATTGGCGCCATCGCCGACGGTCAGCGCCTCGGCAGGCGATATGCCAAGCCCGGAGGCAATGCGGTTGAGCGCCGTCACCTTGGCGTCGCGCCCCAGTATCGGCTCGGCGACCTTGCCGGTCAGCTTGCCGGCTTCCTCGAGCAGCTGGTTGGCCTGATGCTGGTCGAAGCCGAGCGTGCCTGCCACATGGGCGGTGAAGTGGGTGAAGCCGCCGGAGATCAGCGCGCAATGGGCGCCCATGGCGCGCATGGTGGCGATGAGTTCGCGGCCGCCGGGCATGAAACTGATGCGGCTGGCGATCACCTCGGCAATGATGCCGGCGGGCAGCCCTTCGAGCGTCCGGACCCTGGCGCGCAGGGCGTCCTCGAACTCCAGCTCGCCGTTCATGGCGCGCGCGGTGATGGCGCGCACCGCCTCGCCGGCGCCGGCCATATCGGCCAGTTCGTCAATGCACTCCTGCTCGATCATGGTGGAGTCCATGTCGGCCAGCAGCAGCCGGCGCAGGCCTGGTTGCGCAACGAGATTGACGTCGGCCGGCGCGCCTGCAATCCGCATTCGCAGGGCCTCGATGGTTTCGGGTGGCAGGTCCTCGACCGGAGTCTCCCAGGCTTCGCCAGGCGACAGCCAGCGTCCGTCAGCCAGTGAGGCGCCAAGCGACACGGCGGCGGCGCGCACGGTGTCGATCACGTCTTGCGTCAAAGGGGCCTTTTGCGGATCGGCAATCAGCGATAGGAGTTGCGGCATGAACAGTTCCCGAAACAAAACCGCCGTCCTTATTGCAGGGCCGACCGCCAGCGGCAAGTCGGCTGTTGCCATCAAGGTGGCGCGCGAGCTGGACGGCGTGATCATCAACGCCGACGCCATGCAGCTTTATGCCGGACTGAGGGTACTCACCTCGCGCCCGACCGAAGCCGATGAACGGGCAACACAGCACCGCCTCTACGGCACCGTGCCGCCCGGTGAGGTGTGGTCTGCCGGGCGCTGGCTGGCGGCGGCGCGGCAGGAGATGGAGGCTGCCTGGACGCAAGGCAAGGTGCCGGTGGTGACCGGGGGCACCGGGCTTTACTTCAAGGCACTGGAGGAGGGGCTGTCGCATGTGCCGCCGGTGCCGCAAGGCGTGCGTGACCATTGGCGGGAGCGGCTGAAGGCAGAAGGCGCGCCCGCCCTGCATGCCGAGCTTGCACGGCTGGCGCCTGAGGACGCGGCACGTCTGGAGCCGGGCGACAGCCAGCGCATCGTGCGGTGCCTGGAAGTGATCGAGGCGACGGGAAAGCCTTTGTCGGCGCACTTTCTCGCAGCGAAGGAAGCGTCAGTGCTGAAAGGCGTGGCTGTGCGTCGAGTGGCCATCGTGCCACCGCGGGACGAGCTTTACGCAGTTATAGACGCGCGTTTCGAGGGCATGATGGCGATGGGCGCCGCCAAGGAAGTGGAGGCGTTGCTGGCGCTCAGGCTGCCACAGGATGTGCCGGTCATGAAAGCCATCGGCGTAAAGCCACTGGCCGACATGCTGGCGGGCGAACTGGCCATTGCCCAGGCGGTGGAACTGGCCAAGCGGCAGTCGCGCAACTATGCCAAGCGGCAGATGACCTGGATCCGCAACCAGATGGCAGACTGGCCTGTAGTGCAGAAGCGGACCCAGGCGATCGAGGTGCTTCTTCATGGTTGAGATCGTCGAGGCCGGGCCTTCCCATGCCGATGCCATAGCGCGGCTGCATGCGGACAACTGGAAGGCCACATATCGCGGCATCCTGCCGGATGACTATCTCGACGGGCAGGTGGACAGCGAGCGGCTGTCCTACTGGCGAGCGGCGCTGGCCAATGGCAGTTATTCGATGGTGAGGGTAGCGCTGGGTGACGCGGGCGAGGTGATCGGGTTCAGCGGGCTCAAGGCGGGCGTGGACAAGGGCTATGACCAGACCATGGAGCACCTGCATGTGGGCACGGCTGCGCGCGGCACCGGGCTGGGACGGGCGTTTATGGCCGATGCGGCGCGTCAGACATTGAACCGGGGCGGCAGCTCGTTGTGCCTGTGGGTTTTCGAGGCCAACGCGAAGGCCATCGGCTTTTATGAAGCGCTGGGCGGAATGACGGATGCGCATGGCAGCGACAAGTTTGCCGGCGGTGATGCGCCTGACCGGCGGATCGGATGGCAGGACCTGCCTGGGCTGATTGCCAGATGCGGGGAGACGCACAGATGAAACGGGTGCTGCTTGCCGAGATCATGCATGAGACCAACACCTTCAACCGCATTGCGACCACGAAGGCGGATTTCCAGACGCGCTACTGGCACGAGGGGCTGGAGGCGGCGTCGGTTCTGAAGAACACAAACACCGAGATCGGCGGGTTCATCGAGGCGGCTGCCGCGTATGGCTGGGAGTTGACGCTGCCACTTGCGGCCTCGGCCAGCCCGTCCGGCCCGATGGCCGCAGCCGACTGGGCGCTGGTGAAGGAACTGATCACGGCGCCGCTGCGGGCGGCTGAGCGGTTCGACGCCATCATCCTGGCGCTGCACGGTTCGATGGTCACGCAAACAAGCCTCGATGCGGAGGGTGAACTGCTGGGCGAGGTGCGGCGGCTGGCCGGGCCTGACGCACTGGTGGCGGCAACGCTGGACATGCATGCCAACGTATCGCCGGAGATGGTGGCAGCTGCGGACCTGATGATGTGTTACCGCACCTATCCGCATGTGGACCAACGCGAGCGGGCGCTGCACATGGCTCGGCTGGTGCAGCAAGTGTTTGACGGCGCACCGCGCCCGCAGCTCTTCCATGCGCGAATCCCGATGATGGACGCGGCCAACCATGGCCAGACCGCGCCAGGTCAGCCGATGCCGGGGCTGCTTGAACAGGCAAACGAAGTCGAACAGCGGCCAGGCATTGTGTGCGCTTCGCTGCAGATCGGGTTTCCCTGGTCGGACGTGGCCGATATCGGGCCCAACGTGGTGGTTACGGCAACCGACGAGGCAGCGGGCAAGGCGGCAGCGGATGAACTGATGCAGGCGCTGTGGGCCTCGCGCCACCAGACGCAGCTTGAGTTTGCCCGCCCGGAGGAAGCGATGGCGCTGGCG